>DATJAC010000323.1:0-8390 GCA_035516655.1 Alphaproteobacteria bacterium | reverse complement strand
GACGCTGTGCTCTACCGCTACGCGTCCGAGGGCGAGGAGTTCGCGCGCATGATCACCGACCACTTCGACACCGTCTACCGCGAGGGCGAGACGCAGGGCCGCGTCATGTGCGTGGCGCTGCATCCCTACATGATGGGGCAGCCCCATCGCATCGGTCATCTCGACCGAGCGCTCGACTACATGATGGGCCACGAGGGCGTGTGGCAAGCGACGGGCGAGGAGATCGTCGACTGGTACACAGCACACGCGCTTCTGCCCTTCCAGCGCCATCTCGGCCGCGAGGCGTGAGATGAGCACGCGGCGGCCCGGCATGGACAATCCCTATTACGGCTTTGTGCCCATGCCGGCGCGGCCGCGGCTCAGCTGGCCGAACGGCGCCCGCGTCGCCTTCTGGGCGCTGCTCCACCTCGAATACTGGGAGCTCGACCCGCCGAAGGAGGCCGTGCGCGATTCCCGTTTCGTGAGCGAGTTCGGCAACTTCTTTCCCGACTACCGCAGCTGGTCGCAGCGCGAGTACGGCAACCGGGTCGGCATCTTCCGCATTCTCGAGGTCCTGGACCGCCACGGCATCAAGGCGACGGTCGCCGCCGGCTCGGCCGCGTGCGCGCGCTACCCCGCCCTCATCGCCGAGTTCGCTAAGCGCGATTACGAAATCGTCGCCCACGGCAGTCACGCGACCCGTCTCATCTCGAGCCGCATGAGCGAGGCGGAGGAGTGCGCCTTCATCGGCGAGGCAATCCAAGCGGTCGCGCGCGCGACCGGCAAGCTGCCGCGCGGCTGGCTCGGCCAGGATCATGGAGAATCGGCCCGCACCCCTCGCCTTCTCGCCGAGGCCGGCATCGACTACCTGCTCGACTGGGCGAACGACGACCAGCCCTACGCCATGAGCGTGGGGCCCCCGCTCATCGCCGTCCCCAACCAGGTCGAGTGGGACGACGTGCAGCTCTTCTGGATCCGCCGCGTCGACAGCTGGCGCTACCCGGCACTCGTGGGCGAGGCGATCGACGTGCTGCACAAGGAGGGCGAGCACGCGGGCCGCAGTTTCGGGCTCTCCCTCCATCCCTGGCTCTTCGGCATGGCGCACCGCATCCGCTATCTCGACGAGGCGCTCGGTCGCATCACCGCGCACCGCGCGCTGTGGCAGGCGACGGCCGGCGAGATCGCGGATTGGGTGCGCGGGCAGCTTGGTGGTTGACTCGAAAATGAATGCGTTACTTTCAGTACATTACTCACCATCCGCCGTCATTCCCGCGAAAGCGGGAACTCATTTTTCGTCCGGTATCGGGATTCAAAGATGGACCCCCGCTTTCGCGGGGGTGACGAATAGGCCATTACGAACCAGTCATTCCGAGGCGGTCTCTTAAGGCCCCGCCCGCATCCCCTGGAGCCGGATGATGCCGTCTGGCACCGGCACGAAGCCCTCCACCTTGTCGCTCGTCGCCCACAGCCATTTGAGGTGGTAGAGGAATATGTGGGGGCGCTCGGCGAGGTAGATCGCGGAGGCTTGCTTATAGAGGGCGATGCGCTCGCTCTCGACCGTCGTCGCGCGCGCCTTGCCGAGAAGATCGTCGAAGCTCTTGTCGCACCACTTGCCCCAATTGAGGAAGCCGTCGCAGGCGAGCCAGATGGCGACGTTGCCGTCCGGATCGGCGCGTCCGCTCCAGAGCACGATGGTCGCCTGATAGTCGCCCTTGGTCGCCGCGGCGATGAGCGTGTTCTGCTCGATGGCCTGGAGCTTGACCTCGAAGCCCGCGTCCCGCGCCATCGACTGCACCACCTGCGCCACCTGCTGGTCGATCGGGTTGTTCACGGCGAGGAGGGTGAAGGCGGGATGCATCTCGCCGGCTTCCTTCAGCAGCGCCTTGGCCTCGGCGAGGTCGCGCTTGGGCACCGGAAAGTCGCTGTTGTAGTACTTGCTGCCGGGGGCCTCCGCCTGATTGCTCGGGATGAATTGGCCGTCGAACACGGCCTGGTTGAGGGCCGCGCGGTCGAGCGACCACTCGAACGCCTCGCGTACCTTCGCACTCTTGCCGAGCGGGTTGTTCGCCGCCTCGCCGTTCGCCAGGTTGATCGACATGGTGTAGTAGGCGAGCGACGGACTCGCGACGAGGCGCAGCTGCGGGTCGCCCTTGACCGCCTTCACGTCCGTTGCCGCGACGCGCTCGACGATGTCGAGCTGACCCGAGCGCAGGTTGGCGAGCCGGACCGTCGGGTCTGGAATTGGCAGGTACATCACCTTGTCGAGGTGGATCGCCGACGGGTTCCAATAGCGCTCGAACTTGTCGAGCACGATGCGCTCCTGCGCCACGCGCTGGGTGAACTTGAAAGGACCCGAGCACACCGGGTTGGCGGCGACGTTCTCTCCCGCCTCCGCCGTCGCCTTGGGGGCGAGCATCATGCCTGCTCGATCGGAGAGTACGGCGAGGAGCGGGGCATAGGGGGTCGCGAGCAGGATGCGCACCGTCATGGGGTCGATCGCCTCGACCGCCTTGACCGACTTGAGCTCGCCCTTGCGCACCGAATAGGCGGCGTCCTTGTAGCGCTCGATATTGAACTTGACCGCCGCGGCATCGAAGGGCTCGCCATCGTGAAAGACCACGCCCGGCCGCAGCTTCATGGTGAGTGCGAGATTGTCGGCGGACCACGACCATGAAGTCGCAAGCTGGGGCACGATATCGAGCGTCCGATCGAGGTCGACGAGCTTGTCGCAGAGGCCGGCGAACACGATGCGCCCGACGAAGGTGCCGCTGCGCGCCGGGTCGAGCGGATCGGGATCGTCCTGCAACCCGATGCGCAGCGTCGCGGCTCCGGCCGTGCCGCAGAGGAGCGTGAGCGCCGCCACAAAGGCTGCGATCCAGCGCGTGCGTCTCATGGCTGCCTCCCCGTTCGTTGTTGCAGCGCCAGATGGTCGGAGTGGCCGGCCACTCGGCAGCACCTCGAGAGCAGCGAACTATGCCACCCTGCGCGGCCGTGGTAAATGTCGCTCATGACGATCGATGCGCACGTGCACATCTGGAAGGGCGGCTCGGGCTACGAGGTGTGGATCCGCCGCAAGATCGCCGGCATCGACCGCGACTTCGAGATCGCCGACCTCAAGGAGGCGAGCGCCTTTGCCGGCATCTCCGGCGCGGTCCTCGTGCATGCGACCGAAGAGCCGGTCGAGACTGAGTTTCTCCTCGAGCTCGCCGAGCGGGAGCCTTTCGTCCTCGCCGTCGTCGGCTGGGCGGACGTCACGGCGGCCGATCTCGGCCCGCGGCTCGAGCGCTACATGCGGCACGCCAAGTTTCGCGGCCTGCGCGTCATGTCCGCTTTCGGCGCGGACGCGGATTGGCTTCGGCACCCCGCGGTCCGCACTGGTCTCGGGGAGCTGGCGCGGCGCCAACTCACGCTCGATCTTCTGGCCACGCCCGCTCAGCTCCCCAAGGCACTGGGTCTTGCCGAGAGCCTCCCCGATCTCAAGATCATGCTCAATCACTGCGGCCGGCCGCTCACCGCCACGGGCGAGCTCGAGCCGTGGGCGACGGCACTGAGAGCGCTCGCCGCTTCGCCCAACGTGCGCTGCAAGCTCTCGAGCCTCGTGGAACGCGCGGGCATCGAGTGGCGCGCGGAGACGCTCGAGCCCTACGTCGCGGTGGTGCTGGACGCGTTCGGGCCCGAGCGGCTCGCCTTCGGCAGCAACTGGCCGGTCGTCAACATCGCCGCATCCTACCGCGGATGGTGGGACGCCCTTGGTGCCATCCTCTCGCGGCTGGCACTCACGCCGGCACATCGCACGGCCATCTTCGAGCGCACGGCGGCGGAGTTCTACCGCATCGAACCCAGGGAGAAAGCATCGTGACAACAGAAGACACCAGCCGCCGCCGCATCCTGCTCGACGAGGTCGTCCCGGCGGGCAAGCCCTGGTCGGGCATCGTCGAGCGCGGTCGGCATCTCCGCATCGTCGATCTGGAGGGCCGGCAGGCCGTCGATTTCCTCTGCTACAGCGCCCACGACAGCCTCGAGCGCTATCACGCGCCCAATACCATCAAGGCGGCCGGCAGCATCTTCCTCACCACGGGCCACGTGCTCTATTCGGACGTGGCCCGGCCCATCTTCACCATCGTCGCGGACAGCTTCGGCGGCCACGACACGATCGGGGGCTGCTGCAGCGCCCCCAGCAACGAGATGCTCTACGGGGTCAAGGATTGCCCGGGCTGCCGCGAGAACTTCCTCGCCGCGCTCTCGCGCCACGGCATGGGCCGGCGCGACATCGTCCCCAACATCAATTTCTTCATGCGCGTACCCGTGGAGCCGGCAGGCAACGCGGCCATCGCGGTCGGCGTCTCGGCGCCGGGCACCTTCGTCGAGCTCAGGGCGGAGATGGACGCGCTCGCGGTGATCTCGAACTGCCCGCAGATCCACAACCCCTGCAACGACTTCAACCCGACGCCGATCCGGGTCGTGATCGCGGAGAGCCCGTAGCTCCGAGGCTCAGGTCCGCGGGGCATCCGCAGCCCGGAACGTCACCACCAGCACGTCGCGATAGGCGGGCACGCTCGGGTCGAGGGGCTCGACCGGGGTCACCCCGTGATAGACGCGTGCGTCGTCGACGAGGGCCGCATCGAAGGGATGGGCGAGGGTGAAGCTGCCGAGGAGCTTGCCGCCGAGATCGTGGATCGTCGTGGTGCCGCTTTTGATGTTGCGCCTCCTGATGAGAAGGACCAGCGCGTAATCGACGCCGTCGCGATGCCTGCCCTCGGGCGTGGGCAAGCCGGCCTCGTCCGGGCGCGCCTCGATGCGGAACTGGTGCGCCTCGATGTGCCAGCGCGCGACAACAGGGGCCAAGCCGCCGAAGAGCGTGCGGCAGAAGGCGAGGATCGCCCGCATGCTCGGCCCCTCGCCGATCTCGGGGGCGATCGGCTCGAACCAGCGGGCGATACCGCCGTTGAGCGGATTATAGTCGCGGCTCTGATAGTGGGGCTGATGCGCCTCGCGGCGGATGCGGCCGTCCGCCGCCGCCGAGTACACGGCATAGCGGCGCCGGCGATAGCGCCCGCCGTCGGCCATGTAGGTGTCGAGCTCGAGACGGTCCCAGCTCGCGGCGAAGGCGGGCCAGTCGGCGAGCACGCCGTGCCGGGCGAGGGCTGCGAGCATCTCCTCGGCGTCGACGAAGACGAAGCCCGCGCGCGCGACATGGTCGCCGAGCCGTATCTGCGGCAGGATCTCGGTCGTGCTCATCGCATTCTCACCAGGCCGCGACATCGAGAAACGTACTCTGGTAGGTGGCACCCTCGCCCATGTCGGTGAAGCGGTCGGAGCAGAGCATATTGACCGTGCCCGCCTGGGTCTCCCCGTCGGGACGCTGACCGGGTACCAAGACCACGCCCGGCTGCACCTCGTCGCTCACGCGCAAGGTCAGGCCGACGCTCCCGCGCGCGTTGAAGAGCCGCACGCGCGCACCTTGCTCGAGCTTGCGCGCGCCCGCCTCGTCGGGATGAAGGACGCAGAACGGCGCCCCCTCGCGCCGGCGCAGGAACTCGACCCCGGAAAACGCGGTGTGGCTCTGGAAATAGCCGGGTACGGTCAGAAGCCTGAGCGGCCAGCGCCTGCCGTCCCGCACCTCCTCCGCATCGGGCTGCCAGTCGGGCATGGCTGCGATCCCCTTGGCGGCCAGGGTCGCGGAATAGAACTCGAGCTTGCCGGACGGCGTCTTGAACTGCTGCCCGCCCTCGGGGGCCAAGCGGATCGGACCTGCCTCCGCGAGCCCCGCGGGATCGACGGTCGCGGCAATTCCGGCGGCGCCGCGGAAGAGCTCGCGCGCGAGCTCGCGCTCGGAGAGGCGAAAGGCCGCATCCTCGAGCCCCAGCCGCGCGGCGAGCGCCTGGGCGAGCTTGAAATTCGACCAGGCCTCGCCTTGGGGTGCCACGGCCGCCTTGCCGTATTGCAGATAATACGTGCCGTAGGCGCGGTAGAGGTCCTCGGTCTCGAGATAGGTCGCAGCCGGCAGCACGATGTCGGCGTAGCGCGCCGTGACCGAGAGGAAGGGATCGTGCACGACGGTGAAAAGGTCCTCGCGGAGCAGGCCGCGGCGAACCTTGCCCGCCTCGGGACAGGTCACTGCCGGATTGTTGGCGGCGATGAAGAGTGCTCGGATCGGCGGGTCCTCGAGCGTGAGCAGCGCCTCGCCGAGACGGAGCTGATTGACGAGCCTCGTCGTCTCGGGCCCCGAGGGCTTGCGCACGGCGTTGTAGTTGAGCTCGCAGGAGGCGGCGGTCATCAGGAGCGCGCCCCCGCCCGGGTGCCGGTAAGCACCGGTCACCCCAGGCAGGAGTGCCACGGCGCGCAGCGCCTGCCCGCCATGTGCCAACCGCGTCATGCCTTCGCCGAGACGGATGAAGGAGCGCTGGGTGCTGCCGTAAAGGGCGGCGAAGCGCTCGACGTCGGCCCTGCTGAGGCCGGTGATCGCGGCGACTTCCTCCGGCGCGAAGCGCGGCAGCACCTCGCGCTCGAGCCGCTCGAAGCCGAGCGTATGTTCGGCGATATAACGGCGGTCGCAGAGCCCGTCGCGCACCAGGATGTGCATGACGCCCAGCGCCAAGGCCGCGTCGGTGCCGATCCGGATCGGAATGTGCCAATCGGCCCGCTCGGCCGTCTTGCTCCGCCTGGGATCGATGACCACGAGCTCGACGCCCTTCTTGCGCATCTCCTCGACCTTGGCCCAGAAGTGCACGTTGGTGGTGACGAGATCGGCGCCCCAGGAGACGATGAGATCGGAATGCACCACGGCCTCCGGATCGGCACCGCCGACCGAGCCCACGGTCATGTCCCAGGCCGTCTCGCAGCAGGTGTCGCACACAGTACCGCCCTGGAGGCGGCTCGTCCCGAGCGCGTGGAAGAGGCCGTTCACGAGCCCGCGGTTCAATTGACCCTGATGCGCGCTATAGGCGTAGCCGAGGATGGCGAGCGGCCCGGATTGGGCGATGATGGCTTTCCAACGCGCGGTGATGCGCTCGAGTGCCTCGTCCCAGCCGATGGGCGCGAACTTGCCCTCGCCCTTCGCCCCGCTCCTCAGCAAGGGTGTCGCGAGGCGTTGCGGCGAATGGACGAGCTCGGCGTCGCGGTTGACCTTGGCGCAGGCAAAGCCGGCGGTGAACGGCTGCCCGGGGTCGCCCACCACGCGCACGACCTTGCCGCCCTCCACATGCGCGAGCAGCGAGCACATGTCGGGACAGTCGTGCGCGCACACCACCCGAATCGTTTCCACGTCTCGCCTCCGTGACTTCCGCTCGGCGCGCCGGCACCGGCGCCGGGCGCGACCGAAGATGGCATCGAAAGAGGTAGCGCAAAAGAGCCAGTTTTGAAAGGGTGGCCAGGCCACTTTCGGGGGCGATCCCGCGCCGAGGGCCGAGCGTGGCCGAGCGGGCATCGCGGCCGGGGTGGGCCGAGGCGGAGCTTGCTTCTATGATGGCAGGTACCAGGGCGACAGCGTGCGTCGCGCAAGAGGCATTCGGTCCATGAAGCAGTCGCGCGCCGCCAAGCTCACCCTACGGCTCGCCGCCGCTTGCGCCGCGGCGGTTGCCGTGACTGCCCTCTTCTGGCATTCGCTCGGCGCGGTGATCGCCGGCTGGATCGTGGATTTTTTCGTGGTGGTCATCCGCCTCTTCTTGGCGCTGGTCGATCTCCTCCCCGGCTCGTTTTGATCGGGGCCGACGCCCGTGAGACATCCTATTGATTTCACTCATGTTCCGGCAAGCCGGACCGCGCCATAAGGCAACATCGCCGGGGCTTCGGCGCCAGTTTCTGCCGCACTCAACCTCCGCTATAATGGCTTCAACGAACACGACCGCCCGGCCAGGCCGGGCACCCAGGGAGCCGACAAGCTCGCAACAAGCCAATCCGGGGAGTACATCATGCTGACTCGACGCACGCTCCTTGCTTCCGCCGCCGCGGCGGCAGTCGCGCCGCTCGCAGCACCGGCCCTCATCAAAGGCGCTGCAGCCGCGACGCCCAAGAACATCGTGGCGATGGCCAAGCAGATCGACGACATCATCGGCGCCTTCGATCCGGCCGAGTCCTACGAGTTCTCCAACAACGAGGGCTGCGGCAATCTCTACCGCAAGCTGGTGATCCCCGATCCCTCGGGTGCGCCCCACCTGGTGGGCGACATCGCCGAGAAGTGGGAGGTCTCCAAGGACGGCTCCACCTTCACCTTCCACATCCGCAAGGGGATCCTGTTCGAGAGCGGCAAGCCGCTCACCGCCGAGGACGTCGCCTTCAGCCTGCAGCGCGTGGTCAAGCTGAACAAGACGCCGGGGTTCATCATCACGCAGTTCGGATTCAATGCGGACAACGTCGAGAGCGCGGTGCAGGCGCTCGACGACTACACGCTGCAAATGAAGCTGCCACAGGCG
>DATJAC010000322.1:0-4015 GCA_035516655.1 Alphaproteobacteria bacterium | reverse complement strand
CGGAATTGCCTTCGTCGTGACGGCCCTCGTCAGCTTCACGGTCTCCAGGCGCGATCTCAGGGATTCGATCATCTCCGACGAATTGCCGCTCACTTCGGATACCATCTATTCGGAGATCCAGCGCGACCTGGTGCGGCCCATCTACATTTCCTCGACCATGGCGAACGACACCTTTCTCCGCGACTGGGTGCTGGGCGGGGAGGAGGACGTCGGCCAAATGACCAAGTACCTGAGGGAGATCAAGGAAAAATACAACGCCGTCACCGCCTTCTTCGTGTCCGAGCGCACGCGCAAATACTACTACGCCGACGGCATCCTGAAGACGATCTCCGAAGCGGAGCCGCGCGACGTGTGGTACTTTCGCGTGCGCAAGATGACGGCACCCTACGAGCTCAACGTCGATCTCGACATGGCCCACCGCGACGCGCTCACCATCTTCATCAATTACCGCGTCCTCGATTACGACGGTCGCTTCATCGGCACCGCCGGGGTGGGCCTGACGGTCAACTCGGTGCGCCAGCTCATCGAGCACTACCAGCAGCAATATCATCGCACGATCTATTTCGTCGACGACCAGGGCAGAACGGTGGTGACCGGCGACGGCCAGGAGGCCCAGGACATCCGCAAGATCGACGGCCTCAGCGCCATCGCGGACAAGCTCCTCAACGCCAAAGGCGGCTCCTTCGAGTACGTCACGCACGATCGGAACCACCTCTTGAACGTGCGCTTCATCCCGGAGCTCCATTGGTACGTCTTCGTCGAGAAGGTCGAGGACGAGGCGCTCGCCGGCATCCGCCGGGCCCTCTATGCCAATCTCGCCATAGCGCTCATCGTCACCACGATCGTCGTCACGGTGGTCGCCTTGACCATCAACCGCTTTCAGCGCCGCCTCGAGCATATGGCCACGACCGACAAGCTGACCGGTTTCGCCAATCGTCAGGCCTACGAGATCCTCATGCGCCAGGCGACCAAGGAAGCGCGGCGCGCCGGCGAGCCGCTCTCGCTCATCATGCTCGACATCGATCATTTCAAGGAGATCAACGACCGCTACGGACACTTGCGCGGCGACCGGGTGATCGAGGCGGTGGCGGAGCGGGCGTCGAGCGGGCTGCGCACCTCCGACATCGCCTGCCGCTGGGGCGGGGAGGAGTTCATCATCCTCCTCAGGAAGTGCAATCAGGAGAATGCCTTGACGCTCGCCGAACGGATCCGCGCCAAGGTGGAGGCCGCCCCCGTCGATGCCGAAGGGGAGGAGCTGCGGGTGACCGTGAGTCTCGGGGTCACCGAGTTCGCCGAAGGGGACAGCGAGGAAAGCCTGCTCTCGCGCACCGACATTGCCCTCTACACGGCCAAGCACGAAGGACGCAACCGCGTCTCCGCCGGCTGAGGCTAGGAGCGGCTGCGGGCCCTCTTCCCACCCGGCACTCGAGCGCGGAAGAGGCGGCGCAAAGCGTCGCGCACGGCGCGGCCGGCATCCAAATCCCAGCTGTTGACGATGGCGAGACGGAAGCCTCCCGGCGGCATGGCGTGCTCTTCGGGTGCCTCGTGCTCCACGAAGGTGATCTGGATCGAGCTTATGCCGGGGCGTGCCAGGAATTTCTCGACCGCCGCACGCTCGATCGACCAGTGCCGGCCGTGGGGGGCGAAGAGCACCACGCTGTAGCCTTCGCGGGGTGCCGCCGCGAAGCTCCACTCCTTGCGCGCATAGAGGCCGACGACCGCGGTCAGCCAGCCGGGTCCGTTGAGATCGAGCCATTGCTCGGCCATGCGCAGGTGGCATTCGATGATGCGCCCCCCGATCGTCTCGAAATTGACGATACCGGTGAAGCCGCGGAGATGACGGCCGATCCAGGCCCCGAGATAGCTCTCGAGCGCCGGGTCCGGCTCGGCGTGCACGGTCCAATAATCGAAGGTGCCGGCGGGACCCGGCGTTCCCGTGGTATGGCGCCACCACACCGCAACCCCGTCGCGAAGTGCCGCATCGCTCGAAACGTGCCGGCCGAGGAGGAGCTCCATCCACATATGGCCGGGCTCGAGGGCGGCAAGATACTCGTCCTCGGAGCGGACGACGCGTCCGCCAATACCCATGCCGCGCATGTTGTAGATGGGCTTGGAGAACACGGGGTAGTGCCGCGGCAGCGTGCCATGGGGGCCGTGCGGCAGGCCCTGGGTCTCGCAGATGAGGAGCTTGTTGTAGACCCAGCGATGGGCGGGATAGAGTTGCCAGGCGTTGGCGTCGTCGATCGGAACGACGACCCCTTCCGGGATCGGTTCATTCTCGAAGTACTGCATACGCCAAGGGTCGACACCGGGAAACGGCATGGCGCCATCCTGTCAGATCGCCCGACCGCGGGAAAGAGCGCGGCGGCGGGTCGGGAAGGGAGAGGGAGGGGCTGGATGGGCGAATGGATCGAGACCTTCAAGGGTGCCGTGCTCGCCTCGGAGTACGACGCCGAGTCGCACATGAACTCCCAAATCTACGTGGCGCGCTTCGATCAGGCGACCTGGTTCCTCCTGAGCTCGATCGGCATCACGCCGCGCGCGATGAAGAAGGCGGGACGGCGCATCGCGGTGGTGCGGCAGAGCTACCAGTTCCTCAAGGAGCTCAAGGGCGGGGAGCTCGTCCTCGTGGAGAGCGGCTTCGTCGCCGTCGGGCGCAAGTTCTTCCGCTTCCTCCACCGCATGCGCGACGCCGAGACCGGCCAGCTCGTCGCCACCAGCGACTCGACCGCCGTCGAGGCGAGCCTCGCCTCGGGAAAGTCGGCCGCCCTCCCCGCCGCCCAGCGCAAGCTCGCCGAGGCGCGCCTCGTCACCGCCAACGTCGCGGAGTCCTCGGGGCTCGCGTGAGGGCCGCTCAGCGCCTGAGGATGAAATGCGCGACCGGCCGCCGCTCCTCCCAGCCCGCGCGCTCGAGGGCCGGCACCTCGTCCTCGCCTTGGGGGTAGCCGAGGCAGAGATAGCCGATGAAGCGCCATGCCGGCGGGACCTCGAGGATCTCCGCGATGCGTGCGGGCTCGAGGATCGAGACCCAGCCGAGGCCGAGACCTTCGGCGCGGGCGGCGAGCCACAGCGTATGGATCGCCATCACCGCCGAATATTCGATCATCTCCGGCATGGTGCGCCGGCCGAGCTCGTGGCCTTGCGCGGTTGAGCGGTCGGCGAAGACGGCGAGCTGGAGCGGGGCCTCATCCAGGCCGGCGAGCTTGAGGCTGGCGTAGAGCTGCGCGCGCTCGCCCGCCTGCGCCGCGAGTGCCGCCGCATTGCAGCGCTCGAATTCCACCCGCACCGCGCGCCGCCGAGCGGCGTCCTCGACGATGACGAAGCGCCAGGGCTGGGAGAGGCCGACCGAGGGCGCATGCGTGGCGAGCTCGATCAAACGCTCGAGCGCACCCGCGGGCGGCCGTGCCGCCCGGAAGCGGCGCACGTCGCGGCGCCATTCCAGGAGCTCGCGCAAGGAGGCGCGAAAGGCGTCGTCGAAACGGGGGCCCGTCATCCGCGACCCCCCACCCGCCCGCGGCCTGCGGCCGCGGGCGACCTCCCCCTCAAGGGGGAAGGCAAGGTTGGAGTCCCCTCCCCCCTTGAAGGGGAGAAGTAGGGAGGGGGGTGGCGCTGCACACCTATCTTCCCGCGACGGGCAGCGCGCAGCACCCTTCAATCCGCCCCGAGGGCGCGGTTCGACTCCTTGGCGAGGGCTTCGAGGTCCTCCTTCTTCCGGTAGATCTCGGACCCCGTCTTGCGGAAGGTCTCCGCCATCTGCGCCATGCCCGAGAGGGCGTAATCGCGCACCTCCTGCGTGATCTTCATCGAGCAGAATTTGGGTCCGCACATGGAGCAGAAATGCGCCACCTTGTGCGCCTCCTTGGGCAGCGTCTCATCGTGGAAGGACTTCGAGGTTTCGGGGTCGAGGGAGAGGTTGAACTGGTCCTGCCAACGGAACTCGAAGCGCGCGCGCGAGAGCGCGTCGTCCCGCGCCTGGGCCCCGGGATGGCCTTTGGCGAGATCGGCGGCGTGGGCC
>DATJAC010000321.1:0-8433 GCA_035516655.1 Alphaproteobacteria bacterium | reverse complement strand
ATCATCCTGATTATGCTAGTGTTCCAGGCCGGCGGTCCGCCATGAGCCGGCGGGAACGACGGAACCGCCCGGAAGTCCCTCCAGCCCGGGATGCCAGCGAGGCAAAGTGACGAACGCAAGGCCGATCACGCGCAGCGGCGGCCAGATCCTGGTCGACCAGCTCAAGATCCATGGCGTGGAGACGGCCTTCTGCGTGCCGGGCGAGAGCTTTCTCGCGGTCCTCGACGCGCTTTACGACGCGCGCAATCAGATTCGCCTCGTGGTGTGCCGACAGGAGGGCGGGGCTGCCTACATGGCCGAGGCCCACGGCAAGCTCACCGGGCGGCCCGGCATTGCCTTCGTCACGCGCGGGCCGGGGGCCACGAACGCAAGCGTGGGCATCCACACGGCCTACCAGGATTCGACCCCCGCCATCCTCTTCATCGGCCAGGTCGCACGCGGCGATCAGGAGCGCGAGGCCTTTCAAGAGATCGACTACCGCCGCATGTACGGCCCGCTCGCCAAGTGGGTGGCGCAAATCGACGACCCGAGCCGCATCCCCGAGATGGTGGCGCATGCCTTCACGCTCGCGACCTCGGGCCGGCCGGGCCCGGTCGTGCTCGCCCTTCCCGAGGACATGCTGCGCGAGCCGGCCGCAGTGGCGGACGCGAGCCCCTACAGAAGCGTTCACGCCCATCCGGCAGCGGGCGACATGGCGCAGCTCCGCAAGCTGCTCGCGGCCGCGAAGCAGCCCCTTCTGCTGCTCGGCGGCAGTACGTGGACGGCGGCTGCGGTTGCCGACATCACGGCCTTCGCCGAGGCCAACCGCCTCGCCGTCGCCACCGCCTTTCGCCGCCAGGACCGCTTCGACAATCTGCACCCGTGCTATGCGGGCGATCTCGGTATCGGGCCCAATCCGAGGCTCCTGTCTTTTTTCGCCGAGAGCGACCTCCTCATTGCCGTCGGCCCTCGCCTCGGCGAGATGACGACGGGAGGCTATTCGCTGCTCGCGATCCCGCGGCCTCAGCTCAAGCTCGTGCATGTTCATGCCGGTGCTGAGGAGCTCGGGCGGATCTATCAGGCCGAGCTGCCGATCAACGCCGGCATGGCACCGTTCGCCGCGGCGGCGAAGGCGCTTCCGCCGGTCGACAGCACGGCGTGGGCCGCTGCAAGTGCCGCCGCGCACGAGCACTATCTCGCCTATACGGCACCCGTCGCCAGCCCGGGTGCCCTCAATCTCTCCGAGCTCGTCGCCGCGATGTGCCAAGCGCTTCCGCCCGACACCATCGTGACCAACGGAGCCGGCAACTACGCCGGCTGGGTGCACCGCTTCTGGCGCTACCGCGAATACGGCACGCAGCTCGCCCCCATCAGCGGCTCGATGGGCTACGGCGTTCCGGCCGCGGTCGCGGCAGCGCTGGCGCATCCCGAGCGCACCGTCCTCTCTTTCGCCGGCGACGGCTGCTTCCTCATGAACGGCCAGGAGCTCGCGACGGCCGTCCAGCATGGCGCCGCCCCCATCTTCCTCGTCGTCAACAACGGCATGTACGGCACCATCCGCATGCACCAGGAGCGCGAATATCCGGCGCGCGTGAGCGGTACCGGCCTCCGCAACCCCGATTTCGCGGCCCTCGCCCGCGCCTATGGCGCACACGGCGAGAAAGTCGAGAGGACGGCGGACTTCGCGGCCGCATTCGCGCGCGCGCGCCAAGCCGGCCGCGCCGCACTCATCGAGCTCAGCCTCGATCCCGAGGCGATCACCACGCGCACCACCTTGAGCAAGATCCGCGAGACGGCCCTCGCGGCCAATGCCGGGAAGAAACCGGCCGCGGCGCCATAAGCCGATGAGCGTGGATATCCTTCGCAACCGCCGGGCGGCGCTCTGTGCAGTCCTTCTTCTGGCGAGCGCCGCCTTCGAGGTGGCACTCGCCCAGACTCCGGCAGCGCCATCCGCGGGTGCGCGGACGCCGCCGTCCTACGCGAAGATCAAGACCATCGATCTTCCAGGAACGAAAGGCGGATCGGGGGGCACCATTGCTCACGATTCCGACACGGCAACGGTATGGCTCTCGCAGGCGGCCAATAGAAATCTGGTGGTGATCGAGACCGGCGGCAACAGCGTGCGCCAGGTGATCGAGGGCATCGATTCGGCGCACGAGATCGGCTTCAGCGAGCATTACGTCTTCATCGGCGATGCCGCCAACACGGCCGCCCTCGTCATCGGCAAGCGCTCCTTCGAGAAGGCGGCAGCACTGCGTCCGGTCGGTGCGCGGCCCGGTCCGGTCTATTTCGACAGCAAGCAGGGCCTGCTCTGGGTTGCGTCGGCAAGCGGGGAGATGAGCGTGTTCAAGGCCGTGGGGCGCGGCGGTTTCAAGCATTTGGCCGGCCTCAAGCTGCACCCGAGCCCGCCCACCGGTATCCTCGGGAACGGGCTCTACCTCTTCGCCAAGGACCGGCTCTTCCAGCCCGTCGACGAGGTGATCGACGTGATCAATCCCAAGAGCCTCAAGCTCGAGCACGTCTGGACGATCGGTGCGGGCGGCCGCGTCGCGAGCCTCGCCTACGATGCCAAGACGGACCGGCTTTTGGCCGGCTCCGAGGCGAACGTGGTCGTCGTCGTCGACGCCAAGTCCGGCAAGTCCGTGGCCCGGGTGCCGATCAAGGGGAAGGCGGGCGCGATCGCGGCCGATTCCGGGCTGCGCCGGGCCTATGTCGCCGATGCGGCGGGGCTGGTCGAAGCGATCGATCTCGACCATGACGTGCTGGTGGCGTCGTTCGCCTCGGAGCCCGGCCTGCACGCGCTTGCAGTCGACCCCAATACCCATTACGTCTACGTCTACCGCAGCCGGGCGAACAAGGTCGACGTCTTCGCGCCGCGCTGAGGGGCCGAGGGTGCTGCGCCCACGTGGCGCACGCCCGGCGCGCTTATGGGGGTTATGCCATGCCGGCGTCCGTGCGCCATCGGCGCAAGATACTCTGCGTTTTTCCCGCCTACGCCCCCTCCTTCGGGACGATGCAGTACGCCTACCCCTTGCGCGGCAATACGCGCGCGTTCATGCCGCCGCAAGGCATGCTGGTGATTGCCGCCTATCTGCCCAAGAGCTGGGAGGTGCGCTTCGTCGACGAGAATATCCGGCGCGCCCGCGACGACGAATTCGACTGGGCGGAAGTCGTCTTCGTGAGCGGCATGCACGTGCAGCGCCCGCAGATCTCGGAGATCGCCAGCCGCGCGCACCGCGCAGGCAAGCCCGCGGTCCTGGGCGGCCCCTCGGTCTCCGGCTGCCCCGAGTACTATCCGGACTTCGACTATCTTCACATCGGCGAGCTCGGCGACGGCACCGACCGGCTGATCGAGCTCCTCGACGCCGACCCCAGGCGGCCGCCGGAGCAGGTGCGCTGCACGACGGTCGAGCGGGTGCCGCTCACGGAATTTCCGGTCCCGGCCTATCGCCTGGCACGGCTCGACAAGTACTTCATCGGCAGCGTGCAGTTCTCGAGCGGCTGTCCCTATCGCTGCGAGTTCTGCGACATTCCCGCCCTCTACGGCCGCAATCCGCGGCTCAAGACGCCGGAGCAGGTGGGGCGGGAGCTCGACGCCATGATCGCGGGCGGTACTTTCGGCGCCGTCTACTTCGTCGACGACAATTTCATCGGCAACCGCCGGGCGGCGCGCGAGCTGGCCGAGTATCTCGTCGGCTGGCAGAAGCGCAACGGCTATCCGGTCGAATTCGCCTGCGAGGCCACGCTCAACATCGCCAAGCACACCGAGCTCCTGTCCCTCATGCGCGAGGCTTCCTTCAACACCGTCTTCTGCGGCATCGAATCGCCGGAGGTCGAAGCGCTTCATGCCATGGCGAAGGATCACAACGCGAATTTGCCCATCCTCGACTCGATCGCGACGCTCAACAGCTACGGCATGGAAGTGGTCGCCGGCATCATCCTCGGGCTCGATACCGACACGCCCCAGACGGCCCCGCGTCTGCTCGAGTTCATCCGCCGCTCGAACATCCCGATGCTCACCATCAACCTGCTGCAGGCCTTGCCGCGCACCCCGCTCTACGACCGGCTGGCCGCCGACGGCCGCATCGTCGAGGACCCAGAGCGGGATTCGAACGTCGTCTTCCTGCGGCCCTATGCGACGGTCAGCGACGAATGGCGCGACTGCATCGCCCAGGCCTACGAGCCGAAGGAGCTCTATCGCCGCTTCGCCTATAACGTGGAGCACACCTATCCCCATCGCCTGAAACCGCCGGCGAGCCCGGAGCGCGCCTCCTGGTCGAACATCCGCAAAGGCCTGCGGATCATGGCCAACACCCTCTTGCGGGTCGGCCTGCTCGCGGACTACCGCAAGACGTTCTGGGATTTGGCGTGGCCGCTTTTGAAAGCGGGGCGGATCGAGGACGTGATCCACGTCGCCCTCGTCGCCCACCATCTCATTGCCTTCACGCGGGACGCCGTCTCGGGCCGCCACAACGCCTCGTTCTATTCGACGCGGCTGCGCGAGGGCGAGGTGGGCAGCCGCGAAGCCGGTGCCGCCGTCGATTGGCAGCCCTCCTGACGAAGGCGGCAGGTCGCCTGGAGGGCGGGCGGCGCTCGATGCCGAAAGCACCGCACTCCTGGATCAAATCGCCCTCTCAGTGAAATCATCCGGCCCCGGAGCACCTTGGCGGCTGGGCTTCCTCCGCGCCGGCGGTTGCGGGCAAAGCGCAGCTGCAATTAGGGCACGATCCGGTCAAGTGGCAGCGCTTTCCTTTCCGTCACCCCCGCGCGAGCGGGGGGCCATGGATGCCCGCTTCTGCGGGCATGACGAATGAGGAATGGGTAAGCGACCGAATTTGGTCGAATTCCGCGCTAGGCAAAAAAAGGGCGCCGGCCGAAGCCGGCGCCCCAACTTTTGCGGACAGTCCGGTCGAGCTTACTTCTTGAGCTCGATATGGACGTTCCGGTTCTCCTGCTCGCGCACCTGATCGGGGGTTGGGACGCGGAGGTCGGTCTTGCCCTTGCCGATCGTGTGGATGCTCTTGCGCGCCACACCATGGCTCTCGAGATAGCGCGCTGCGGCCACGGCCCGGCGCACGGAGAGGTTCTGGTTATAGCTGACCGAACCCACCGTGTCCGTGTGACCCGTGATCATCACGTTGGCACCACCCAGGCGCCGGATCGAGTCCAGCACGCCCTCGAGGACCGCCGCTGCATCCGTACGCAGAGCAGCGCTGTTGAAGTCGAAGTAGAGCCAGAAGTCGGTCGCAATCGGCGGCGGCGGCGGCGGAGGCGGTGCCGGGATCCGCGCCAACGCGTCATAGAAGTTCTTCTGACACTCATCGAGGATGCCGTCGTAGACGTCATGCTCCCAATGCTTGACCATGCAATCGTAGGACACTTGCAGAATGGCCACGTCCGCCGGGTCACGCACCCGCGCATCGCTCTTCAGCACGCGATTGAGCGCCGTATCCGGATGGTTGCCCTGTTGCGGCGGCGCGCCCTGCAGGTTCGGGCTCTCGGGGGCGACTTCCTCGCCTGCGCCCGCACGCGCGGACTTGGCGTTCCAGAAGAGCGCATCCGACAAGTGGCCGGCACTCTGCAGCTTGCGCGCGAGCGCGCTATATTCCTTGTGGAGTGCCTGCGCGAAGGGCGAGCCCTGACCGGGCGACGCCTCGACCGGCCCGAGGCGAGCGTCGATATCGTGAGGATTGCACGCCGCGAGCAACAAGAGCCCGACGAACGCGCCGAGTGCCTTACCTAGCTTCATTGGTACCCCCATAATGACCTCTGCCCCCCGCCGTCCAAGTCCGTTCGGATGCAGGGCAACCGGGGCCAATTGCTCCGGTTTCGCTGGAGCATAGCAGGACTGCGGGGCTTTTTGGAAGTCTCAGAATGCATTCTCCTTGCGATTGCTTTGGAATGTGACAGCTCCGCTATACTTGCGCTTATGGCAGCAAATCCCAAGTGCAGGCAGCCCGGTGCATGGCACTGTCCCCGCGGCCTTGCCCCAGGCCCGGGCCGAAGCCGCCTAATGAATAGCAATCTATTGATTTTCCAATAAGAATTTCCCCGTCCGCCGCCTCTTCGGCGCTTTGGCATGGCCTTGCCGCCGCGCATTGCGGTGCTCGAGGCGGCTTCGCCCGCGGGCCTATTCGACCGAGCGCGCTAGGATCATGCTGACCTGGCAAAGCGGGCGCCGTCCGGCCCTCGCCCAAGCAAGAATGGCCCCTTGGGCCTGCCGTCGGCCGGCCTTGCCCTTGGGCTCGCCGTCGACCGCCCCCCATCGGTCGAGCGCGCGGACCACGTAGGGGGTCAGGATGAAGGTGTCCTTGCCGACCATGCGCAGGAAATAGGGGGCGGAGTTGCCCCCCATCTGGCGGAAGCGCTTGGCGATGTCGTCCCAGAGCTCGACGGTCCGGTCGGCCGGCCAAGCGCTGAGATAATGCCCGAAGGAGCCATGCTCCTCGGCGAGCGCCAAGAGGGCCGCCGCGTTGTCGCGCACGGACTTGAGCTTGCCCCAATGGCGGATGAGGCGCTTGTCCGTCATGAGCCGCTCGAGCGCCTCGTCGCTCATCGCGCACACGCGCCGAGGTGCGAAGCCGTGGAAGACGGCCTCGAAGGCCGGCCACTTGGCATCCACCAGGCTGTGCTTGAGGCCGGCGCGGAAGATGCGGAGCGACATCGTCGAGAGATAGCGCGCGTCCGGCAGGGCGGCGAGGGCTGCGGCCGATTTGGGCCTGGGCAGGAGTCTGGCGAGGGCGTCCTTGCCACCCGCCCGCTTTTCCGCCGCGGCGAGGATGGTCTTGAAGGGAGTCATGGCGCAAGACCCTCGCTCGCGGCAGCTTCAGGCTTCGGCGAGGCCGCGCAGCACCCGGCGCAGCACGTCGCGCGAGCGCTCGAAGACCATCTCTTTCCAGTCGTCCTGCTCCTGATAGAAAGCGGAGCGGATCTGGGCCTTGATCTCGCGGCCCTCGCGCGACTCGAGCTTGCCATGGACGTGCAGCCAATTGTCGGCACGCAGGCTGTCGAGCACGTCCTTGAGCGGGCGCGTGCCGTACTCGAGGCCGACGCAGGCGACGACCGCCTTGGGCAGTGCGCTCGCGATGCCGCGGCTGGTATCCCCGCTCACCTTGGCCGAGCTCGAGGTGCCGCCCTCGAGCGAGGTCGCCTCGCCCCCGAACCATGCCTCGATGCGCTCCTGTCCCGGCTCGCCCGCGGAGTGGAGGCCGATGATCTCGCCGATCCCGTAGGGCCCGAGGCCGGTGTGGAGATCGATCCCGCCCAAGTGGCGGACATGGCTGCCGTGCTCGGCGAGGATCGCGGCGAGGGTGCGGTGCGACCACACCGGCGAGCTGCCGCCGTAGAAAACTCCTTCCGCGTCGAAATATTGCCCAGCGCTGATCGCCCCCTGGAGCGCCATCGCGCCGTGCTCGGCCGCGTAGGCCTCGAGCACGGCGTCGGCCGCCGCTCGGCTCGCCGCGGTCCACTCCTCCGGGCAGATGGCCGGGCGCAGCGCGCGATAGCCCGGGTTCTCGGGGTAGCTCGCACCGTGACGCACGAAATTGCGGTTGAGGTCGACGTTGTCCTCGTTGACGCGGCGCTGCCAGGCGAAGCCATAGGGGTTGATGGCATGGATGAGGAGGGCGGCGGTGTCGGCGGGCAGGCGCTCGAGTGCCCCCGTGCGCAGCCAGCCGGTCTGGCAGCCGGAGCCGCAGAAGCCCTCGACCCCGTGGGTCGCCGACATGCCCAGGAGGAGCCGGCGCGCCGAGCGCGGGCCGATCCACACGGCATCCGTGGACAGGGCCTCGCCCCGCGGTCCCCGGCCGGGATGGCGGTATTCGGTGAAGGCAAGGCCGGCGCTCGTCACGGCGTCGCGGAACTTGGCGCGGGCTGAGGCATAGTCGGCCGCGAAGAAATCCGTCGCCTGCATGGGGGACCCTCTCCACGATGATCCGCGGAGGTTGGTTCACCACCCGCGCAGCAGGCAGCATAAGGGGCCGGCGCGCGGCCGGGCAATCGCCTTAAGCGGCCCTGCCCGAGTGCTCTGGACAGCTGCCGCCGCCCCGCCCACAATGGCGCTCCGGGGCTGAGCGAGCGCCCACGCAGGCGAGGGGCGGGTAGGGATGCAGACCATCTTCATCATGGTCAAGTGCGAGCTGGGCAAGACCTACGACGTGGCCGACGAGCTCGTGCAGAGCGTCGAGCAGGTCTCGGAGGTGCACTCGATCTCGGGGCAGTACGACCTGCTCGTCAAGTGCTACCTGCCCCAAGACATGGACATCGGCCACTTCGTCGCCTCGCAGATCCAGCGCGTCGCGGGCATCAAGGACACCTATACGATCATCACGTTCAAGGCGTTTACGTAAGGGGGCGGGGCGAGGCCATTCGAACGCCTTTGTCCGGCAGCTGCAGTGAACAGCTGTTTGGTTTGCGGTGCGCCACTCATCTTGCACCTTATGCTCCTGCGCGCTT
>DATJAC010000320.1:0-8101 GCA_035516655.1 Alphaproteobacteria bacterium | reverse complement strand
GCGCGCGATGCAGAAGCCGAGCCCCGGTACCCCCTCGAGGCACTTGTTGCTCGAGGCGACCACCGCGTCGAAGGCGGTCTTCGTCGCATCGAGCGGGATGGCGCCGAAGGAGCTCATCGCGTCGATGAGGAGGCGGCGGTCGTACCGGGCTGCGACCTCGGCCACCTCCTCGACCGGATTGAGCACGCCCGAGGTCGTCTCCGTATGGACGACCGCGACATGGGTGACGTCGGCGTCGGCCGCGAGATGGCGGGCGAGAGCCTGCGGCTCGATCGCCCGATCCTCGGGCGTCTCGAGGGTGGCATGGGCGAGGCCGTAGTAGGCGCAGATACGCGCCATGCGCTTGCCATAGGCGCCGTTCACGAGGACGAGCAGCTTGCCGTCCATCGGCACGAAAGTCCCGATCATCGCCTCGACGACGAAGGTGCCGCTGCCCTGGAGCGGCACGCAGACATGGCTCGGCTCTCCGCCGACGACGGCCAGCAGGCGTTGGCGCACGCGCTTGTTGACCGCGATGAAATGACGGTCGCGCGAGCCCAAATCATGCTGCATCGCCGCCTTGACCGTGGGCGATGTGGTGAGCGGGCCCGGGGTCAGGAGCCAGGGATCGCCGGTCGGCGAGAGCGCTCGGCCGAGGGGGCGGGGAATCTCGTCGGCGTTGCTCATGCGATATTTCCTTTGCGGGCTTGCGTCCGGGCCGCCGGCTTCAGCCCCTTATGCGCCGCCCCGGCATCATACGGCAAGTCGATAAAACCAGGTAACCGAGGTGCCGGCAGCAGGCAAAGCGCTGCATCTAGGCGCGCAGGATCCGCGTCAGGCCCACCAGCCGCTCGACCACCAGCACCACGACGAGGATGAGGCCGACTTGGAGCGCGGACGCGGCGGCGATCACCAGCTGCCCGCCCTGGAACTGGAGATAGCTGAAGATCTCGATGGGAAGCGTCGTCGTCCCCGGACCGGTCAGGAAGAGGGCGGTGTTGAGCTCGCCGAAGGAGACGATGAAGGCGAAGGTCCAGCCCGAGAGCAGGCCCGGCCAGATGAGCGGCAAGGTCACCAGGCGAAAGCTGCGCCAGGGGCCCGCCCCTAAGCTGCGGCCGGCCTCCTCGAGCCGCGGATCGAGCGCTTGCAGACTGGCGAGGACGGCGCGCACGGCGAAGGGCGAGCCGATGACGGTATGCGCGATGAGGAGGCCGAGGAAGAGCGGCACGCCCCCGATCGCGCGATAGAAGAGGAGGAGTGCCAGGCCGAGGACAATGGTCGGGAAGACGAGCGGGGCCAGGAAGAGACCCTGCGCCAGGCTCGCAAGCCAGCCCTGCCGGCGCGCGAGGACATAGGCCGCGAGGCCGCCGCAGACAGTCGCGGTGCTGGCGGCGACGAGGGCGAGTTCGAGGCTGAGGGCGAAGGCCGCGCGCAGCTCGGGCGTCGCGAAGAAACTCGTGAACCAGCGCAACGACAGCCCCGAAGGAGGAAAGCCGAAGAAATCGGCGGCGGAGAAGGCGCTCGCCACCACGATGAGGATCGGGCCGAGAACCAGGAGGTAGGCGGATCCTGCCAGAAGCACCAAGAGGATCGCCGCCGGCCGGCTCATCGCGGCAGCTCCGCCCGGTCCGGCCGCCGCAGGAGGAAGACGGGTGCCGAAACCGCAAGTGCTAAGACGAGGAGCACGAAGGCAAGTGCTGCGGCGCGCGGCCATTCAAAGCTCGTGGTCGCGTCGTAGACGAGGCTCACCAGGATCTTGGTGCGCGGACCCCCCAGCAGCGTCACCGTCACATAGGCGCTGAGCGTCAGCAGGAAGACGAGGAGCATGCCCGAGGCGACCCCCGGGCTCGAGAGCGGCAGGGTCACGCGGAAGAAGGTGCGCCATGGGCCGGCACCCAGCGAGCGTGCCGCTTCCTCATATTGTCGGTCGATGGCGGCAAGCGCGTTCACGATCGAGACGATCATGTAGGGCAGCAGGATCGTCATCAGCCCGAGCGTTACCGCCGAGAAGCCGTAGAGGAGCGGGAGGGGTGCTGCGCTGAGCCCGAGCCAGCCGAGGAGCGCATTGACGAGGCCGCGCCGCCCGAGAATGGCGATCCAGCCGTAGGCGCGGATCACGTTGCTGACCATGAGCGGAAAGAAAAGCAGCAACAGCAGCCAGAGCCGCAAGCGCTGGGGCAGCAGGGCTATGAGATAGGCGGTGGCATAGCCGAGGACCAAGGCAAGGGCGAGGATCGCGGCGGCGAGAAGCAGCGTGCGCCGGATGATGGCGAGATAAAAGCCGTCGCCGAGGATTGCGCCGTAGTTCGCCAGCGTCAGCCTCGCACCGTAGAGCTCGCTCTCGGACGGCGCGTGCAGGCTCACAAAGAAAAGATAGCCCAGCGGGCAGACGAAGAAGACGAGGAAGAAGGCGAGCGGCGGGAGCAGAAGGGCGAAGGCCGCGTACTTGCGCGCGACGACCCGCGGCACCATCAACCGGCCGCGACGATGCGGTTCCAGCGGTCGGTCCACTCGGCGCGATGGTCGGCCATGAAGCTTTGATCGAGCTCGACCAGCCGCTTGAGCTCGTCGTCATTGTAGCGCACGCGCGCCTGGAGCTCGGGCGTCAGCTCGGCGAGCGAGCCCTTGTTCGTGCCCGGATAGTTGAAGGCCTTGGTGAAGAACGGCTGCGTTTTCGCATCGAGGGTCAGGTTGAGGTAGACCTCGGCCCAGTCCTTGTTTTTCGTGTTCTTGGCGATACCGGTACCCCAGGAGATCGCGATCGCGCCTTCCGCGGGGAACACCCACTTGACCGGCGTGCCCCAGCCCTGCACCGTGAAGGTCTGGGACGTGTAGAGCAGGCCGATCACCGCCTCCTCGTCGCGGAAAGCGTTCATGATCGAGTCCGTATCCTTGACCCAGATCGGTTGCTGCCCGACCATGCGCTTGAGCATCTCGAAGCCCGCGTCCGCATCCTTCGCGTCCTTGCCCGCGGCCAAAGCGCCGATCGCGATGATGTCCGGCCCGATCGAGTGGGTGATGTCGGGCAGCACGATGCGGCCTTTGAATTCCGGCCGCCACAGGTCCGCGAACGCTGCGGGCGGGGTTTTGACGAGCTTGGTGTTGTAGGTGATCCCGATCGCCGAGAAGATCTGCGCCACCCAATGGGAATGGATGAAACGCGGATAGACGTTCTTCAGATTGCCGAGACGCGGCGAAGCGGGGTCGATCGGCTCGACGACCCCTTCCTTGACCGCGAGCGGCCATAGCCCGTCATGGAGCTGGAAGGCGTCGAAGGTCTGGTGGTCGAGATTGATCTTGAGCTTGGTGATGCGCTCGACCGGACTGGCGCCGCGGTCCTGCAGGACCTTGATCCCGCTCGCCGCCTCGAAGGCGGCGTCCACGCCGTCCTTGAGCGCATTGCCCCACAAGCCGCCCCAGGTCATGACCACGATCTCGGCGGGCTTGTCGGCCGCGAACCCCGCGCGCGCGAGCGGCAATGCAGCAGCGCCCGCGAGTGCCGCGGATTTCAGAAAACTGCGGCGACGCATCGGCACCTCCCCGCTCCTGCCGCGGGCATACGCCCCCTTCGCCTCGCGGGCCGGCTCAGCCCGCGCCGGTCGCCTTGTTCCAGCGCTCGGTCCACTCCTTGCGGTGCTGGGCGATGAAGGCGTGGTCGAGCTCGACGAGCCGGTTGAGCTCCGCGGTCGTGAAGCGCACGCGCGCCTGAAGCTCGGGCGTCAATTGGCCGAGCGAGTTGCTGTTCGTCCCCGCGTAGTCGAAGGTCCTGGAGAAGAACGCCTGGTTCGCGGGGTCGAGAGTTTGATCGAGATAGATCTCGGCCCATTCCTGGTTCTTGGTCCCCATGGCGATGCCCGTCCCCCATGAGTATGAGATCGCTCCCTCCTTGGGGTACACCCACTTGACGTGGGCTCCCATGCTCTGCGCCCTGTAGACATCGGCCGCGGTAAGGATGGCAACCGTCGCCTTGCCGTCGCGCAACGCCGTCATGCGGGAATAACCGTCCTTGGTCCAGATCGGCTGCTGCTGTGCCAGCTTCTGCAGCATGGCGAAACCGGCCTCGGCGTCTTTCGGGTCCTTGCCCGCCGCGAGGGCGCCGATCGGGATCATATCCGCCCCGATGACGTCCGACATATTGGGCAGCGCCAATTGTCCCTTGAGGTCAGGGCGCCACAGGTCGGCGAAGGCGACGGGGGCGTTCTTCACGCGCTCGATATTGTAGGCGATGCCGATGGCGGTGAAGCACTGCGCCACCCAAAGGGGATGAACGAAGCGCGGGTAGACCGCATTCAGGTTCTTATAGCGGGGCGAGCTCTTGTTGATCGGCGCGACCACGTTCGCAAACATCGCGAACGGCCATACCTCGTCATAGAGCTGCACGACATCGTAGATCTGGTTGGCGAGATTGGCTTTGAGCTTGTCGACGCGCTCGTAGGCGACCATGGTCGCCTCTTGCACGACCGGAATGCCGGTCGCTTTGGTGAAGGCGGCATCGACGCCCTCCTTGAGCGCACTCGCCCACGGCCCGCCCCAGGTCAGCACCCTGAGCTGCTGCGGCTTGCCGGCGGCAGCACCATCCCGGGCGGCACCCAGGGCGGCCGAGCCCGCGAGTGCCGCGGCACCGGTCTTGAGGAAATCGCGACGTAGCATCATCACCTCCCTGCCTTCAGCAATTGCGCTCCGCTTCTGTGCCGCCGGCCCGCACCTACCAGCCGACCGCATAGGACGAGCGGCGCGGGTCGGCACCCGCCGTCAGCACGCCGCTCGAATTGTCGCGGGCGACCGCACAGACCGCCCCCGCGTTCCACGAGAATTCGGGCCACGGCTGCACGTCGTGGCCGAGGGCAGAAAGCGCCTTCGCGGTCGCCGCAGGCACGCGCGCCTCAAGCGTGAGCCGCGCCGGATAATAGTCGTGCGGCGCGAAGGAATTGGGAAAGCTGAAGCTCGCGAAGCGCGGCGCCTCGACGGCGGCCTGCAGGTCCATGCCGAAGACCGCGACGTTGAGCAGCACCTGCAGCATGGCCTGGCTCTGCACGTCGCCCCCCGGCGTGCCGAAGGGCATGACCGCGCGCTCGCCGAAGAAGGCGATCGCCGGATTGGGCGTCAGGCGCGGGCGCTTGCCCGGCTGCAAGGCGCTCGGATGGCTCGGGTCGGTGCGCGACTGGCAGCCGCGAGTCGAGGGGCAGAGCCCCGTGCCCGGGATCACCTCGCCGTCGCTCGAGGAATCGCTCGGCGTCGCCGAGAAGACGTTGCCGTGGCGGTCGATGACGGCGACATAGGAGGTATCGTGCGCGGTGCGCGGGGTGCCGTCGCCTGCGTCCGCGGTCGCGACGAGCTCGAGGTGCCGAGCCGCTCGATCCGGCCAGGCACGTCCCGCGGGCGGCATTCCGGGTGCGGCACGGGCGGGATCGATCTCGGCACGCCGCTCGGCGGCATAGCGCTCCGAGAGGAGGGTCTCGAGCGGCACGTCGACGAAGCGCGGATCGCCGAAATAGGCTTCGCGGTCGGCGAAGGCGAGCTTCATCGCCTCGGTGAGGAGATGCACATAGGCGGGCGAATTATGGCCGAGCCCCGCGAGATCGACGCCCTTCAAGATGTTGAGGCTCTCGGCCAGGACCGGACCTTGGCACCAGGGCCCGCAGGTATAGAGCTCGACCTCGCCGAAACGGCAGCGCGCGGGAGGCTCGAAGCGCACCTGATAGGCCGCGAGATCCGCTTCCGTGAGCCAGCCGCCATGCTCGCGATGGTAGCCCGCGATGCGCTGGGCGATATCGCCGCGATAGAACGCGTCGCGCGCGGCCGTAATCCCGGCCACGCGGCCGCGCTTCTTGGCCGCCGTCTCCTCATCCGCCATGTATTGCAGGCTGGCGCCGAGGTCGCTCTGCACGAAAAGCTCGCCCGCGGCCGGTGCCCGGCCGTGGGGCAGATAGATCGCGGCGTTCTGGGGCCAGCGCTCGTAGCGCGGCACATTGCGGGCGATATAGTCCGCCATCGGCGGATGCATGGGAAATCCCTCCCGCGCCAGGCGAATGGCGGCGGAGGCGACCTCGCCGAAGCTCATGGTGCCGTAGCGCTCGAGGGCGGCAAGCCAGGAGGCCGGGGCCGCGGGCGTCACCGTGCGGAGCAGGCCCTCCGGAATTTTCCCGCCGTGCGCCTTGGCAAAATGCTCGATCGAGGCGGCAGCCGGCCACACGCCCAAGCCGTCGATCGTCAGCACCTCGCGCGTCTCGGCGAGGTAGAGCATGATCGGCGCTACGCCGGCGACGTTGACGATGTCGCTCTGCACCACGCCGAGCATGAAGCCGGCCGCGACCCCTGCGTCGATCGCGTTGCCGCCGGCCTCGAGCACGAGAAAGGCCGCGTGTGCTGCCGCGAAGTGGGCGGCGGAGGCCATATGCCGGTTGCCGAGGAGAACATGGCGATAAGTTCCTTCCCGGCCCAGTCCGACGATCCCCTGACCTTTGCCGCTCATCCCCAGCACCTCCGCCGCTCGTTCCGCGTCGTCCGCGCGCTCATCCCCGAGATTGGCACCCTACATCATGCCACCCCGGCCCGGAAGGCGAAATAGGGCGGCCGGGCTCGCGAGCGCCCGCGGGTGCCGGTTCGCCGCCGCCGCGGCAGCGGCGTTGACGCGTCCCTTTTCGCTGCATACAAAACGGGCAACCGGACGATCCCGACCACGCCGACGCAGCCGAAGGAGCAAGTGGACATCCCATGATCGAGGCCTCCCCTGCCGCGAGGGTTGCCAACCTCGCCCCCGAGCCCTATCGCTTGCGCCTGCCGGGTCCCACGGCCGTACCCGAGCGCGTGCGCCTGGCCACGGCCCGTCCGATGCTGGCCCATCGCGGGGCCGAGTTCCGCGACATTCTCGTCGCGAGCGAGGCCGGGCTGCGGCCGATCCTCGGCACCAGAAACCACATGCTGTTCGTGGCCGCCTCGGGCACGGGCATGATGGAGGCCTGCCTCGTCAACGTGCTGGCGCCGGGCGAGCGCCTCCTCGTCGTCGTCAACGGCCAATTCGGCGAGCGCTTTGCCTCGATCGGGAAGGCCCTCGGTGCCGCGGTCGACGTCCTCGACGTGCCGTGGGGCGAGGCGGTCGACCCGGCGGCCGTCGAGCGCTGCGTCAAAGCCAAGGACTATCGGGCCGTGGTCCTGGTGCACAATGAGAGCTCGACCGGCGTCGTTGCCGACCTCCCCGGCATCGGTGCCGTGCTCAAGAGCCGCCCCACGCTCCTCCTCGTCGATTCCGTGAGCGGTCTTGCCGGGGTGGAAATGCGCCAGGACGCCTGGGGGGTCGACATCCTCGTCTCCGCTTCCCAGAAGGCGCTCATGTGTCCGCCCGGCCTCGGCATCGCGAGTGTCAGCCCCAAGGCGACCGCGGTCGTGCGCCGCGAGGGCGGGCTGCCGCGCTTCTATTTCGATTTCCGCAAGGCACTCGAGGAGATCGCCCAGGGCGGCACGTCTTTCACCTCGCCAGTATCGCTCATTCAGGGCCTCCATGAAGCGCTCGCCATGATCCACGAGGAAGGGCTCGAGCGGGTGCTGGCGCGCCACCGCCGCCTGGCCGAAGCGCTGCGCGCCGGTTGTGCCGCGATCGGGCTGCCCTCCTTCGCGCGCAGCGCAACGCTCTCCAACACGGTGTCGGTCTTTGCCTTGCCCGCGGGCCTTGAGGGCGAGGCCGTCGTGCGCCGGCTGCACGAGAAGCATCGCACCGTGATCGCCGGTGCGCGCAACAAGCTCGCCGGCAAGGTGATCCGCATCGGCACGATGGGCTACCTCTTCGAGGGCGACATCCTGACGGACCTCATCCACCTCGAGGACGTGCTCGCCGAGCTCGGCCACCGCTTCACGCGCGGCGCCGGCATCGCGGCGGCGGCCGCGGCACTCGAGGCGTGACGGCTAAGTTCAATCTCCGTTCAGTTTGCCGTCATTCCGGAAGCTTAGGCGAGCCCGGGAAAAGCGCAGCTTTTCCCGGTTGCGAGCCTTGCTATCCGGAATCCATGGCTCCGCTCGCGCCTTTCCATCCATGGATTCCGGATCGCGCAAATCCTTGTCGCACAAGGATTTGCTTGTCCGGAATGACGAAGCCGAGAATGGACTTCGATCAGTCCTACCCGGCACT
>DATJAC010000319.1:0-5332 GCA_035516655.1 Alphaproteobacteria bacterium | reverse complement strand
GGGGATCGAGCTCCTCCACCACCACGCCCGCCTGATTGATCGGCAGTGCTGCGAGCGCTATGTCGAACGGCTGCGAGGCGATCCATTCGGCGATCTTCTGCGAGCTGCGTATCTGGAGCACGACCGTCACGTTCGGGTAGGCGGCGCGAAAGCTGCAGATGGCGGCGGGCAGAAAGCCGAGCGATACCGCCGGCATGCAGGCGATGCGGAGATTGCCGGTGCGATAGTCGCGGATCTCCTCGGCGCAACGGGCGATCTTCTCGACGCCGACGAAGGACTTCTCGACCTCCTGGAACAGCATCTCGCCTTCCGGCCGGATATGCAGCCGGCGTTTGCGCCGCTCGAAGAGCGCGAAGCCGATGCTGCGCTCGAGGTCGGCGATCAGCCGGGAGACCGCCGGCTGCGAGATGGCCAGGCGCGTCGCGGCGGCCGAGACGGTTCCGGCAAGCACCGTCGCACGGAAGGCATCGAGCTGGCGCAGGTTGATCCGGGGACTCGCTCCGTTGCCTGTGGTCATGATGTCCGCTCCTGTCTGCCGCCCGAGCGCAAACCCGCTGCCGCCAAGTATATAATATCCGCGCATAATCAGGTCACAAAATGCGATTTGACAGTATCAGCAGCCCCCTCTCAGTGTGACCCTGCGCCGCCGCGCCGCGCGGCGGGCCGCGCCTTCGCGCGGATTTCGCGGGCAGGCCATTCGAGGCGGGAGGGTCGGTGTTCGCTCAATCGGTCTACCAGGCGCGCGTGCTGAGCGTCCAGGCGGCCTTGGCTGTGCGGGGGATCGACGGGCTGGTCGTCATCAAGCCGGAGCATGTGCGCTACCTCGCGGGTGTCTGGGGCTACAGCGTGCGCCCGGAATACGCGATGCCCCGGCGCCTGATAGCGCTCGTCCTGCCCCGGCGCGGCGAGCCCACGCTCGTCGTTCCCAAGATCGAGCGCCTGTTCGCCGAGCGTCGCACCTGGCTCTCCGACGTGCGGCATCACGTCGAATGGTCGCAAGAGGATGAGCCCTTCGGCGGCCTGGCGCTGCTCGAGACCGTGCTCAAGGAGAAGGGACTTGCCGGGTGCCGCGTGGGCCTTGAATTGGGCTTCATATCGGCGAAACTCTTGGCACTCTTCCAGGAAAGCCTGCCGACGACGTCGGTCGACGATGCCTCGGGAATCGTCGAGGAAATCCGGATGATCAAGTCGCCCGAGGAGATCCGGATCATGCGCATCGGCGGCAGGATGGCGGTGAGCGAATTCGAGGTCGAGGTGCAAGCGATCCGCGCAGGCGTGGCCGAGTACGAGATCGCCATGACGGGCCGGGACGAGGCGACGCGGCTGGCGGCCGAGCTCGCCAACGACGTGCATGCGGACGTGCCGCTCGAGCACCCGCTCATCGACGGCTTCCAGATCATCACCTCGGGTCCCCGCCTCGACATGGTCCACGCGCTCGCGTCCACGCGCCGGATCCGGGAAGGGGACGTCGTTCTCCTCGATTTCTGCCGCATTCCCCAGTACGGGCATTACCGGATCGGCTTCTCGCGCAACGTGGCGCTGCGGAACTTGAGTGCCCGGGAAGCCGACATGTTCGCCGTTACCGCGGAGGCCTACAAACGCGCCGTCGCCATGCTGAAGCCGGGAATGCCGGCCGAGATCCCCGACCTCGTGGCGCGCGAGGTGCTCGAGAAGGCCGGGCTCGGCGAGACCTTCGTTCACCGTACCGGGCGCGGCGTCGGGCTCGAGGGGGTCGAGCGGCCGGAGATCGGGGCTGGCGACAAGACCAAGCTCCAGCCGGGCATGGTCGTCACGATCGAACCGAGCGTCTACTTCGCCGATTTCGCCGCCCACGTCGAGGACACCTTCCTCATCACCCAGGACGGCTGCGAGTGCCTGACCGAGTGCGCGCGGGACGTGCGGATCCTTTTGCATGCGGCGCACTGATGCGCCGTGATGTTCGCGGAGCAGCCTCAACCCAGAGAAACGGAGCCGCCATGACGGAGCAAAGCATCACCTCGCATTTCAGGCGCCGGCTCGTCAGCACAGCACTTGCCGGCCTCCTCGTCGCCCTGGCAGGGGCCTTTGCCGCACCGCAGAGTGCGCTGAGCGACGACAAGAACGTCGTCGTCTTCGCGGGATGGGGCGGCAACATCGAAAGCGCCCAGCGCAAGATCTTCTTCGATTCGTTCGAGAAGGCGACCGGGATCAAGGTCATCGACGTGCCGGGTGCCGACATCGTCAAGGTCAAGGCCATGGTCGGCAACGGCAATGTCGAGTGGGACGTGGTCCAGTCGCTCGGCATGTGGGTGCCGCTCGGGGAGAAGGAGAATCTCTGGGAGAAGCTCGATTACGCGATCATCGACCGGACCGGCGTGCCGGACACTCTCGTCGGGCCCTACGGCATCGGGAATTCGACCTACGGCATGATCCTCGCCTACAACACCAAGGCCTTCCCTGCCGGAAAGGAGCCGAAGTCGTGGGCGGATTTCTGGGACGTGCAACACTTCCCCGGCAAGCGCGGCATGCTGGACGAGCCGCGCTACAATTTCGAGACCGCCCTCATGGCGGCGGGCGCTGCTCCGGCGAGCGCCTATCCGATCGACATGGAAAAGGCCTTCGCAAGCCTAAGCCGCGTCAAGAAGGACATCCACGTGTGGTGGAAACAGTGGCCGCAAGTGCCGATCCTGCTGAGCTCCCAGGAGATCGTCATGTCGCTCAGCTCCCACACGCGCATCCTGGGCGTGATCAAGGACGAGGCGGCACCCCTTGCGATCGTCTGGAACCACGCCCTGATGACGGTCGATTCCCTGGCCGTGCCGCGCGGCACGCCGCACCGGGAGGCGGCCATGAAGCTGGTGAGCTGGATGACCCAGGCCAAGCTTCAGGCGGAGTTCGCCAAAGCGACGCGCATCGGGCCCGCGAATGCCGAGGCGCTCAAGTCGCTTTCGGAGAGCGAGCGGGAGGATTTGCCCAGCTATCATTATCAGAAGGGCGAGATGCTCCTCCTCGACAACGCCTGGTGGGCCGCGAACAGCGAGAAGGCCGCCGAGCTCTGGAACAAGTGGAAGCTCGAGAACTGAGCTCCGCGGCGCGGGATCATGAAGATGCTTGCAGCACCGCCGTGGGTCCTTCGAGACGCGCCCTTTCGGGCGCTCCTCAGGATGAGGCGGATTTATGCGTGGCAGAAAGATTTGAACTCATCCCGACAGTCTGACTCAAAACGATCCGTGCAGTTTCAATGCTCTATTCGTCACCCCGGCGAAAGCCGGGGTCCATGTCCAAAGCCCGGCTCAAGGCCGACGATGGATTCCCGCTTTCGCGGGAATGACGATGTGTGGCAGGTAATGCATTGAAGATAGCGCGTTCATTTTCGACCAGCCTCTGAGGAGCGAGCGCAGCGAGGGTCTCGAAGGACCGCCGCGGCCGGCCCGACGCGCCAATTCCTAGAGGACGATCGGCGGGGCGAGGGGCCCCGGCGATGCCGCGCGCTCGTAACGCCGTGCCGGCGTGTTGACGACGTCTGCGAGCGGGGCCGCGGCGAGGGAGGCGTCCCGGCGCTCGGGACCCGCCTCGCGATAGAGGGTCGTGCGCTGGACCGGCGTCCGGCCGGCGGCCCGGATCATCGCCTCGAGGGCCGCGGGCGACATCTCCTGCCCATGCACCGCCCCGGCCGAGCGGGTGATCGTCTCGTTCATCAAGGTCCCACCCAAGTCGTTGACCCCGGCCTTGAGGCAGGCCGCGACGCCCTCTGGCCCCATCTTCACCCACGAGGCCTGGATGTTCGGGATGTGGGGGTGAAGGGCGAGGCGGGCTACGGCATGCATCAACACCGCCTCGCGGAAGCTGGGCCCGCGCCGCGCGCGGCCCTTGAGGTAGATGGGTGCTTCCATATGCACGAAGGGGAGCGGGATGAACTCGCTGAAGCCGCGGGTGCGCATCTGGAGCGCGCGCACCCGCAAGAGATGCCGCGCCCAATGGAGGGGCCGCTCGACGTGGCCGAACATGATGGTGGCGGTACTCCTGATCCCGAGCGCGTGGGCCGCCGCCATGACCGCGAGCCATTCGTCGCTCGTGACCTTGTCCGGGCAGATCACCGCGCGGACCTCGTCGTCGAGGATCTCGGCCGCCGTACCCGGAAGCGTGCCCAGGCCCGCCGCGCGCAGGGCCGCGAGGAAATCGGGCACGCTTTGGCCGAGGGTGGCGGCCCCTTGGGAGACCTCGAGCGGGGTGAAGGCGTGGACGTGGATGCCGGGGGCTGCCGTCTTGACGGCGCGGCAGATGTCGAGATAGGTGGCTCCCGTATATTCGGGATGGATGCCGCCCTGCATGCACACCTCGCTCGCCCCGCGCGCCCACGCCTCGCGCGTGCGCCGCATGATCTCGTCGAGGTCGAGCGCGTAGGGCCGCCCGCGCAGGTTCTCGCTCAGCTTGCCCTTCGAGAAGGCGCAGAACTGGCAGCGGTAGTAGCACACGTTCGTGTAGTTGATGTTGCGGTTGACGACGTAGCTCACGCGGTCGCCGTTGACATCCTGGCGCAACTCGTCGGCGGCAGCGCACACGGCGCCGAATTCGGGCCCGCGTGCCGAGAACAGGCGCACGATCTCCGCCTCGGCGAGGGTCTCGCCCCTTTGCGCGCGCGCGAGAGTGCCGGCGAGGTCCCCCTCTAGCGCCGCGGGCCGCGGGGCCGCGATGAGCCGGCACTCGCGCTCGGGGACAGGGCTGTCCGCGCCCGGCGACCAATCGTCCATGCGCGCGAAGCCGTCGGCATCGATGCGGCGGAGGACCGCGATCGCCAGCCCGGGATCGAGCCAGCGCTGGGGCTCGAGCACATATTCGGGATAGATCGCGAGGCGCTCGACGAGCTCCTTGCCGGCGGCATTCGTCGCACGCTCGAGGGCGGAGAGCTGCGGCCACGGCGCTTCCGGGTTGACGTGATCGGGGGTCACCGGCGAGACCCCGCCCCAATCGTTGATGCCCGCGCCGACGAGGCCTGCGAGGGCTTCGGGGCTGAGATTGGGCGGGGCTTGAATATTCATGGCGGCCCCCAGCACCAGGCGCGCCATGGCGATCGTGCGCAGGTGCTCCGCCTGGGGGGCGTCCGCCGCAGCCGCCATGCGCGTCGCGGGCTTGGCGCGGAAGTTCTGGACGATGATCTCCTGGAGGTGATCGTAGCGCTCGTGGAGCTCGCGCAGGGCGAGGAGCGCCTCGATGCGCTCGCGCCGCGTCTCGCCGATGCCGATGAGGATGCCCGAGGTGAACGGCACCGCCGCGGCGCCGGCCGCATCGATGGTGGCGAGACGCAGTGCCGGCGCCTTGTCGGGCGAGCCGAAATGTGGGCCGCCGCGGCGCG
>DATJAC010000318.1:0-3835 GCA_035516655.1 Alphaproteobacteria bacterium | reverse complement strand
CCGGCATGGGCCACCTCGCCGCGGCATTCGTAGCCCTCGCCGCGATCCTCGCGGCGACCGCGCTCTTCGCCCTCCTTTCGCTGCGCGCGAGCGGGATCAGCTTCCTCATGATCACCTTGGCCCTCGGGCAGATCCTCTGGGGCATCGCCTATCGTTGGATCAGCCTGACGCAGGGCGACAACGGCATCAACTTGGCCGCGCGCCCGGCACCCTTCGGCATCTCGCTCGAGAGCCCGCCGGCGTTCTACCTCGCAACGCTCGCCGTCTTCTGCCTCGTCGTGGCAGCCCTCGAGGTCTTCACCGCCTCCCCCTTCGGCGCGAGCCTCGCCGGCACGCGCGACCAGCCGCAGCGGATGACGGCGCTCGGCTACCACGTCTGGCTCATCCGCTTTCTCGCCTTTCTCTTCTCCGGTCTCATCGCCGGCGTTGCCGGGCTCTTTTTCGTCTATTACGACAAGTTCGTGAGCCCGCACGCGCTCTCGCTCGCGACCTCGGCGGAAGCGCTCCTCATGGTGATCTCGGGCGGTACGGGCACGCTGATCGGTCCGATTGCGGGGGCCGCCCTCGTCGTGATCATGAAATATGTGGCGAGCGCCTACATCGAGCGCTGGAACTTGGTCCTCGGCGCCATCTTCGTGGCGATCGTCCTCTTCATGCCCGAGGGGCTGGTACCGGGCACGCTGCGGCTGTGGCGCGCCGTGCGCGGAGCCCGGGTCGGCGGCGCGGACCTCGGACCTGCCGGGCGCGGTGCCCCATGACCGCACTCGACCTGCTGGGTCTCCAGAAATCCTTCGGCGGCCTGACCGTCACCGCGGACGTGAGCCTTGCGGTCGCGGAAGGCGAGCGGCGTCTCATCATCGGGCCGAACGGTGCCGGCAAGACCACGCTCTTCAACCTGATCACGGGCGAGGTCCGTCCCTCGGGCGGCCGCATCACGCTCTTCGGGCGCGACATCACGCTTGCCCCCGGCCGGCTGCGCGCCCATCTCGGAATCGCGCGCACCTATCAGATCATCACGCTCTTCCCGGGCGAGACCCTCCGGCGCAACGTGGTCCTATCGCTCCTCGGCCTGTCGCCCTTGCGCTGGAACCCCTTCCTCCGGCTCGATCGCCAACATGAGCTCGCCGCCGAAGCGCTCATGGCCCTCGAGCGCGTCGGCCTCGACGCGATCGCGGAGCGCCGGCTGAGCGAGACCTCCTACGGCGAGCGGCGGAGGGTCGAGATCGCCATGGCGCTCGCTCAGCGCCCGCGCCTTTTGCTCCTCGACGAGCCCTTCGCCGGGCTCTCGCCCGAGGAGCGCCGCGACGTCATGCGGCTCATCCGCGATATCCCGCGCGACGTCACGATCGTCATGATCGAGCATGACATGGACGTCGCCCTAGAGCTCGCCGACCGCATAACGCTCTTGCATTTCGGCAAGGTCATCGCCGACGGTACTAGAGCCGAGGTCGTCGCCGACGCGCGGACCCGGGAGGTCTATCTTGGCACATGAGGCGCTGATCCTAGAGGGCATCGACGCCTATTACGGCGACAGTCACGTGCTGCAGCAGGTCTCGCTCGGCCTCGGCGAGGGGCGCCTCCTCGGCCTCCTGGGCCGCAACGGTGCCGGCAAGACGACGTGCCTGAGCGTGATCGTCGGGCTGCTTCGGCCGCGGCGCGGGAGGGTCGGGCTCTTCGGCGAGGACGTCGCCGGCGCCGCACCCGAGGCGATCGCCGTCCGCGGCGTCGCCCTCGTGCCCCAGGGCCGGCGCATCTTTCGCAGCCTCAGCGTGCGCGAGAACCTCGTCGTGGCGCAGCGCCGGCCGCTCGGCGGCAAGCGCTTCCTATGGTCGCTCGAGCGCGTATGCGAGGCTTTTCCGCGCCTCGCCGAGCGGCGGGAGCAGTCGGCGGCGTTGCTTTCCGGGGGCGAGCAGCAGATGCTCGCGATCGCGCGGGCCCTCATGGCCAATCCGCGCGTGCTCCTGATGGACGAGCCGTCGGAGGGCCTCGCCCCGCAGATCGTCGCCGAGGTCGTGGCGACGATCCGCAAGCTCAAGGACCAAGGGCTTTCGATCCTGCTCGTCGAGCAGAACGCGCGGCTCGTCATGGACCTTGCCGACGACATCGTCATCCTCAACAGCGGGCGGATTGCGGTCGGCACCACGCCGGTGGCCGTGGCGCGCGGCACGGTCGATCTCGGCCAGCATCTCGGCGTCTTCTGAGGGTCTGACTTGAAATGGTCCGTTCACTTTCAATGCCCTATTCGTCACCCCGGCGAAAGCCGGGGTCCATGTCCAGAGCCCGGCTCAAGGCCGACGATGGATTCCGGCTTTCGCCGGAATGACGGCGTGTGGCAGGCAATGCAATGAAGATATCGCGTTCATTTCCGGCCAGCCTCTAAGGAGGGCTTATGCGCGGGACCATCTCCGGCGAAACGAGCGGCCCGCACGGGAATTCCGCCTGGCCCGGCCGCGTCGAGGATGCGGCCCTTCTCTCCGGGCGCGGACGCTTCAGTGACGATCGGCGCAGTGCCGGGGAGGCCGTGGCCGTCTTCCTGCGCTCGCCCCACGCGGCGGCGCGCATCCGCCGCATCGATGTCGCGGCGGCACTCGCCGCACCGGGCGTGCTCGCCGTGCTCACCGCTGCCGACATGGCAGAAGGGCCCGTCGGCAACATCACGCAGCTCCGCCCCTTCCCCGGCCGCGGCGGCTCGGCGCTCAAGATCCCGCATCGGCCGGCACTCGCCCTCGATCGCGTCCAGCATGTGGGCCAGCCGGTCGCCCTTGTCGTCGCCGAGAGCGAGGCGCTCGCCCTCGCCGGGGCCGAGCTCGTGGCCGTCGATTACGAGCTCCTGCCCGCGGTCGTCGATCTCCATGACGCGGTCGCGCCGGGTGCCGCTCAGCTCTGGCCCGAAGCACCCGGCAACCTTGCCCTCGACTGGTCGAGTGCGGCCTCGCCCGAGGACGGCAATGCGCGCGCGGTCGAGCGGAGATTTGCCGCCGCCGCATCCGTGGCGCGCCTGACGCTCGTGAGCCAGCGGCTCGTCGTCGCCTCGCTCGAGCCGCGCGGGGCCCTGGCGAGCTATGACCCGGCGACGGAGAGCTGGACGCTCGATGCCGGCTCGCAGGGCGCCCAAGTGCTGCGCGACCAGCTCACCGCCGCCCTCGGCGTGCCCAAGGAGCGGCTGCGCGTGCTCACCGGCGACGTCGGCGGCGGCTTCGGAATGAAGAGCTCGGGCTATCCCGAATATGCCGCCCTCCTCATCGCCGCGCGCAAGCTCGCCCGACCCGTGCGTTGGACCTCGACCCGCTCGGAAGCCTTCGTGAGCGACAACCAGGCGCGCGACAGCATCACCGAGGCGGCACTCGCCCTCGACGGCGACGGCCGCTTCACGGCTCTCCGCGTTTCCGCCCTCGCCAACATGGGCGCCTTCCTCAGCTCGCACGGCGCCTTCATTGCGACCCACAACTTCGCGCGCTGCTTTCCGATCGTCTATCACGTGCCGCACATCGACATCTCGGTGCGCTGCGTCTTCACCAACAGCGTGCCGGTCGGCCCCTATCGCGGGGCCGGGCGGCCCGAGGCCAATTACGTGATGGAGCGTCTCGTCGCGGAGGCGGCAAGGGTCTCCGGCATCGACGCCATCGAGCTCCGCCGGCGCAACCTGATCGTCCCGGCCATGATGCCCTATCGGACCGCGGTCGGAGCCACTTACGACAGCGGCGAGTTCGGGGCGATCCTGGACGAGGCCTTGCGACGCGCCGACTACGCGGGCTTCGCCGAGCGGCGGGCCCGCTCCAAGCATGCGCGCCGGCGGCGCGGCATCGGTGTGGCCTGCTTTCTCGAGCATGCGGGC
>DATJAC010000317.1:0-4415 GCA_035516655.1 Alphaproteobacteria bacterium | reverse complement strand
CGTGAGGGCGATGAGGCGGGCACTCGCCGCCCGCACTTTCCCGGCGAAGCGCCGCCGCACCTCGGCGTGATTGGCTGCCACGTCGGCAGGCCTAGCGCGGCACGCCGAGCTGCACCACGCGCTCGCTCGCCGAGACGACCGGGAAGGTGGTGATGCGCACGACCGGTCCGGCGTGGGGAGCGCGGATATGCTCGACGATCTCGCCGAAGGTGTCGCTGACCGTGGCGAGGAGCTGATCTTTGGCGACCTCGTCGTTGAGCTCGACGGCGCGGTTGAGGAGCCCGCCGCGCCGCGCGCGCACGATCGTCATGCTGGAGATCACCATGCGCCGGCCAAGCGCGGCCGGGCCCTCCTCGAGCATGCCGATGCTACGGAAGAGGTTGGCCAGGCCGGCGAGCCCGCGCTCGGTCACCTCGGCCTCGACCCGGCCGCCCTCGCCGACCTCGACCCCCATGGCAACGCACCCTCGCTTCGCCATGACCACGTGCGGGCTCTGCTCGTGCACGTAGATGCCCTGCTCGGTCGCGAGGATGAAATCGGCGCCGAAGGCCTTGGCCATCTTCTCGGCTTCTGCGGCGGCGGCCCCAAGCCGAGGTGGGGGCAGGAAGGCGAAGGGCGCGTAGCGGCCGCCCGTCGTCGGGGTGTGCACGTCGACGAGGTAATCGGCGTGCTGCATCAGGTTCTCGAAGATCGCGTGCGCCATGAGGCCCGCCATGTTGCCGTTGGCGTCGCCGGGGAAGGAGACCCAGGGATCGGGCGGGCTCTGGTCGAGCGGGGACTTGATCAAGTGCCCGAGGAAATAGCGGTGCTGGATTTGAAAGGCGAGGGGGTTCTGCACCGGCACCATGACGATGGTCCCCTTGAGCGCGCGCAGGTCGAGCGTGCGGGCGAAGCGGTTGACGAGCTCGACGCCGTTGATCTCGTCGCCGTGAAAGGCGGCCCCCAGGTAGAAGACCGGGCCGGGCTTGGCACCACGGAGGGCGACGACCGGAAGCTCCGCCCAGCTGCCGTCCGCGAGCTCGAGCATGCGCATGCGCGTCTGCGCGCGCTCGCCGCGCACGAGCCGCAGCCCCGGGAGTTCGAGCTTCGTGTCCGACTCCGACCGCACTGTCGTCATGGTGTCTCCTCTCGTCTCAGGGACCTTCTCCCGGTCTTCCACATTATTCGTCGCCCCGGCGAAAGCCGGGGTCCATTGTCGAAGTTCGCTGCCGGACTGGCCTGGATTCCGGCTTGCGCCGGAATGACGGCGTGGTTCGTATGACGCTCACTCGCTCGCTCATAACGGGCTCTTCGTCACCCCTCGACCATCGTCCGGCTGATCTGGAGCGCGCGCTCGCCGTTCGCGACGAGGCGGCGCACGAGGCGGCCGAGGGTGCGGAATTCCGCGGCGCTGATCGAGCGGAAGAGCGCGTCGTTGATTTTCCGCGGCTCCGCTGCAAAGCGCTCGAATGCCCGCCGTCCCGCTTCGGTGAGCGAGAGCAGGACGGCGCGGCCGTCGGCGGGATCGGCACGTTTCTCGACGAAGCCGCGGCGCACGAGCCCGCGCGTCTCCATGGTGGCAAAGGCACCCGTGACCCGCAGGTGTTGCGCCACCCGCCCCACGCTCACGCCGCGCTCGCCCTGGAGCTGGGCGATCGCGAGGAAGAGGCGGTACTGCGGCTCGCTGACCCCGAGGGCTCGGGCGAGCGCGTTGCGCAGCTTCTGGAGCTGATCCGCCATGATGAGGAGGTCCTGCACGAGGGCGCGGAAGCGCTCGTCCGAGCCGTCGGCGAGGAGGGCCTCGCGGGTGACCGTAAGCGGCGGCCAGGGCTTGGCCCGCGCGCGCCGTGCATTGCGCGCAGCGCCGCTCACGGTCGCGTCCTCGCGCAATTTGGTCCCCGACTTCACCGACGGCCGGCAGCGGCCTCGGGCCGCAGCTTGGTCCCCGGCAGATCGTAGCTCGCCATAAGATCGTCGACGATCTTGTGGAACTTGGGCCAGGGCGCCTCGCGGAAGCTGTGGTCGCGCACGACATAGGGCGGGCCGGCATAGAATTTCTCGTACTGCTGGTGCCGCGTCGCGAGCTCCGAGCCGAGCAGGTCCCAGGCGAGCTTGAAGAGCTTCATGCGCTCGAGGGCCGTGTGATTGGCCGTACTCCACATCTCCTCGAAAGTCTCGCTGAGGGCCTTGTCCTGCATGACCGAGGCGTCGGCCGGCATGAGGAACACGCCGGCTCCCATGAGCTCGCGGACCTTGTCGCAGATCTCGGCGTAATTCTCGGTGCACCAGGCGAGGGCTCCGTACATGTAGCGCCGGTTGAAGGAGACGTAGCCGTTGCCGAGGTCCTCGAGATCGAGGCTCTGGCCGTAGATCATGCCGGCGAGCATGCCCTCGAGGGCGGCGAGCCGGCCGAGTGCTTCGTGCACCGCCGGAATGCGCTCCGCACTGTTGGTCTGGGCGATCCGGCTCGCGAGGCCGACGAGGAGCTGCAGCTTCGCCCAAAAGCGCACGTTCGACTGGTGATTGCCGAAGCAATGCGAGGGAGTGCGGAAGTAGAGCTCGCGCGAGAGCTGGGGATCGTCGTGGGAGAAGATGCGCTCCCACGGCACCTTGACCTCGTCGAGGACGACGACGCTGTCGCTCTCGTCGTAGCGGTAGGTGAGCGGATTGTCGAACTCGCTCACCGCCAGCGGCTCGAAGGGCTTGCGCGACCAGAGACTGAGGCCGGCGGTACCCATCGGAAGCACGCAGGTGATCGCCTCCTTTTTGCGCTCGGGGGCGAGGGGCTGGATGTTGCCGAGCCAGAGCTCGTCGGCGAAGACGGCACCGGTCGCGAGCAGCTTCATGCCGCTGATGGTGACCCCGGCGTCGCCCTCGGCCACGACCCGTACGGTCGGCGAGCGATCGCGCTCGCGGCTGCCGCTGAAGCCGGGGTCGCGCACGCCGGGCGCCGGGACCACGGCGTAGGCGGCGTAGCTGTCAGCATGGCGAGAGTCGCGGTAGTAGCGGCGGAGGTTCTCGGCATAGGGTGCAGCACGGCTCGTGCCGCTGTCGAGGACCTCGGCCTGGAGCGCCATGCCCGCGACGAAGCTCGCGACATGATCCAAGGAGCGGCCGAAGAGCCCGTGGGTGGCGTCCGCGATCGCCTTGTGCGCGCGCGTGCGGCGGAGCAGATCCTCCCGGCTCCGCGGCAGGAGGAAATGCATGCTGAAGCGCTCGCCCCCCTCCTCGAAGGAGAGTGTGCTGCGCATGTCCTCGCGCCGCTTGAGATCGTAGAGGCCTGCAACCGTACGGGCCGCATTGCGGAACGCCGGATGGCGGGTCACGTCGCCGACCCGCTCGCCTCCCACATAGACGGTGCGGCCGTCGCGCAGGCCCTCGAGATGCTCCTCGCCCGATTTCAGCATGCTGCCTCCCTCGCGGCACGCGCTTGGCCGCTTCACGGTCCCGCGAAATTACCTAAGTCAGTTAGCAAAATCAACCGGGCTCGAGTAGAGGCCCAACGTGCGGAGGATGGCGCTTTATGCCCAACTCTGATCGTCACCCCCGCGTAAGCGGGGGTCCAGGAGGCGACGAGCCCCATCCTGGATGCCCGCTTTCGCGGGCATGACGAGGTCGGCGGATGTCGTTCACCTGAGCGCGCCTGCTGTAACAGGATCGTCGCTTGAGCGGATGCGGCGAATTCCGTTAGAGTAGCGACGGATTGCTCATGAGGTGCGCCCCCGACTGCCGCCTTGCGCGAAGGCTGAGCCCGACCAAATCAATCCCCGACCGAAGGAAGTGAGCCGAGCCTCGATGTCCCCGAGAAAGCCGGTACCGCGACTGCGTGGGTCGGCCGCCCTGCTGCTGGCGCTCGGCCTTGTCGGGCTGGCCCCGGCGGCAGGTGCTGACGACATTTTCCAGACCGGGCCCACGATCGCAAAATTGCTGGCCATGCGCGAGGCACCCGGCGGGCCGCTCGACGGCTATCCCTGGAGTGCGATCGGACATTTCGAGCGGCCCATCGCCGGCGGTTGCACGGGCGTCTTGATCGGTCGCCGCGTGGTGCTGACCGCGGCCCACTGCCTCTTCAATCCTGCGAGCCGGGAATGGCTGCCGGCCGAAAGGCTGGTCTTCACGCCGGGTGTGGGGACACCACGGCGCGGTGAGCGCGTGGCTGCGCGCGACTATCGAATAGCACCGGGCTATAGCGCCTATGCGCGTCCCGCGCTCATGGCCGAGGGGGTGGACCTGGCCCTCGTCCTCCTTGCCGGGCCGGCGGGCGACAAGGCGGGCTTCCTCCCCTGGCTCAGGAGTGCGGACATCGAGCCGGCACTCGCGCGGACGGACGGCATGCTCCTCGAGGCGGGCTATGCGGAAGCGAGTGCCGCGAGCCTGAGCGTGCGCAACTTCTGCCGGGTCATGCAATATTTCGAGAAGGGCCACGTCTTCGTCCA
>DATJAC010000316.1:0-2352 GCA_035516655.1 Alphaproteobacteria bacterium | reverse complement strand
GCGGGTTGCCCTCGGGATACGGTAGCGGATATTAAACCAGGCCTTCGTCCTCCGACGGCCGTGCTGCGGCGGTCGGGAGAACGAGGTGCGCGGAGGAGTGAAGACAATGGCGAAGACCGTCAATCTGAACGCGGACATGGGCGAGAGCTTCGGCGCCTTCAAGATCGGCCAGGACGATGCCCTCCTCGACATCATCGGCTCGGCCAGCATCGCCTGCGGCTTCCATGCGGGCGACCCCAACGTCATGCACAACGCGGTGATGCGCGCCAAGGAGAAAGGGGTGAGCATCGGCGTCCACCCGGGGTTCAACGACCTCTGGGGCTTCGGGCGGCGGCGCATCGACATGAGCCCGCGCGACGTCGAGTACATGGTCGCCTACCAGATCGGCGCCTTGCAGGCGATGGCGAGCTATGCCGGCACCAAGGTGACGCATTTGAAGCCGCACGGCTCGCTCAACAACATGGCGGCGGAGAACCTCGAGCTCGCCCTCGCCATCGGCCGTGCCATGAAGGCGGTCGATCCCAAGATCATCTACGTCGCCCTCGCCGGCTCGGAGATGGAGCGGGCCGCCCTCGAGCTCCGCCTGCCGCTCGCGCGCGAGGGCTTCTGCGACCGCCTCTACGACGACGACGGCAACCTGACCTCGCGCAAGATCCCGGGTGCGGTGCTGCACGACCCCGCAGAGATCACCAAGCGCGTGGTCCATATGGTGCTCAACGACGAGCTCGTCTCGCGCAACGGCAAGCATATCCCGCGCAAGCTCGACAGCTTGTGCGTCCATGGCGACGAGCCGAGCGCGGTCGAGGCGGCGCGCGCCGTGCGCAAGGGCCTCGAGGCCGCGGGCGTGCGCGTGGTCCCGCTCACCGAGATGCAGCTCGCCTGAGCCGGGGCGCATGAGCGGGAAGCTCCCGACCCTTGCCGTCATCGGCGGCAGCGGTGCCCTCGGCGGCGGGCTCGCCGCACGCTGGGCCGGGGCCGGCTACCCGGTGATCCTGGGCTCGCGCACGGCCGAGAAAGCCGCCGCCGCCGCCGCCGCCATCGCCCCCGCACCGGGCGGCCCCGCAGCCAGCGGGATGGACAATCGCTCGGCCGCCGCGGCAGGGAAGATCGTGGTGGTGACGGTCCCCTATGCCAGCCACGACGCCATCCTCGCCGAGATCAGGGAGGCGGTCCAAGGCAAGATCGTGGTCGATACCACCGTCCCCCTCGTCCCGCCCAAGGTCGCGACGGTGCAACTCCCCCCCGCCGGCTCGGCGGCACTTGTCGCCCAGCGCTTCCTCGGCACGCACGTGAGAGTCGTCTCGGCTTTCCAGAACGTGGCGGCGCACAAGCTGCACGCGGGCGAGGCGATCGACTGCGACGTGCTGGTCACCGGCGACGACCGTGGCGCGCGCGAGACCGTCGCGGCGCTGGCCGCGGCGATCGGCTTGCGCGGCATCGAGGCGGGGCCGCTTGCCAATTCCGTGGCCGCCGAGGCGCTGACCTCGATCCTCATCGGCATCAACCGGCGCTACAAGGTGGATGGTGCGGGCATCCGCATCACCGGCGCGCTCGCGACCGCACCCGCCGGCTCCTAGAGAGCGCCATGGACGCAGCGACGCTGACACTGGTGGCCGTCCCCGGCATCCCGCTCGTGAGCACCGGCGACGACCTCGGCGCCATCCTCATAGAGGCCTTAGCTGCGGCCGGGCTCGAGCCGCGCGATCAAGACGTGCTGGTCATCGCCCAGAAGATCGTCTCCAAAGCCGAGGGCCGGACTGTGCGCCTCGCCGCGGTGCGGCCGAGTGCCCGCGCGCGCGAGCTCGCGGCGGCGGTCCACAAGGACCCGCGCTTCGTCGAATTGGTGCTCTCGGAGAGCAGCGAGGTGGTGCGCCACCGCCGCGACGTCCTCATCGCGGCCCACCGGCTCGGCTTCGTGATGGCGAACGCCGGCGTCGACCAATCGAACATCGAGCACGGCGAGGACGGGGAGCAGGCCCTCCTCCTGCCCCAGGATCCGGACGGCACCTGTGCCGCCCTCAAGGAGCGGCTCGACGCGCATTTCGGCGCCCGCCTCGGCGTCGTGATCAACGACAGCTTCGGGCGGCCCTGGCGCAACGGTGTCACGGGGGTGGCACTCGGGGCGGCCGGGCTGCCGTCACTCCTCGACATGATCGGCGAGCCCGACCTCTTCGGACGCGCGCTCAAAGTGACGCAAATAGCGCTTGCCGACGAGATCGCCGCCGCGGCCTCGCTTCTCATGGGGCAAGCGGCGGAAGGCAGGCCTGCGGTGCTCGTGCGCGGGCTCGCCTGGGGCGAGCGGCCGGCCCTCCCTGCCAAGGCGCTGATCCGCCGCAAGGAATTGGATCTGTT
>DATJAC010000315.1:0-4272 GCA_035516655.1 Alphaproteobacteria bacterium | reverse complement strand
GAGGCCCATGAGGGCGGTCCAGCGCGCGCCGACCTTGGGCAGGAGGAGGAGCAGGAGAAGGCCGGTCACCAGCATGTAGACGAGCTCGACGCCGCGGCCCCATTCGGGCCGCTCGAGCGAGTCTCCGAGGAGCATCTGCTCGACGAGCTGCGCGTGAATCTCCACCCCGGCCGCGTTGGGATCGAGCGGCGTGGCATGGAACTCCTTGAGGCCCGCCGCGGTCGTGCCGACGAGGACGACGTTGTCCTTGATTGCCGCGGGGTCGGCGCTGCCGTCGAGGACTTTCCAGGCGGGGACGAAGCGCTCGGGGATCGAGGGCGTGTAGTGGATCCATACGGTGCCGCGCGAATCGGTCGGCACGATCAGGGCGCCGATCTTGAGCGAATTGATGCCGGCATGCTCGCCGAAGCTCATGACCCCGCTCGCCCCGGTCGACTTGACGATATAGGTGCGCGCCCCTTGCGCCACGCGCAGTACCTCGGCCGCAAGGGCCGGATAGAGGTGATCGTCGAGATTGAAGATGAGCGGCACGCGGCGGGTGACGCCGTCGGTGCCGAGGATGTCGTTGGTGCAGCCGTTGCCGGCAGCATTCGCCTCGAGCACGGGAAGATTGACGATGGCGCCGTTGAAACGGGGCACCCACGGCCGCGGGTCGTCGCCGGCATTGGCGAAGGTCGCCTTGTGCGCCGGCACGAGCGTTCCCGGCCGGTGGGTCAGCACGAAGCCGGTGACCACGCGGCCGTGCGCGATGGCCTGGCCGAAGAGCTGGTCGTGGTCGGGCAGTGCCGCCACGCGCTTGACGAGCGGATCGTCGGGAGCGAGGGTTTCGAGATCCTTGAGCGCCAAGGCGGGCGAGGTGCGGTCGGGCTCGGCGAAGACGATGTCGAAGGCGATCGCGCCTGCGCCGAGTGCCGCGAGCCGGTCGACGAGCTTCGCCATGAGCGTGCGCGGCCAGGGCCATTGACCGAGGCGCGCCAGGCTCTCGTCGTCGATATCGACGATGCGCACCGGAACAGGCTCGTACGTCCGCGGCCTGAGGCGCATGAAGTCGTCGAAGACGAAAAGGCGCAGCTGCTCGAGCGGGGTGGGCTCGCTCGCCCAGCCGACGAGGGCCGCGACCATGATGGCAAGCGGCACCAGGAGGTGCAGCCAGTCCTTGAGAAATCGCCTAACGCCCGCCATCGCACCATGCTAACCGGAGCCGCGGCCGGACGCTACCGGGTTGCCGCCCGCTGCCGGCTCTCCGCCCAGGCGGCGAGTTCGGCGAAGAGGCGCTCGAGTGTGGGGCGCAGGGCCGCGGCACGCTCGGCGCGGTAGCGGAAGGGCGGGCTTTCGTCCATGTAGGTGAGCTGAGCAAGCTCGAGCTGCACCGCCTGAACCCCGTCTCCGGGCCGGCCGTAGCGCCGCGTGATGTAGCCGCCGGTGAAGCGGCCGTCGAGCACGCTCGTATAGCCCGCGGCCTCCTGGCAGATGGCGAGCAGGCGCCGAGCCAGGCTCGCCTCCATGCTCGCCCCGCTCGCCGTGCCGAGGTTGAAGTCGGGCAGCCGGCCCGCGAAGAAGCGCGGCACGCGCGAGCGGATCGAATGGGCATCGAAGAGCAGGGCGAAGCCGAACTTCTCCTTGATCCGCTCGAGCTCATGCACGAGGCGGTCGTGATAGGGCTGCCAATAGACGTCGATGCGGCGGCGCAGCTCGTCGCGGTCGGGCGCATTGCCGGGGCGGTAAAGGGGGAGGCGGTCGAAGGTGTCGAGCGGAACGACACCGGTATTCTCGGCCCCCGGATAGAGCGCTTTGCCCTCCGGATCGCGGTTGAGATCGACGACATAGCGCGAGAAGTTCGCCATCAGGAGAAAGGCGCCGCGCGCGCTCGCGAAGTCGTAAAGCTTGTCGACGTGCCAGTCGGTATCCGCCAGCACGAGCGCCGCCGGCGTCATGCGGGCGGCGAAGTGATCGGGGATCTGCGTGCCGCAATGGGGGATCGAGAGTAGAAGCGGCAGGCTGCCCGGGAGAAATCGGTAGATTTCGCTCAACCCCACCCCTTGCGGCGACGGCCGCCTCCGCGAGCCTCGAGGCTCACGCGACTTCGGCGAGCAGGCGGCAATAGAGTCCCGGGTCGACATTGCCGCCCGAGCACACGACGGCGACGGTGCGCCCTTCGATCGGTACCTTCCCGCTGAGCACGGCCGCGAGTGCCGTCGCTCCGCCCGGCTCGACCACCAGCTTGAAATACTCGAAGGCGACCGCCATGGCGCGGGCGACCTCGGCCTCGCTCACCGCAAAGCCGCTCTCCACCCGGCCCTGCATGGCGGCGAAAGTGAGCTCGCCCGGCTGCTCGGCCATGAGCGCGTCGCAGATGGTCGTACCGCCTCCGGCATTGCTGAGCCGCCTGCCCGCCGCGAGCGAGCGTGCCGTGTCCTCGAAGCCCTCGGGCTCGGCGCTATGCACCGTGGTACCCGGCGAAAGGGCCGCGACCGCGATCGCGATGCCGGAGATGAGCCCGCCGCCGCTCGAGGGTGCGAGCACGGCGTCGAGTGCGATGCCGCGGGCGAGCGCTTGCTCCACGAGCTCGAGCCCGGCCGTACCCTGGCCGGCGATGACGTAAGGGTCGTCGTAGGGGCGCACGAGGGTGGCCCGGCGCTCGGCGAGCACGTGCGCCGCGACCGCCTCGCGGTCCTCCTTGTAGCGGTCGTAGAACACCACCTCCGCCCCGTAGCCGCGCGTGTTGGCGACCTTCATCTTGGGCGCATCGGCCGGCATGACGATCGCGGCGGGCATGCCGAGAAGCTGGGCCGCGGCGGCGACCCCTTGGGCGTGGTTGCCGGAGGAGAAGGCGACGACGCCCTGTGCGCGCTCCGCCGCCGGAATGCGGCTCATGCGGTTGTAAGCGCCCCGGAACTTGAAGGAGCCGGTGCGCTGCAGCACCTCGGCCTTGACGAGGAGCCGTCCGCCGAGCTTGGCGTCGAGGGCGGGCGAGTCGAGAAGCGGGGTCTTGACGGCCCAGCCCTCGAGACGCGCGGCGGCGTCGCGAATTGCCGCGAGCGTGGGAACCCGCCCTGCCGCCGCCGCGTTCCCCATCCGCTCGCCTCCCTTGGCACCGTCGCGTGCTGCCGGGAGGGTATAGGAGCCGAGGGCCGTACCGCAACCGTGGGTCCTTGACCCGAGTGGCCCCGGTTTTGCTCTGTAGAGAGGCGAGAGATACGAGCCCCGGCCGGCAGAGCCCGCCTGGGTCACCGGTTGCGAGAGGTCCGCTCATGAACGTGGCAACCACAGACGGCGAAAATGGCGCGGAGCTGGCCGCCCGCAAGCAGCCGAAAGCCGCGCGCCCGGCGTTTTTCCGCAGATTCCGGGCGCTGCGGGACATGGCGTTCGTGCTCGGCGCCTGGGCGGCGAGCTGGGCGTTCGTGATCCTCGTCGTCAAGGGATTGAGCGGGTTGTTCTAGAGCGAAGGCCCTCGGAGCGTCGGCGCTCCGGGCTCGTCTCGCAAAATGCAAAGCAAATTGACGCCGCCTGTTTCCGCACTGGCCTGTTTCCGCATTGGCCAAGCCGGGACGCCAAGCACCCGGAAGAGATTTTGCTCGGTGCCTGTGAGAGACCCGGACCGGGCCCTGCTTCCTCCTCGCGGGGTCCGGTTCGGGGGCTTGGCCTAGAGCGTGATCCGGTCAAGGGGGGCTTTTTCCTCATCGTCACTCCCGCGAAAGCGGGGGTCCATGGATGCCCGCTTCCGCGGGCATGACGAATAAGGCTTGGGTGAGCGACTTAACTTGATCGAAATCCGCTCTGTCCCTTACTCCGCCGCCTGCCACTTCTCGGCACTCGCCCCGGCGAGAGCCCGCACCCGCTCCTCGTCCTTGGCAAACTCCGCGGCCTCGCCGGCGAAGACGACGCGGCCGTCGTCGAGCACATAGGCGCGATCCGCGATCTCGACCGCCGCGCGCACGTTCTGCTCGACGAGGAGGATGGAGATACCCTGCTTGCGCATGGCGACGATGACGTTGAAGAGCTCCTGCACGATGAGGGGGGCCAAGCCCTGGGACGGCTCGTCGAGGAGGAGGAGGCGGGGGTTGAGGATGAGGCCGCGGGCGATCGCGAGCATCTCCTGCTCGCCGCCGGAGAGCTGGCGGCCCTTGTTGAGCCTGCGCTCGGCCAGGCGCGGAAAGAGCTCGAAGACGCGCGGGATGGTCCAGGGGCCCGGCCGCTCGAGGGGGACCTTGAGGTTTTCTTCCACCGTCAGGTTGGGGAAGATGCGTCGCCCTTCCGGCACGTAGCCGACAC
>DATJAC010000314.1:0-17981 GCA_035516655.1 Alphaproteobacteria bacterium | reverse complement strand
GAAACGGCGCGCCATACCTTCGCCGAAGCCGGAGCCGGCACCGGTCACGATCGCGACCTTGTCCTTGAGGCGCACGTCCGTCCTCCGTTTCGCTGTCGCCGCAGAGAGCCTTCTAGTGCGGAAAGCGATCAAGTGGAAACGGTGATTTCATCGTCATTCCCGCGAAAGCGGGAATCCAGCGGCACCATGGACCCCGCGTGCGCGGGGGCGACAACCGTGGTGCTTCAATTTCAACTCATCCTGCGCTAGACCGCGCGGGCAAGCGTCAGGCCGAACCATCCGTGCGCGTCCCGCCATTGCCCGGCCGGAGCGAAGCCGTGCCCGGCCAGGACGTCCGCGAAGCCGGCAAGATCGAACTTGCGCGAGATCTCGGTCTCGATGGTCTCGTCCTGCGCCAGATGCACGCCCAAGCCGAGGGCCGCGATCTTCACCTCCTGTGCGGCGAGGCTCACGAGGTGCATCTCGATCTGCCGCGCCGTGCGATTGTAGAACGCCCGGTGCGCGAAGCGATCGAGGTCGAAATCGGCGCGGAAGCGGCGGTTGATGTGGCGCAGGATGTTGAGGTTGAAGGCGGCGGTCACACCCCGGCTGTCGTTGTAGGCCGCCTCGATGATGCGCGGGTCCTTCTCGAGGTCGGTGCCGACGAGGAGCCAATCGCCCGCACGCAACGCCGCCCGCGCGCTCTTGAGGAAGCGGCCGGTCTCTTCGACCGTGAGGTTCCCGATCGTGCTGCCGAGAAAGACGAGAAGGCGAGGCGAAGGTGCTTCCTCGCCCCGCGCCTGCGCGAGAAGCGCCAGGCCCGACTCGTAGGTGCCGACGATGGCGTGCACGCTAAGGCCCGCGTAGCGCTGCAGCAGCTGGGAAGCGCCGAGCTCGAGGCTCGTCGGGCTCACGTCGATCGGCACGTAGGCGAGAGCCTCGTCCAGCCGCGTGTAGGCATCGAGGAGATGCTGGGTCTTGAGCGAGCTGCCGCTGCCGAGCTCGACGATCTCGCAACTCCCGGTCCGCGCGGCGATCTCGGCGGTCACGTTCTCGAGGAGAGAGCTCTCCGTGCGCGTGAGGTAATATTCCGGCAGCGTGCAAATGCGCTCGAAAAGCTGCGAGCCGAGCTCGTCGTAGAAGAAGCGGCAAGGCAGGCGCTTCTGGCTCTCGGCGAGGCCGCGGCGGATCTCCTCGCCGTCATCGCTTGCGGGGCCGGGCTCGTCCGCCACGGTCCACGCGAGACGGAGGTGCTTTTGCGCATAGGGTGCGGTCGTGAGCGGTCTAGAGCTGCGTGGCATAGCGGAACCCTGCGAAAATCTGACGCGTGGAGGGGACGTACCAGTTGCGGAAGCTGGGGCGCAGCACGGGCGGCAAGCTCGCCCAGCTCCCGCCCTTGAGCACGCGGTGGCCGCCGTCGAAGTAGGCCGCCGAGTATCCACGATAGGGGAAAGGGGCGAACCCCGGATAGCACGCGAAGGTGCTCGCGGTCCACTGCCAGACCTCGCCCAGGAAGGCGCATTCGGGATGGAGTGCCTGGGCGCGTTCCCATTCCGCCTCGCTCGGCAGCCGCGCGCCGATGAAGCGGCAATAGGCCTCGGCCTCGTAGGCGCTGATGCCGTGGACCGGACGCGGAGCCGCACCACCTGCCCAGTAGTGCGGCCGCTCGACCCCGCTCTCGCGACACCAAGCCCAGCCCTCCGCCGACCAGAGGGCCGGCTCGCGGTAGCCGCCTGCGTCGATGAAGCGGCGATATTGCCGCTCGCTCACCGGCCGGCGTGCCAAGCGAAAGCCGGCGAGCTCGATACCGTGGGCCGCTCGCTCGTTGTCGAGGGCGTCGGGCCCGTCATGGCCTTGGCGCGCGCGCCCGGCCGGGATCTCGATGAGCGTTTCCTCCTCGGCCGCGGCGAGGCTTTGGGGCGAGGTGGGGTCGAAGCCTGCCAGCCGGCGCACGAAGGCGATGGTCTCGGCGTGCTGCGCCTCGTGCTGCAGCACGAAGCGCCAGAGGGCGAGCTCCGCTTCGGACGCTCCGCGCTCGAGCCGGTCGAGCGCTGCCGCGCGCACCGCCGCCAAGTAATCCGCGAGCTCACGCGCCGACGGCAGGTTGCGCCGGGCTGCCTTGGGCAGGCCGTCCTGGCGGAAGAGGCGCTGCCACTCCGGATGGGGATCGCCGCCCGGCGTCAGCCACAGCGCCTCCGTATAGGCGATGTGACCGAGATGCCAGCCGATCGGGCTGAAGGCCGGGTCGGGCTGGACGCGGAGATCCTCGTCGTCGAGCTCGGCCACGCGCGCGCAAGTGGCGGCGCGGCACGCCGCCATGGCGGTTGCGAGCTCGATCCGCGGATCGGCCGAGAGGCTAAGCGCTTGAGTGACGGGCGTCACACCCCTCCGACTGCAACCGCGCGGATCCCCGGTTTCGGCAACCGAACGCCCGCCCGGCGTCTCTTATCGGCGAATTCTCCCACAGAATATGGGAGCCGTGAACCCCGAGCGCAGCGCATGGCCGGGCAAAAAAGTCATAAATTTTTCGCGAGCTGCAGCCCGGCTCAGCGGTAGTGGACCGCGAGCCAGAGGGTGGGCTCGGCCGCAGCCGTCGCCTCCACCCGGTGCCGCCGGTGGGCGGCGATGGCGATGCAGTCGCCGGGCTCGAGCCTGCGCGGGGCGGGCTCGTCGGCGAAGCGCAAGACCGCGCGTCCCTTGAGCAGCACCACCCATTCGTGCCACGCCTCGTCGTACCAGAAGCCGGGCGGGCTCGCCTCGCCGTGCGAGACGATGCGCTCGATGCGCACCTCCCCGTTCCGCAGGAGCTCGTCGCTGTGCTCGCCGGCCCCGGCCGGAGGCAGGGCGGAGAAGAGATTGCTCAGCATGCTATCCTCCCCTGCGGTGGCGACGCCGGCGTCAATTGCCGAGGAAGTCCTCGATATAGGCCTTGATGATGGTATCGATGTCCGGCTCCGCCACGAGGCCCAAGGCCGCCGCCTTGGCCCAGCCGGTCGCCGTCGGCCAGCCGGCCACGATGCGCGCGATCGCGGGATCGGGCCTGACCTCGATGGGTCCGAGGCGGCGCTCGCCTGCGACCCGCTTCAGGCCTGCGATCATCTCGCGGAGCGTGAGGTCGATGCTGGGGAAGCTCACCGCGCGGTCGGGTCCGATCGCCTCGCCCGGAGCCTCGTGGAGGCGGATGAGGTTCTCGACGATCGAGCGATAACCGAGCACGGGCATGACCGTGTCGAGCCCGACCGGGAGAGGACAGGGCTCGCCGTTGAGCGGCTCGCGGATGACCCCGCTCACGAAGCTCGAGGCCGCCTTGTTGGGCTTGCCCGGCCGCACGATCACGGTCGGCAGCCGCGCCGAGCGGCCGTCGAGGAAGCCCTTGCGCGTGTAATCGTTGACGAGCAGCTCGCCGATCGCCTTGGTGACGCCGTAGGTCGTCTGCGGCGTCTCCTTGGTGAGATCGTCGACCTTGCTCCCCATGCCGGGTGCGCCGAAGACCGCGATCGAGCTGGTGAAGACCAGGCGCGGCGTCGATTCCCGCTTGCGGCAGGCCTCGAGGAGGTGGCGCCCGCCGTCGAGGTTCACGCGCATGGCGAGGTCGAAATCCTGCTCGGCCCCGGCACTCACCACCGAGGCGAGATGGAAGACCGAGATGTCGTCGCGGTCGATGAGGCGTGATATCGCCGCGGCGTCGGCGATGTCGCCGGCCACGACCTTGACCCGGCCGGCGAGGGCTGCGGGCAGCACCGGCGGCTCAACCGCGTCGAAGAGCACGAGCTCGTCGATCGGCGCGGGCTCTCCCGAGGGTCCGGTGAGCCTGCCGCGCGCGAGGAGCCGGGCTGCCAGCATGCGGCCGATGAAACCCGTCCCGCCCGTGATGACGACCTTCATGTGTCCTCGCCCGCTGTTGGCAGCACGATCCCGTCGCGTTGCAACACTCCGATCGTCACCCCCGCACACACGGGGGTCCAGGATTGGATTCCCGCTTGCGCGGGAATGACGAAGGAAATGCCCGATCCATCATGGTCGGACTCCGCTCGAACTGCACTCATCCGCCAGGAGCAAGAGTGCCGCTCCGGCCGCGCGCGTCAAGGGCCGACGGGAAGGTCGATCAGGCCGCGGAACCAGCCGCTCGCGATGAGTTGGGCGACGGCGGCGATGTCGGGCGCATGGGCGCGGTCGGAGTCGTAGGCGGCCGCGCGCTCGCGCACGCGCGCCAGCACCTCAAGAAGGGCCGGGCTCGTCGCGAGCGGGGCGCGCAGCTCGACCCCCTGGGCCGCGGCGAGCAGCTCGATCGCCACGATGTGCCGCAGGTTCTCGGCCATCGTGAGCGTGCGCCGTGCGGCGTAGGTCGCCATGCTCACATGGTCCTCCTGGCCGGCCGAGGTCGGCAGGCTGTCCACGCTGGCCGGGGTCGCGAGCTGCTTGTTCTCGCTCACCAGGGCCGCGGCCGTCACTTGCGGGATCATGAAGCCCGAGTTGAGCCCCGCCTCGCGCACGAGGAAGGGCGGCAGGCCGGCGCTGAAATTGGCATCGACGAGAAGGGCAATGCGCCGCTCCGAGATCGCGCCGATCTCGGCGATGGCAAGCGCCATCGTGTCCGCCGCGAATGCGACCGGCTCGGCGTGGAAATTGCCGCCCGAGAGCACCTCCCCGCTCTCCGCGAAGACCAGCGGATTGTCCGAGACCGCATTGGCCTCGCGCTCGAGCACGCCCGCAGCATGGCTGAGCTGATCGAGGGCCGCCCCCATCACCTGGGGTTGGCAACGCAGCGAGTAGGGGTCCTGCACGCGGCTGTCGCCTTCGAGATGGGAGCGGCGGATGGCGCTGCCGGCGATGAGGCGTGCGAGTACTGTGGCGACCGCGATCTGGCCGGGCTGGCCGCGCACTGCCTGGATGCGCGCATCGAACGGCGTGTCGGCGGCAAGGCTGGCGTCGATGCTGAGGGCACCTGCGGCAAGCGCCGCCGCAAAGGCGTCCTCCGCGGCAAATAAGCCGGCCAGTGCCGACGCGGTCGAGACTTGCGTGCCGTTGATGAGGGAGAGGCCTTCCTTGGGAGCCAGGCGCATGGGGGTCAAGCCGGCGCACGCGAGGCCGTCCAGGGCGCTCATCCGCGTGCCCCGGCAGCGCACCTCGCCGATCCCGATGAGGACGCCCGAGAGATGGGCAAGCGGGGCGAGGTCGCCCGAGGCGCCGACGGAACCCTTGCCGGGTACCACCGGCAGGACGCCGGCATTGGCAAGGGCGAGGAGGGCCGCGATCAGCTCGCGGCGCGAGCCGGAATAGCCGCGCGCAAGGCTCGCGGCCTTGAGCAGGAGGGTGAGGCGCACGACCCTGTCGGGCAGCGGCTCGCCGACCCCCGCCATGTGGGAGAGCAGGAGCCGGCGCTGCAGCTCGGCAAGCTCGCCCTCCGGGATGTGCGTGGTCGAGAGCCGGCCGAACCCCGTATTGACGCCATAGATCGGCCGCCCGGCGGCGACCAGGCGCTCGACCGTGGCGGCGGCCGCGTCGATCGCGGCGAAGGCGGCGGGGTCGAGGGCGACGCTCGCCTCACCCTCGTAGAGGGCGCGCAGATCGCCCAAGCGGAGCTTGCCCGGTCTCAGGATGAAGGTCTCGGCCACGCTCCCTCGCGACTTTGCGATCCGATGGGAGACCAGCTTAGCGCGGACGAACGCACAACGCAGCAGCGACCCTCGGCGTTAGAGCAGTATCCAATCAAGCAGAAGGACTTCCCCCGAACCGTCACCCGCGGGCTCGACCCGCGGGTCCATGGATGGCCGGGTCGCCCCCGGATTTAATCCGGGGGCGGCCATGACCAATAGAAGAGGCTATTCGGCCTGATCGGACCCAGCGCGAGTGTCGTGGATCGGAAATTCGTTCGGTCTCCGTTGCCCCTATTCCTTCCTGCTATACCGGCGAAGGCCGGTATCCATGGCGCAAATGGGTCCCGGCTTTCGCCGGGACGGGAGATCGGAGATGTGACGATTTTACGATTCGGGACACTAGCCGGATGTTGCGTATCCGCCAGTTGCCGGACGGGCGCAGATCCTGGATCGAAATTGCAGTTCGCACAGATATGTGCGAACGTGAGGTCACGACCAGGGGAAATTTTAGGGGAAAATAACGCGGATTGGTCGAAAGCGCGGGGTGGGATGGCGTTCGGATATCGCTACACGCTCCAGCGGGAGGAGAACGGCTGGTGGCTCGTCCGCTTTTCCGGAATCCCGGAGGCGTTGACCGAAGGCGAGACCGAAGGGGAAGCGCGCGCCAATGCTGTCGATTGTGTGATCGCGGCACTTGAGGGCTACATCAAGGCCGGCCGGCGGCTGCCGCGAAAGGGTGCCGTGCAAACGGGTGCCAATCGCGCGGTGCTGCCCTCACTCGTTACCGCCAAGTTGGCGGTCTACGAGCGGATGCAGGAACTCAAATGGTCGAAGCTGAAGCTCGCCAGGGCCCTCAAGATGCCCGAGAACTCGGTGCGTCGGCTGCTCGATTTGCGCCACCACTCGCAGATGTGGATCATCGACGAGGCTTTGGCGCGAATGAATGCCGAGCTGCCGATCGACTTGCCGAAGGCCCGGCCACGCCGGAAGGCGGCATAGGTTGAGGCCGACGCACTCGATGAAGCGCAGCTATCCCGAGCGCCCCATCGTCGGCGTGGGGGCCCTCGTCTTCCGCGGCGAGGAGGTCCTGCTCATCAAGCGCGGCAAGCCGCCGCGCGAGGGGCAGTGGAGCATTCCGGGGGGCATGCAGCAACTCGGGGAGAGCGTGGCCGAGGCGGCGTGCCGCGAGGTGCGCGAGGAGGCCGGCATCGAGATCGCGATCAAGGAGACGATCGCGGTCGTGGATTCGATCAGCCGCGACGCGGAGGGCCGCGTGCAGTACCACTACACCCTCGTCGACCTCTGGGCCGAATGGCAGGCGGGCGAGGCCAAGGCCGGCGACGACGCGGCCGAGGTGGCCTGGGTGGCGCTCGACCGGTTGGCCCCCTATCGCTTGTGGCTCGAGACGGAGCGGGTCATCGCCCTCGGCGCCCTGCGGCGCAAGGCCCCGGCCGGCAGCGCACCCGCCATCCACATGGTGCGCTGAGCACAGCACAGGATCGGAGAGACCGAGCCGTATGAAGCGATAGCCGCGGCGTTAGCTCTAGGCGGCCTCCCGCACCCCCAATCACAAGCGGAGCGACCCTGATGACCCTTGCGATAAGGCTAGCCCCCTGCCTTTTGCTGCTGGGCTGGCTCATTGGTGCCGGCCCGGCGGTCCGGGCGGCGGAGACTGCGACCTCGCCCGAGGCGGCGGCCAAGTTCGTGCAGGACCTGGGCAGCCGTGCCGTCGCCCTCTTCGCGAGCTACACCCCGGCCGAGGCGGAGAAGAACAAGGAGGAGTTCCGCCAGATCTTCCGCGAGGGCTTCGACTTCGACCTGATCGGCCGCTTCGTGCTTGGGGCCCCCTGGCGCAATGCCAGCCCCGAGCAGAAGGCGGAGTACCAGAAGCTGTTCGAGACCTGGGTGCTCGACACCTACACGCGGCGCATCGGCGCCTATAAGGGCGAGAAGTTCAAGATCACCGGCGATCAGCCGATCGCGGACACCGACGCGATCGTCGAGACTGAGATCGACCGGCCCGACGCCCCGCCGCTCAAGGCCGGCTGGCGCGTGCGCAACATCCAAGGCCGGATGAAGATCGTCGACGTCGTCGTCGAAGGGATCAGCATGGCGCTCACCCAGCGCCAGGAGTTCGCCTCCGTGGTCCAGCGCGAGGGGCTGGATGGGCTCATCAAGGAGCTCAGGGCCAAGGTCGACAGTCTCAAGTCGGACGAACCGAGCGGCAACTGACCGCGCGGCTCATCCTTCGAGACGCGTCGCAAGCGCGACGCTCCTCAGAGGCTGGCCGGAAATGAACGCGTTAAGTTCAATGCATTACCCGCCACACGTCGTCATTCCGGCGAAAGCGGGAATCCATCGTCGGCCTTGAGCCGGGCTTCGGACATGGACCCCGGCTTTCGCCGGGGTGACGAATAGAGCATTGAAAGTGAACGGATCATTTTGAGTCAGACTCTGAGGAGCCGCCGCAGGCGGCGTCTCGAAGGATGGCGTGAAACCCGCCCGGCAGGCTTTGCAAGGCGCGCGCCATCGCATAGCATCGGCGGAGCTGCGAACGGGGGACGACGCGCCATGAAGACGATCGTGCTGGGGGCCGGTGTCGTCGGCATCACCACGGCCTATTACCTCGCCAAGGCCGGCCATGAGGTCGAGGTCCTCGACCGCCAGGGCGAGGCGGGGGCCGAGACCAGCTTCGCCAACGCCGGCCTCATCGCCCCCGGCCATTCCTTCACCTGGAATTCGCCGCGCGCACCCAAGCTCCTCCTGCAGTCGATCTGGCACCGGGATCTCGCCTACCGCATGCACTTCAGCCTCGATCCGCACTTTTGGATTTGGGGCCTGAAATTCCTCGCCGCCTGCACGGCCGAGCGCGCGCGCGCCGCCACGCTCGTCAAGCTGGCCCTCTGCCGCTACAGCCAGGCGAAGCTCGAGGAGATCGGCAGCGCCGAGGGTCTCCACTATCACCAGTACAAGAAGGGCCTGCTGTTCTTCTATCGCGACCGCGAGCATTTCGCTCAAGGGGTGCGCAACATGACGCTCATGAAGGAGCATGGGCAGGCAGTCGAGATCATCGACGCCAAGCGCTGCATCGAGATCGAGCCGGCCTTGAAGCCGATCGCGGGCAAGCTCGCGGGGGCGGTCTACTGTCCGGGCGACGGGAGCGGGGATTGCCAGGCCTTCACCGTGCAGCTCGCGGACGTCTGCAAGCGCATGGGCGTCAAGTTCCACTTCGGCTGCGAGGTGCGCGGCCTCGAGACGAGCGGGGGCAGGCTCACCGCGGTCGCGACCGCGCGCGGCGCGATGAGTGCCGATGCCTACGTCCTCTCGCTCGGCAGCTTCAGCTCGCTCACGGCGCGCGCGGCCGGGCTCGAGCTCCCGGTCTATCCGGTCAAGGGCTTCTCGCTCACCTTGCCGATCGATCCCAAGTTGGCCCCCACCGTGGGCGGGGTCGACGAGGGCTCGCTCGTCGCCTATTGCGGCATGGGCGACCGCCTGCGCATGACATCCACGGCCGACTTCTCCGGCTACGACAACAGCCACAAGCCGGCCGACTTCGCCTCCATGCTGGCGGTGGCGCGCGAGCTCTTCCCCCAAGGGGTCGACTTCGGCAAGCCGAGCTACTGGTCCTGCCTCAGGCCGATGACGCCCGACGGACCGCCCATCGTCGGCCGCTCCCCGCTCGAGCGCCTCTGGTACAACACCGGCCACGGCCACATGGGGTGGACCATGTCGGCGGGATCGAGCCGCATCCTCGTCGATCTCATGGACGGCAGGCGGAGCGAGCACCCGGCCGAGGGCCTCGGCATCGAGCGCTACGGGTCAGACGTCAGAGGACGGAGGACAGACGACGGAGGGAACCGAGCGAAATCGGCCGCCTGAGCCTCCTTCCGTCATCTGTCATCCGTCTTCTGTCATCCGAGAAAGAGCCGCCCGAACCCCGGCACGGCATCGCGGTAGCCGGCCAGGCGCAGGCTGTGCCAGGCCATGGCGTGATTGCTCGCCGTCACCGGCTTCTTGAGCTTCGCTTCCATTGCCGCCACATGCTCGGCCACGCGCAGGCTCGTGCAGGAGACGAACACTCCATCCACGCTCGCTTGGCACCCGAGCTCGAGCACGGCATTCGTGATCGAGGCCGGGGTGATGCGCGCGACCTCGTTGTCGTCCTCGTGGTTGAAGGAGCCCATCACCGGGACCGCCACCCCGCGCGCCTCGATATAGCGCCGCATCATCCGGTTGATTTCGTCGATATAGGGGGTCAGGAGCGCGATGCGGGCGAGGCCGAGGGTCTTGAAGGCGGCCAAGGCCGCGGTGATCGGGGTGGTGCAGGGAATGCCCGGCCGCGCCTCGCGCAGGCGCTGGAACACCTTCTCCTCGCCGATCACCATGGAGCCCGAGGTGCAGCCGTAGGCCATGACGTCGAGGCGCTCGCCCGGACGGATCAGGCCCGCAGCGCCTGCCAAGCCCGCCTCCATGGCCTGGAGCGTCTCCGGCGTCACCTGGTTCGAGTTGTAGATGCGGCTCTCGTAGAACGCCACCCCCGGCAGAGCCAGCATGCGGCGCCACTCATGCTCGATCGTGTGATCGGTCGCGAGCACGACCAGCCCTATCGCAGCCCGTGCTGCGATGCCGGCGTCGAGCTCGAAGGGAAGCTGCCGGCGATTGACGATAAGCCCGTCGTCCTCGCCCGCTTTCAGCACTGCCTGGCTCATGGCTCGCCTCCTTGGCCCCGGTCGCCGGTACCCTTAGCCGGCTTCTTTTCATGCCCGAGATCGCCGGCACCCGGAAGGGGCGGCACCCGCAGCGGAGCCGCCGCAGCCGGGTGCGACGGGCTGCCGCGGGGCCGGACGGGCAAAAAATCCGGCTTCCGGTGAATTTTTTATTGCATTCGGGGTCAACTTGCCTCATATGGCCGAAACATCTCGTGCTTACCGAGACATCTTCTGGTTTGGGGGTGTGTTCTGATGACCACTCGCTTCAAATTGGGGATGGACTTGGGGCGCGCGCAGCGCACGGCGAATGCATCGGCGCCAGCGGTTACGCCCGACCTGTCCAGAACCGCTGCCGGCGCAAGTCCGGCGTTTGCCCGCAGCGCAGAGTTTGCGCCCAAGGACTACTTCGTCACCCGCAACGGCAAGACCTTTGCCGGCACCCACCTGATCCTCGATCTGAGCGAGGCAGGGCATCTCGACGACGTGCCCTACATCGAGCGCGCGCTGGTGGCGGCGGTCGAGGCGGCGGACGCCACGCTCCTGCACATCCACCTCCATCACTTCTCCCCCAACGGCGGCGTGTCCGGGGTGGCGGTGCTGGCGGAATCCCATATCAGCGTCCACACCTGGCCCGAGCGCGGCTTCGCCGCCTTCGACATCTTCATGTGCGGCAAGGCCGATCCGCACAAGTCGATCCCGGTCTTGGAGCGCGCCTTCCAGCCGAAATCGATGTGCGTGCAGGAGCTCCTGCGCGGCGAGGTCCAGAGCGAGCCCGCGGCAAGCGCTGCCTGAGGGCGGCCCGCAGGGCCTAAGCGCCAACGTTCCAGGGCCGGTCGGAGCGGCAATCCGGCCGGCCCTCAGCTTGCGCGGGTGCCGGGCGTGGGGCAAGGTAAGCCGCCATGACCTGGTCGATCGTCGCGCACGACCCGCAAAGCGGCGCCTTTGGCGTCGCCGTCACCACCCGCTTCTTTGCCGTGGGCGCGCTCTGCCCGCACGCGCAGAGCGGGGTGGGTGCGCTCGCCACCCAGGCCCTCATCAATCCGAGCTTCGGCCCCCAAGGGCTCGAGCTCCTTGCCGCCGGGGCCGAGCCCGCAGAGGTCGTGCGCCGGCTGCTCGCGGGTGATGAGGGGCGCGAGCATCGCCAGCTCCACCTGATCGACCGGCTCGGCCGCATCGCCCAGCACAGCGGGCGGAGCTGCATCGGCTGGTACGGTGCGCGCGCAGGTAAGGGCTACTCGGTCGCGGGCAATATGCTGGCTGGCGAAGGGGTGGTCGACGATACCGCCGCCGCCTACGAGGCGGGGGCAGCCCTCCCCTTCGCACTCCGCCTCCTCGCCGCCCTCGATGCCGGCCAGGCCGCCGGCGGGGACAAGCGCGGCAAGCAATCGGCCGCCCTCCTCATCTACGGCACGGAGGTCTACCCGAGCCTCGATCTCAGGGTCGACGATCACCCGGAGCCGCTCGTCGAGCTGCGCCGCCTCCACGAGGTGAGCAAGGAGATCTTCCAGCCCTTCCTCGCCTTCCTGCCGAGCCGGGCCAACCCCGCCGGGGTGCACGACCGCGCCGTGATCGACGCCGAGCTCAAGCGGCGCCAAGCAGCGCTCAAAGGCTGAGCGGCTGTGGCCGAGCCGATGCTGGCGGCTGAGGAAGCGAGCAGGCTGCCGGCCAAAGCGCTCCTCGAGGTGCGCGGCCTCGAGATCCATTTCGCCAGTGCCGAGGGCGACGTCCGGGCCGTCGACGGGGTGAGCTTGGCGCTCGAGCCCGGGCGCACGCTCGGCCTCGTGGGCGAGTCCGGCTGCGGCAAGAGTGTGACGGCACTCGCCATCATGGGCCTGGTACCCTCGCCGCCCGGGCGTATTGTGGGCGGGGAGGTGATCTTCGAAGGCCAGGATCTCCGACGGCTCTCCCCCGCCCAAATGCGCGAGCTGCGCGGCAACCACATCGCGATGATCTTCCAGGAGCCGATGACCTCCTTGAATCCCGCCTTCACCGTCGGTGAGCAGATCGCCGAGGCGATCCAGCGCCACAAGCGGGTCGGCCGCGGCGAGGCGCGGGAGCGCGCGATAAAGATGATGCGCCGCGTGCGCATCCCGGCCGCGGAAGAGCGCTACGACGACTATCCCCACAAGCTCTCGGGCGGGATGCGCCAGCGCGTGATGATCGCCATGGCGCTCTCCTGCGGTCCCAAGCTCCTCATCGCCGACGAGCCGACCACCGCCCTCGACGTCACCATCCAGGCCCAGATCCTCGACCTCATGCGCGAGCTCCACGCCGAGTTCGGCACGGCGATCATCATGATCAGCCACGACCTGGGCGTCATCGCCGAGATCGCCGACGAGGTCGCCGTCATGTACGCAGGGAAAATCGTCGAGCAGGCCCCGGTCGCGGCCCTCTTCGACGAGCCGCAGCATCCCTATACGATCGGGCTCCTCGGCGCCTTGCCGAAGCTCCGTGACGACAAGGCGAGGCTCGCCACCATCGAGGGTGCCGTGCCGAACCTCATGGCCCTGCCGGAGGGCTGCGCCTTCCATCCGCGCTGCCCCTTCGCGGATGCGGAGTGCCGCACGGTCGAGCCCCGCCTACGCGCGCTCGGCCCGCGCCATCTCGTTGCCTGCCTCAAGGCCCCCCTCGGGGACGGCCGATGACGGTGGCGCAGGACACAGCCCCAGGACTCCCGCCGGCGGCGCCGGCGGCGGCGCCGCTTCTCGAGGTCGAGGGCCTGGTCAAGCATTTCAGGCTCGAGCAAGGCTTCTTCGGGCGCGCCCGCGGCACGGTCAAGGCGGTCGACGGCATCGATTTCACCCTCGCTGCCGGCGAGACGCTGGCCCTCGTCGGCGAGAGCGGGTGCGGGAAATCCACCACCGGCCGACTGGTGCTGCGCCTCCTCGACCCCGACCGCGGGACGATCCGTTTCGAGGGGCGAGAAATCCTCGGGCTTGCGGGCGAGCGCATGCGGAGCTTGCGCCGCGAGATGCAGATCGTCTTCCAGGATCCCTACGGCTCGCTCAACCCGCGCATGACGGTCGGCCAGATGCTGGCCGAGCCGCTCGCCATTCACGGCCTCGTCCGCGGCCAGGCGCAAAAGGACCGGGTGGCCGAGCTTCTTCGCCTCGTGGGCCTCCTGCCCAGCCACGCGCGGCGCTACCCGCACGAGTTCTCCGGCGGCCAGCGCCAGCGCATCGGCATAGCCCGCGCGCTTGCGGTCGAGCCCAAGCTCCTCGTCTGCGACGAGCCGGTCTCGGCCCTCGACGTCTCGGTGCGGGCACAGGTCGTCAACCTGCTCAAGGACCTGCAGGCTCGCTTCGGGCTCGGCTTCATCTTCATCGCCCACGATCTCGCCGTGGTGAAGCACATCGCCCATCGCATCGCGGTCATGTATCTCGGCAAGATCGTCGAGCTCGCCCCCAAGGCCGCCCTCTTCGCAGCTCCCCGCCATCCCTATACCCAGGCGCTGCTCTCGGCCATTCCGCTCCCGGCCCCCCACAGCACGCGGCGCCACCTGATCCTCGAGGGCGACGTGCCGAGCCCGCTCGCAGTCCCGCCCGGCTGCCGCTTCCACACCCGCTGCCCTTACGCCGCAGAGCGCTGCCGCGAGGAGGCCCCCGCCTTCGCGGACGACGGCCAAGGGCACTTTACGGCGTGCCATTTCTGGCGTGAGATTCCGCCCGCGGACGAGTTCATTCCCCGTCCGCAGGACGAGCCGGCGAACCCGCGGCTCGAGCGGCTGCAAGCCTGCTTCACCCCGGGCGGGGCCGGGGGATGAGGCGACACGACAAACAAACAGGGAGACGGATCATGAAGTGGATCACCAGGATTGCCATGGCGGCGGTGCTCGCGGCGGCGCTCGCGAGCGGTACCTCGGCCAAGACGCTGCGCATCGGGCTGGCGGAGGACCCGGACCTCCTCGACCCCACGCTCGCGCGCACCTTCGTCGGCCGCATCGTCTTCGCGAGCCTCTGCGACAAGCTCTTCGACATCAGCCCCGATCTCAAGGTGGTGCCGCAGCTCGCGACCGGCTACGAATGGTCGGCCGACAACAAGGCCCTCACCCTCAAGCTGCGCCAGGGGGTGGTGTTCCAGGACGGCGAGCCGTTCAACGCCGAGGCGGTCAAGTTCAGCATCGAGCGGCATTTGACGCTGCAAGGCTCGACGCGCAAGAGCGAGATCAACGCGATCCAAAGCATCGACGTGCTCGACGAGCGCACCGTGCGCCTCAACCTCGCGAAGCCGTTCGCACCCTTGCTCGCGGCCCTCACCGACCGCGCCGGCATGATCGTGTCGCCCAAGGCGGCCAAAGAAGAAGGCAAGGACTTCGCGCTCCACCCGGTCTGCGCCGGCCCCTTCAAATTCGTCGAGCGCGTGGCCCAGGATCGCATCGTGCTCGAGAAATTCGACAAATATTGGAACAAGGACAACGTCCATATCGACCGCATCGAGTACCGACCGATCATCGACAACGCGGTGCGCGTCGCCAACCTGCAATCGGGCAGCCTCGACCTCATCGAGCGCGTGGCACCCACCGATCTGCCGGCACTCCGCAAGGACCCGAAGCTGCAGACGGCCGAGATCTCCTCGCTTGCCTATCAGGGGATCACGATCAATATCGCCAACGGCCCCAAGGCCCAAAACCCCCTCGGCCAGGATCCGCGCGTGCGCGAGGCCTTCGATCTCGCGATCGACCGCGGCGCCATTCCCCAGGTCGTCTTCAACGGCGAATTCACGCCGGGGAACCAGTGGGACCCCGTGGGCAATCCCTATTACGTCAAGGAATTCCCCGTCCATGCGCGCAACCTCGAGAAGGCGAAGGCGCTCCTCAAGGAGGCCGGCCATCCCGACCTCGTCGTGAACCTCATGGTGCCGACGACGCAGGAGGACCAGCAGGGTGCGCAGGTGCTCCAGGCCATGGTCAAGGAGGCCGGCATCGACATGCGCATCCAGTCGGTCGAGTTCGCGACCTCGCTCGACCGCGCCCACCGCGGAGACTTCGAGGCCTGGTACATCGGCTGGAGCGGGCGCACCGATCCCGATGGCAACCTTTACAGCTTCGTCGCCTGCAAGGCGCCGCTCAATGACGGAAATTACTGCAATCCGGAGGTGGACAAGGCGCTCGAGGAGTCGCGCTCGACGAACGACCCGGCCGCGCGCTATCAGGCCTACAAGAAAGCCGCGGAGATCCTCATCGAGAAGGACCGGCCGATCATCTACCTCTTCCAGCGCAAGTGGATCTACGGCATGACGAAAGCGCTCGCGGGCTTCACGCCCTATCCGGACGGGCTCGTCCGCGTCGTCGGCGTCGATCTCAAATAGGCGACGGGACGCGCGGCCCCGGTGCCGCGCGTCCCTTCCGCCCGCCCCCGCTTCGGCCATGCTCGCCTTTCTCGCCCGCCGCCTGCTGATCGCAGTGCCGACGATCTTCTTCGTCTCGATCATCATCTTCGGGCTGCAGCAGCTCCTGCCGGGCGATCCGGCGCTCGCCCTCGCCGGCGAGGACCGCGACCCCAACGTGATCGCCTATTTCCACAAGAAATATCACCTGGATAAGCCTTTTCCCGTCCGTTACCTCTATTGGATCGACGACGCGGCCCACGGCGACCTCGGCCAATCGCTGCGCAACCAGATGCCCGTCGGTGCCCTCGTGCTGCAGAAGCTGCCGGTGACCCTCGAGCTCGGCGCGGTCGCCTTTCTCATCGCCCTTCTCATCGGCATCCCGAGCGGCATCCTCTCGGCCGTCAAGGCCGGCACCGCCCTCGATTACGCCGCCAATCTCTTCGCCCTCTGGGGCCTCTCCACGCCCAACTTCTGGCTCGGCATCATGCTGATCCTGCTCGTCTCGGTCGATCTCGGCTGGCTCCCCGCCTCGGGCTTCGTGCCGCCCACGGAAAACCTTGCCGAGAACCTGCGCACCATCATCATGCCCGCCTTCGTGCTGGGCAACGCCGTGGCGGCGGTGATCATGCGCCATACGCGGAGTGCGATGCTCCAGGTGCTGAACTCGGACTACGTGCGCACCGCGCGCGCCAAGGGACTCTCCGAGCGCACCGTGGTGCTGCATCACAGCCTGCGCAACGCCCTCATCCCGGTGATCACTCTCGGCGCCCTCGAGTTCGGCCAGCTCCTGTCGGGGGCGGTCTTGACCGAGCAGGTCTTCACCATCCCCGGTTTCGGCAAGCTCATCGTCGATGCCGTGTTCAACCGCGACTATGCGGTCGTGCAAGGGGTCGTGCTGGTGACAGCTACGATTTACATCCTGCTCAACATTTGCGCGGACTTCGCCTATTTCCTGGTGAATCCGCGCCTGCGCTCGTGAGGCGGGCGAAATGAGCGCCATCGCCCGGGACGGCACGGAACTCGCGGAGCGGAGCCCGCTCAGAGAGGCGCTCGAGCGCCTGCTCAAGCGCAGAAGTGCTCTCTTCGGCGCCGTCGTCGTGTTCGCCTTCGTCGTCACGGCGGTCTTCGCCCCCCTGATCAGCCCCTACGATCCGCTTGCCACCGATTTCCTCGCGGTGCGCAAGGCGGCGACGTTCGCCCACCTCTTCGGCACCGACGAGATCGGCCGCGACGTGCTGGCGCGCGTGATCTACGGTGCGCGCGCCTCGCTCCTCGCGGGCGTGGTCTCGGTCGTGATCGCGCTTGGCCTCGGCGTGCCGGTCGGCCTCGTCTCGGGCTATGCGGGGGGCTGGATCGACGGGGTGCTCATGCGCATCACGGATGCCATGCTCGCCTGCCCCTTCCTCATCCTGGCGATAGCACTTGCCGCCTTCCTGGGCCCGAACCTGACCAACGCAATGATCGCGATCGGCATCTCCACCATGCCGATCTTCGTCCGGCTCACGCGCGCGCAGACCATGGCGGTCAAGGTCGAGGACTATGTCGAGGCCGCGAAGGCGCTCGGCAATCCGCATGCGCGCATCCTCTTGCGCCATATCCTGCCCAATATCCTGCCTCCTCTCATGGTGCAGGCGACCTTGGCGATCGCGCAGGCGATCATCGCCGAGGCGAGCCTCTCCTTTCTCGGGCTCGGCCAGCAGCCGCCTGCCCCGAGCTGGGGCAGCATGCTCAATACCGCCAAGAGCTTTCTCGAGCAGTCGCCCTGGATGGCGCTCTGGCCCGGCCTCGCCATCTTCCTGGCCGTGCTCTCCTTCAACCTGCTCGGCGACGGCCTGCGCGACGCGCTCGACCCGCGGCGGCGCTAAGGCAGGGGGCGCAAGTGCGCGCTACGACATTCACACATCTCAAGGACGCTTGCAGAGCCGTCGTGGGTCCTTCGAGACGCGACCCTTCGGGGCGCTGCTCAGGATGAGGAAGATTCGCGTGTGGCAGAAAGATTCGACCTCATCCTGAGCAGTGAGCGCAGTGAGCGTCTCGAAGGACGCACCGCGGCCAGTCCGAGACGACCTTCACAGGCCAATGCCGCTTTTGCCGGCGCTCTCCGGCCTTGTGCGAATACCGTAGCGCGTGCGCGGGGGTGACGCGTGAGGCGATTCTCGGCTCAGCGCTCGGCGGGCCCGCCCGACTGGACCCAGCCTCCGAAGCCGCCTGCCATATGGCAGACTTGGGCGATGCCCATGTCGCGAAGCGTCTTGGCGGCAAGGGCCGAGCGGCCGCCCGAGGCGCAATAGAGTATCAAGCGCCTGCCCGAGGAGAGGGCCGGCTTGTGCATCGGCGATTCCGGGTCGGCGATGAACTCGAGGAAGCC
>DATJAC010000313.1:0-6191 GCA_035516655.1 Alphaproteobacteria bacterium | reverse complement strand
CGTCGTCCAGACCATGGCGTCGACGCCTTCGCCGACCACCGGTTGGGCGGCGATATAGACGAGGATGGTCCCGAAGAGGGCCAAGGCGATCCCCACGCTGCCGAGGATGAAGTATTTCCACGCCGCCTCGAGCGCCTCATGGGTACGATAGATCCCGACCATCATCACCGTCGTCAAGGTGGCGATCTCGATGGCGACCCACATGAGCCCGATATTGTTCGCCATCAGCGCCAGGTTCATGGCGAACATCAGCACCTGATACATGGCGTGATAGAAGCGCAGGTAGGCCGGGGTCAACCGGCCGGTCTCGAGCTCGTGACCGACATAGCTCGCGCTGAAGACGCTGGTGGTGAAGCCGACGAAGCTGTTGAGGCCGATGAAGACGACGTTGAGGTCGTCGACGAGCAGGTAGCGGCCGGCGGCGGGATGCGCACCGAAAAGCAGCGCCAGTGCCGCGAGCAGCGTGAGCGACGTCGCCGCGACGTTGAAGCGCGCGGCAAGCCGATAGCCCGGCAAAAAGGCAAGCACGGCCGCAGCCGCCAGCGGCACCAGCAGCACGGCACCCGCCCAACCGAGGGAGACCCCCATCATCGGCGCTCTCCGCGGAACTGGTCGAGGGCGCGGATGTCCACGGTGTCGAAGCGCTCGCGGATGCGGAAGAGGAAGATGCCGATGACGATGAAGGCGATGAGGATCGAGAAGGCGACGCTGATCTCGACCACGAGCGGCATGCCTTTGGCCCCGGTTGCGGCAAGCACCAGACCGTTCTCGAGCGACATGAAGCCGACGACCTGACTGACGGCATTGCGGCGCGTCACCATGATGAGGAGACCGAGGAGCACGACGGCGAGGGCGAAGGCGAGATCCTCGCGCGCGATGGGGCTCGCCTCGCCGGTCACGCGCAGCATGACCACCATTGCCAGCGCCACGAGCGCTATGCCGGCGAGCATGGTCAGGCCGATGCCGACCACGGTTTCGATCTCGCGGTGGATGCCCAGGCGCTCGACGATCCGGCGCAGGACCAAGGGAATGACGACGGCCTTGGAGCCGAGGGCCAGCGCTGCCGTCACATAGAGATGCGGGGCGTCCTGGATGAAGGCTTGCCAGGCGACCGAGAGCGCCAAGGTCAGCGCATGGAGCGCATAGACGTTGAGGAGCGCGTAGAGGCGGTCCTGATAGAGGAGCACGAAGCTCAAGAGGACGAGGCCGCCCGCGAGCAGATGGGAAATGTCGAAGGCGAGGCGGTCCATCTAGAGGCTCCCCGAGACGAAGCGCAGGAGTGCCGCGAGCAGCCCCAGCATCAAGGCGGCCCCCAGGAACTCAGGGACCCGGAAGACCCGCATCTTGGCGATCGCGGTCTCGAAGAGGGCTAGGCAGACCCCGCTCAAGGCAAGCTTGACGAGATAGGCGAATGCCGCCACGAGCTGTGCTGCCATGCTCGCGTCCGGTGGCACCACGCCCCAGGGCAGGAAGATGCAGGCGATGAGCGAGACGTAGAGGAGCAGCTTGAGGGCCGCGGTGAGCTCGATGAGGGCGAGATGCCGGCCCGAATATTCGAGCACCATCGCTTCGTGCACCATGGTCAGCTCGAGATGCGTCGCGGGATTGTCGACCGGGATGCGCGCGTTCTCGGCGATCGCCACGATGACGAGGGCGACGAGTGCCAAACCCAAGGACACGCGCAAGCCGACCATGGGCGACTGCATGAACGCCGCGATCGTCGAGAGCTGGGTCGAGCCCGCGATGAGTGCCAACGTGAAGACGATCATCATCATGGCCGGCTCGGCGAGCGAGGCGATCATCACCTCCCGGCTCGCTCCGATGCCCCCGAAGCTGGTGCCGACGTCCATGCCGGCGAGGGCCAGGAAAAAGCGCGCGCTCGCCAAGAGTGCGGTGATGGCGATGAGATCCGCGGACCAGCTGAACATGAGATTGGTGGCGAAGGTCGGCACCAGGGCGGCGGCCACCCAGGTCGCGGCGAAGATGAGGTAGGGGGTTGCGCGGAAGAGCCAGCTCGCATTCTCCGCCAGCACCACCTCCTTGCGCACGAGCCGCAAGATGTCGCGATAGGGCTGAAGAATGTCGGCACCGCGGCGGCGCAAGAGCCGCGCCTTCACTTTGCGCACGAGCCCGACGAGGGCGGGAGCGAGCAGCAGGACCACCAGCATCTGCAGCCCCTGGACGGCGAATTCGTGGATCAGAGCCATAGGGCGAGGACCAGCAGCAGCAGCACGAGGGCGAGGAAGACGAGGCTCAGGTAGCGCCGGATGGTGAGGAACTGGAGATGATTGAGCCGCTCGGCGGCCGCGTTCACCGTTCCGATCACAGGCGCATAGAGGCGCTCCCAGACGGGATCGTGCAGCTCGACCTGAAGGACGGCGGGAGCGCTGCTGCCGGGCGGGGGCATCTCGACCTTCTCGCGGGCGCCGAAGACGACCGTGCCGAAGACCCTGCGGATGGGCTGCGCGAAGCTGGCGGCACTGTACTGCGTGAGCGGACTCGCATCCGGGTAGCCGCAATCCCAGGCCGGCGCTCGGCGCAGTGCGCGCGAGGCCAGGCGATGGATCGCATAGGCCGAGAGCAGGGCCGAGAGCGTTATGAAGACGAAGACGAGCAGTCCGTCATAGGAGCTGCGGCTTTCGCTGACCGGCACGATCGCAAGCCAGGATGTCGAGGCCTGCGCCGGCATATGACCTTGCACGAGCGCTTGGGTGAGCGGGGCCAGCAAATCGATGACCGGCCCGGGCAGGATGCCGGCAAGCAGGCAGAGCACGGCAAGAAAGAGCATGGCGGCCAGCGAAAAGCGGTCCGCCTCGCGGGCCGTCGTCACGGCGGGCGAGCGCGGCCGGCCGAGGAAGGTGACGCCAAAGGCCTTGACGAAGCAGGCGGCCGCGAGGGCCGCCGAGAGTGCGAGCACCGCACCGACCGCGGGGATCAGGATCTTCAAGCCCCATTGCGGCAGGGCCGGGCTCAGGAGAATGGCCTGGAAGGTCAGCCATTCGGAGACGAAGCCGTTGAGCGGCGGCAGGGCCGAGATGGCGACGCAGCCGACGAGGAAGGCGAAGCTCGCGAGCGGCATGCGGTGAATGAGACCGCCCAAGCGCTCCATGTCGCGCTCGCCCGTGGCGTTCAGCACCGCACCGGCGCCGAAGAAGAGCAGGCTCTTGAAGAGCGAATGATTGAAGACGTGGAACAAGGCCGCGGTCAGGGCGAGGGCCGCGGCTGCGGCCATCCCGTTGGCACGGAAGGCGAGCGCCAAACCGAGGCCGATGAAGATGATGCCGATGTTCTCGACCGTGTGATAGGCGAGGAGCCGCTTCAGATCGTGCTGCATCAGGGCGTAGAGTACGCCGAGGAAGGTCGTGGCTGCGGCAAGGGCCAGCACCGCCATGCTCGACCACCAGCCCGTGGCGCCCAGCAAATCGAAGACGATGCGGATGAAGCCGTAGACCGCGACCTTGGTCATGACCCCGCTCAGCAATGCCGAAACGTGGCTGGGGGCGGCCGGGTGGGCGAGCGGCAGCCAGACATGGAGCGGGGTGAGCCCGGCCTTGGACCCGGCACCGAGCAGTACCAGCACCAGGACGAGGGCTGCGACCAGGGTCGAATGGTGGCCGGCACGGATGGCGCCAAAGGCATAGCCGCCGTCCGCACCCGCAAGCAAGCCGAGGGCGAGCAGCAGCGCGAGCGTGCCGAAGCTCGCCATGATGAGGTAGATGTAGCCGGCACGGGCGTTGCCGGCCTCGCGATGATGGGCGATGACGAGGGCCCAGGAGACGAGCGACATGAACTCCCAGGAGAGCAGGAAGCTGTAAGTGTCGTCGGCCAGGACGACGAGATTCATGGCGGCGAGGAAGGCCGGATAGAACGGTAGAACGCGATGCGGTGCCTGCTCATGGCGCCCGTAGCCGAGGGCATAGAGGCTCGCCACCCCGCCGCCGAGATTGACGACCGCGAGGAAGAAGGCGGCGAGCGCATCGACGCGGAAGTGGGCACCGACCCACGGCAGGCCCAACGGGAGCACGATCGCAGGTGCCGGCGAGCCGCCGGCGAGGAGTTGAGCGAGGGCGGCGGAAAATGCGACCACGGACGCGGCTAGGCAGATGCCATAGACCAGCACGCGGGCGCTCGCCGAGCGCGCCGTCGCAAGCGCCACGAGCGATGTGAGGAAGAGGGCTGCGACGCACCAGAGCCAAATGACGATCGGCATGCGTCGCTACCTTCGCCTCGCTGCCGACCGCGCGCTCGTCATCGCATCCGCCGTCCCGGCCATGGCGCTCACGTCTTGAGACGCACGCCGCGTCCTCCGCCTTGGCTCGCCGCCCCCTCGCCGATGAGCTCGATGCCCGCGGCCGCGAGTGCTGCCGTCAGCTTCATCAGCGAATCCACATTGCCGCGGATGACCCCTTCGCTCGCTTCCATGCGCTGGATCGTCGGGACGGACAGATCCGAGATCTCCGCAAGCTTGCGCTGGTCGATGCCGAGCAGCGCCCGGGCGGCGCGAAGCTGCGCAGCCGAGATCATATACTACCCATCATATATGATGATTCAACACGCATAATTCATATCTAATATATAATAAGCGACCCTTCAACGACAATTTGCGGGGCCGTCCCGCAAGCGCAGGACGCAGCACCGATACGCTCGGCAGCACCGCTCAGAGCCAGGGTGCCGGGCGCTGGTAGCCGCCCGCGACATGGAGCAGCGTGCCCGACACCCAGCTGGCAGCGGGGCTCGCGAGGTAGCGCACCGCCTCGCCGATGTCGCGCGGCGTGCCAAGGCCGAGGGGGTACTCGCGCGCACGCGCGGCGCGCACCTCGGGGGTCCAGCCGAAGTCGCGCGATTCGACGAGCCCCGGCAAGATGGCGTTCACCCGCACGCCGCGCTCCGCCACTTGCGCCGAAAAGGCGACGGTCAAGCCGATCACCCCGGCCTTCGATGCGTTATAGGCGGGCGACATGCCGGGATGCCCGACCCGCGCCACCTGCGAGCTGATGTTGATGATGGCTCCGCTGCCGCCCGCGAGCATGGGGCGGAGGGCGGCCCGCGAGCAATAGAACACCCCGCTCAGATTGACGTCGATCGTGCGCTGCCACTCCGCATCGGGCAGATCCCACGCGTTCCCTTCGGGCGCGTCGATGCCGGCGTTATTGACCAGTACATCGAGGCGCTTGTAGCGCTCGAGGGCGAGCTCGATCAGGCCGTTCGCCTCCTTGGGCCGGCTCACGTCCATCACCATCGAGACCGCACTCCCACCCCGACCCTCGATCTCGCCGAGCGTGGCACCCGCATCCTGCAGGTCGCCGATCACGACCCGCGCCCCCGCCTCGGCCAGGACGAGGGCGATCCCGCGTCCGATCCCCTGGGCCGCCCCCGTCACGATGGCGACCTGCCCGCTCAACGACGCCGCATCGCGCATCCGGAATCCCCCATGGCGCCGACCGAGACTCGATTCCGCGGCGTTATTGGCTTGGTGCCTTGCCGAGGGCGGCGAGCCGGCCTTTTACTTGCAGATACTCCGGCGTTCCGGGATCGAGCTCAGCCAGGAGCCGGCCCCATAACGCGGCCGCAGTCTCTTTGTCGCCCTGTGCCGCATCGGCGAGGCCTACGACCCAGAGCGCTTCGCGGCGAGCCGAATCGATGGCGAGCACCTGGCGCATGACCTCGGTCGCTTTGGCGGGCGGATCATCGCTCGAATTCCCTTGGGCCAAGAGCGCATTGCCGTAGGCGACCAGCACGTCGGGGTCCTTGGGTGCCAAGGTTGCCGCTCGAGCCAGCGCATCCGTCGCCTTGTCGCGTTCGCCGAGCACGCCGTAGGCACGTGCCAAGCGCTGCCAGCCGGCGAGATCGTCCGGCCGCTGCTTGAGCCGATCGGCAAGCCGCTCGACCATGCCGCGGATCATCTCCTGGCGTTGCGCGTCGCTCATGCTCTGCGCCGCCGCCATGTCGGCCGCACTCGGACCGGGTGCGGCACCGGCAGCCGCGGCCGCGGCAGGCGGCGCTTGCGCGGAGGGAGCTTTGGTCGCGGCCTCGAGCTTGTCGACATGGGCTTGGGCGTCGGCCGCCTTCTCCGTCTCGCCGAGCACGCCGTAGGCACGCGCCAAGCGCTGCCAGCCCGCGAGGTCGTCCGGCTGCTGCTTGAGCCGCTCGGCGAGGCGCTCGACCATGCCGCGGATCATCTCCTGGCGTTG
>DATJAC010000312.1:0-2904 GCA_035516655.1 Alphaproteobacteria bacterium | reverse complement strand
AGCCCGACCGCATTGTAGCTCATGTCGTCCGAGCGGAACGAGTTGGAGCACACGAGCTCGGCCAGAGAGCCTGTCTTGTGGGCATCCGTCATGCGCTCGGGGCGCATCTCGTGAAGCACCGTGGCGACCCCGGCGCGCGCGAGCTGCCAAGCCGCCTCGCTGCCCGCCAGGCCGCCGCCGATCACGTGCACGGGCTCCCGGGACAAGTGCTGCATGAGACACGAGATAGCCCTTGGCGGGAGCGCTGGCAACCGGGATCGCCGCCTTCGACTCGTCCGACGAAATCATTGACCAACTTGTCCGGTGGTGGGAGGATTTAGAGCGATCGAGCGGACGGGATACGGAGCCTGATGGCCTTTGGGAGGCGTCCGATGAATGTCCGGCTGGCTTTCGTCTCGGCACTGGCGAGCTTGGCGCTTCCGCTTGCAGCACAGGCGGCCCCGCAGCTGCTCGGCGTGATCTCGAGTGCCGCGCCCATTCCGCTCAAGTGCGAAAGCGGGGTATGCAGTGCCGAGCTTTCGGCATTCTGCCTGGAGCAGGGTCGGAGCGGTCCGCTCGACGGTACCGCCTACCAGGCGGCCGACGGGCGGGATGTGACCCTGATCGCGACCTTGGCGGACGGCTCGGTCCGCCGCCTTCCGGCCGCGCGCTATCTGAGCATCGCGAGTGCGCGGAGCTATAGTGCCGTCACGGCGAGCGTGACCGAGGCCGTGCGGAAGCACCTCGGAGCCAGGAGTCTCGCCCTCGCCGTCGGGCCGCAGGTCACGCTCGTGCCGGTGGCGCGGGCGGGCGATCCCTCGCCGGTCAGCAAGGACGAGGTCGCGGCGGCGGTCGCCTCGCGCCAGCCGCTTGGCGCCGACGTGTTCGAGAAGTCCCATCCGGCGGAGCTCACCGCCGTGCGCCTGCTCAATCGGGTGATCAACGCGTTGCCGCGCACGGGCGGCGGTGCCGCCCTCGATCTCAGCGCCCCCGACGGGCTGTGGGACAAGGTCGCCGGCGCCGAAACTTCCCCGGAAGGCGCCAAGGCTCGCGGCACTGCCCAGGCGGCGCTGGTCTACGAGAGTTGCCGGCGCGGCGCTCACTTCGTGCAGGGCCTCACCTTGCGCCGTTGCATCGAGGCGAGCCACGATGCCCTGATGAGCTCGCTCAACGAGGAGATTTGGCGCATCCTCGGCGCCGGCAGTTGAGGCCGCGGGCAGGGCGCCGACCGCGAGCGCAACGAGGGGAGAACGGCATGAAAATCGCACTCGCTTTCGCGGCGGCGCTGGCGGCACTCGCCCTCTTCGCGACCGGCGGCCTCGCGGCACCGCAGATGCTCAGCGTCGTTGCCAGCGGCGCGCCGATCCCCATGCATTGCGCGGACGGCGTTTGCCGGGCCGAGCTCTCGGCGCTCTGCCTCGAGCAGGAGCGCACCATGCCCGAGGACGGCACGCCCTACGATGCGCTGGACCCCGGCAAGCTCACGCTGGTGGTCAAGGCCGCGGACGGGAGCGTGCGCAGCCTGCCGGCTGGCGGTCTCCACATCGTGAGCCGGCGCAGTCAGATCGCCGTCGAGGTGAGCCTGCCGGAAAGCGTCGCCCGCTCGCTCGGCGCCGTCGAGCTCGCCGTCGATGCCGCACCAGGTCTCGCCCTTATGCCGGTGCCCGTGGCCGGCGATCCGAGCCCGCTCCGGCCGGCGGAGGTCGCGCGCGCGAGCGATATGCTCGGCAGTGCGGCGGCACTTCTGGGGCGCGACGGCGAGCGCACGCGCATGGCACGGCTCCTCAACCGGCTCATCAATGCCCTGCCGGGAGACAGCGGTGCCGATCCCGCACGGGCCGAGCGCGCGTGGCAGGGCGTCACCGGAATTCCGTGGCACGCCGCGACGAGCGATCCCGTGCTGGCAGAGGCCGCACAAATCTACGAGAGCTGCCGCCTCGGGCTCGCGGACATCTGGCCGCCCGGCCTGCGCCGTTGTCTCGAGGTGAGCCACGACGCGGTCATGGGCGGGCTCAACGCCGATCTATGGAAGATCATCGGCACGGGGAGCTGAACGCCGCCTCTCGTTCATCGGGGCGTCATCCCCCTCCTTACGGCGCATTATCGCCTGGCCGGAATTAACGGGAGGCTCAGCCCCCGACGCTGCCGGCGAGCGCGTGGTAGCCGCTCCAGATGATCTCGATGCCGATGCAGAGCAGGATGAAGGCCGAGAGGCGCACGACCACGTTGGTGCCGCTCTCGCCGAGACGTGCGACGATCGGTGCTGCGAAGCGATAACAGACGAAGACCGTGAGCGAGATGGCGACGAGACCGGCGACGGCGGCACCTCCGATGAGGGCGAGATGGGCGAGATCGCCCGCAGCACTCGGCCGTCGGCTGCCGAGCGTGATGGCGACCGCGATCGAGCCGGGCCCGATGGTGAGCGGGAGCGTGAGGGGATAGAAGGAGTCGGTCGATTTGGTCGGCCTGTCGCCCGCAGCGGCGGACGGCGGTACCTCGCCTTCGTCGCCCTGGTGGAGGAGCTTCCAGGCGAAGGAGGTAACCACGAGTCCGCCCGCGATGCGCACGACGGGCAAGGTGATGCCGAAAAACTCGAGCACGTGCGAGCCGATGAAGAGCGAACCGAGCAGCAGGAGGAAGCCGTTGACCGCGACGCGGCCGGCAAGCGCGTGCCGCTCCTGCTCGCTGCAATGCCGGGTGAGCCCGAGGAAGATCGGCGCTCCCCCGACGGGGTTCACGATGGGGAAGAGCCCGGCATAGACCAGCAGAAACGCGTTGACGAGGTCGCTCACTCAGCCCGGCTCTCTGAGAAATCGCGGTATCGAGGGTTCGGGCGCGGCACCCGGCTCGAGCCGCGTCTCGCGCTCGGGATCGAAGAGGTGGAGCGCTTTCGGGTCGAGCGAGAGCGGCATGATGTCGCCTGGG
>DATJAC010000311.1:0-2113 GCA_035516655.1 Alphaproteobacteria bacterium | reverse complement strand
CCCGCGTGCAACGGCTGGACCTTCTGGATGGTCGAGCGCAAGGGCCGGGCGCTGCCGATCGATCTCCTGCGCCAGGAGCTGCGCGCAGGGCTCGCGCGGGCGGAGTGAGCCGGGCGCGCGGGCGAGGGCCCGCTCCGGCCTCGAAATCTCACCCCGCCCCCGCCCGCGCATCGACCGCGGGCAAGGTCAAGGTGGCCTGGAGGCCCCCGAGCGCCGCCTTCCCGAGCGCCACACTGCCGTCGTAGAGCTCGACGATGTCGCGCACGATGGCGAGCCCCAAGCCGCTGCCCGGGACCGCCTCGTCGAGCCGCCGGCCGCGCTGGAAGAGCTGCTCGCATTCCTCGGCCGAGAGGCCCGGGCCGTCGTCCTCCACCGTGACGACGAGGTGCTGCCCACTTTGCGCGATCGTCACGCGCACGCGCTGGCGCGCCCACTTGCAGCCGTTGTCCATGAGATTGCCGAGCATCTCCTCGAGATCGTGGCGCTCGCCGCGAAAGGCGGCATCAGGCCCGCCCAGGATCGCGATCGCGATGCGCCGCTCGGCGTGGATGCGCTCGAGCGTGCGCCTGAGATCCTCGACCACGGGGAGCACGGGCGTGCGCGCGCCGAGCACGCCCACCATCGCCGCCGCGCGCGCGCGCGCGAGAGTGCGGTCGACCTGGCGGCGCATGGCCGCGGTCTGGCGTGCCACCGAAAGTGCTAACGGACCCGTCTCGCGGGCGGCCTCGTTGCCGAGCACGGCGAGCGGGGTCTTGAGCGCGTGGGCCAGATTGCCGACGTGGGTGCGCGCGCGCTCGACCACCTCGGCATTGTGCTCGAGCAGGCCGTTCAACTCGTCGGCGAGGGGCTGCACCTCGGCGGGAAAGACGCCCGAAAGCGTCTCGGCGCGCCCGGCGCGGATGTCGGCGAGGGCCGCGCGCATGCGCCTGAGCGGGATCAGGCCGAAACGCACCTGGATCAGGACGGCCGCGATGAGACCCAAGCCGAGGGAGGCGAGCGACCAGATGAGGACTTTGTTGAAGCGGGCGATATCGCGGCTGATCTCGGAGTCCTCGGCGGCGACCATGTAGTCGAGCGAACGCGCATAGCCCGGCAAGGTCACCGTGCGCTCGCTCACCCGCAGCCGGCGGCCGTCGGGGCCGGTGAGCTGGGAGGTGCGCACCGTGCCGTCGGCACTCGCATGGGCCTCGAGCGTCATGTCCCAGAGCGAGCGCGAGCGCAGGAGCGGACCCTCCGGGCTCGAGATCTGCCAATACCAGCCCGAGTTCGGGCGGGTGAAGCGCGGCTCGCCGAGGCCGCGCGCGAGCTCGAGCCGGCCCGCCTCGCCGGCACGGCTCACCGCGATCAGGTCGTCGAGGTAGACCTCGAGGCGCGCCTCGAAGCCGCGCTCCACCGAATCCTCGAACATGCTCGAGAGCTGGAAGCCGCTCGCCGCGAGCGCGGCCGCGATCCAAAGGCCCGCCCCGGCCACCAGGCGAAAGGCGAGCGAGTTGATCTTCATGCCGAGGCGGCCCCTCGTGTCCCGGTCAGGAAACCCACGGCATTAGGATAACACTTGTCATTGCGAGGCGCTCGAAGAGCGCCGAAGCAATCCAGAAAGAGTTTCGCCCCCTGCGCCCTGGATTGCTTCGCTGCGCTCGCAATGACGGGACTCTCCCGATAAGACGAACTTCCCGATCGAGACGCTAGCTCCTATGCGCCTTGGCGGCACTGGGTGCTGCCGGCTCGGGGGCGGTGAGCTGGTAGCCGAGCCCGCGCACGGTCTGGATCATCTCGGCACCGATCTTTTTCCGGAGACGGCCGACGAAGACCTCGATGGTGTTGGAATCGCGATCGAAGTCCTGGTCATAGAGGTGCTCGGTGAGCTCGGTGCGCGAGACGACGCGGCCCGGATGGTGGAGCAGATAGGCGAGGAGGCGGTATTCCTGCGCCGTGAGCTTGACGAGGGCGCCATCGAGGGTGACGCGCGAATTGCGCGTATCGAGGCGGAGCGGGCCGCATTCGAGCTCGGCACTGGCATGCCCGGCGGCACGGCGGATGAGGGCGCGCAGGCGCGCCAGCACCTCCTCCATGCGGAAGGGCTTGGCCACGTAATCGTCGGCCCCGGCATCGA
>DATJAC010000310.1:0-12827 GCA_035516655.1 Alphaproteobacteria bacterium | reverse complement strand
CTCCTCGCTGAACCTGCTCTTCCTCATGGTCCGCCTCCTTGTGGCGGACTCTCATATCAACTGCGGGAGCCCAAGGGGAGCAGGTCAGCTGGACTTACGACCTCGAGGGCGTGACCGACCGCCGGTTCAATCAGAGGGCCGCGCCGCGCCCCCCTCGTCCTGCAGCCAGTAGCGCATGACCGCACTCACCGCCTCCGGCCGCTCCATGGTCGAGAGGTGGCCGCAATTCTCGATCACCACGAGCCTGGCGCGCGGGATGCGCGCGGCGAGCTCCGCGTGGACCTCGGGCGGGGTGAGCACGTCCTGCCGGCCGACCAGGACGAGGGTGGGCTTCACGATCTCGCCGAGCCGGGCGCGGCTGTCGGGCCGGCCCATGATCGCCTTCTGGCAGCGCAGGAAGGCGTCCTTGCCCGCGCGCCGGGTCATCGCCTTGACCTCGTCCGCGAGGGTGGGGTCGCCGACGCGGTCGGGATGGATGAAGAGCGGCAGGAGCCGGTCGGTCACCCCCTGGAAATCCCCCTTCTCGGCCTGGGCGATCATGGCGAGGCGGCGCTCGCGCTGCTCCGCCGAATCGAGCCGCGCCGAGGTGTCGAGGAGGGCCAGCCGCAGCACGCGGCCCGGCGCCCGGCGCATGATCTCGAGGGCGACGTAGCCGCCCATGGAGAGGCCCGCGAGGGCGAAAGCGCCGGGCGGGGCCTGGGCGAGGACGGCCTCCGCCATGGCGGCCATCGAGTCGCAGGCCGCCACGTCGGCGACCGTCATCGCCGCCACGTCCGCGAGATGAGCGAGCTGCTGGCGCCAGAGTGCGGTATCGCACAAGAGCCCCGGAACCAGCACGAGCGGCGTGCGTTCTGCCATGATCCTCCTCGCCTAGCTTTCAGCTTTCATGCGCCTTCTACGGCCGGGCTTACCGTAGCGGAAGGCGGCAAGCCGGCCAAGATGCCGGCCGGCGGCGCCGGCGTGGCTTTTTTGCCGCAGGCGACAAAGATTGACAGGGGGCCTGGAAAAACTATAGTCGCGGCCACATCTTCTTGGTGGCTCCCCCAAGCTTGAGCGCAGTCGAGCCGTTGTCGTACAGCGCGGCAGTGAACCCTTTATGAACTTCTCCGATCTCGGTCTTAGCGACGACGTCCTGCGCGCGGTCACGGACGCGGGCTATGTCACGCCAACGCCGATCCAGGAGCAGGCCATCCCCATCGTGCTGCAGGGGCGCGACGTGCTGGGCTGCGCCCAGACAGGGACCGGCAAAACCGCCGCCTTCACCCTCCCCATGTGCGACATCCTCTCGACCGGGCGCGCGCGGGCGCGCATGCCGCGCTCGCTCATCCTGGAGCCGACGCGCGAGCTCGCGACCCAGGTGGCCGAGAGCTTCGAGGTCTACGGCAAATACAGCAAACTCTCGAAGGCGCTCATCATCGGCGGGGTCTCGTTCGACGAGCAGGAGAAGCTGATCGACCGCGGCGTGGGCGTGCTGATCGCCACCCCGGGGCGCCTCCTGGACCACGTCGAGCGCGGCAAGGTGCTGCTGAGCGACATCAAGATCCTGGTGATCGACGAGGCCGACCGCATGCTCGACATGGGCTTCATTCCCGACATCGAGCGCATCGTCTCGCTCATCCCGCGCATGCGCCAGACCCTGCTCTTCTCGGCGACCATCATGCCCGAAATCCGCCGGCTGGCCGACGCCTTCCTGATCAATCCCAAGGAAATCTCCGTGTCCCCGCCCGCCTCGCCGGCCGAGACGGTCAAGCAGAGCGTGTTGTGGACCGACACGCGCAACAAGCGCGAAGCCCTGCGCCTCCTCATCGAGCGCGAGGCGGTCAAGAGTGCCCTCATCTTCTGCAATCGCAAGCGCGACGTCGACATCCTCAACCGCGCCTTGCGCAAGCACGGCCTCGATGCGGCGGCACTCCACGGCGACATGGCGCAGGAGGTGCGCACCGAGACCCTCGAGCGCTTCAAGCGCGGCGAGGTGCGGCTCCTCGTCTGCAGCGACGTCGCCGCCCGCGGCCTCGATATCCAGTTCCTCTCCCACGTGATCAACTTCGACGTCCCGCACCATGCGGAGGATTACGTCCACCGCATCGGGCGCACCGGACGCGCCGGGCGCGACGGGCGCTCGATCACGCTCGCGACCCCAGAGGAGAGCAAGGCCTTGGCCGCGATCGAGCGCCTCATCAAGCACGCCATCCCGCGCGAGAGCCTCCCCGAGCTCGCCGAGGCGGCCCCGAGTGCGGTCGAGGAGCACCGCCGGCCCGAACGTCACCGCAGGCCGCCGCGGACGCGCGGCCGCCAGGTGCCGGCACCGGCCCTCGACCTCGTCGCCGGCAGTGCCGCACCTCTTGCAGAGCTTGCTCCGGCCCCTGCGGCAGAGCCGACGCCGAGCTTGCCCGCGGCGGAGGTACGACCCGCGGCTGTGGTACGGCACGAGAGCACGGCACGGCCCGCGGCCGCCGTGCGGCACGAACCGCGGCGCGAGCGCGACCATGGCCGCGCCCCGCATCATCGTCACGAGCGCGACGAGACGGACGAGCGGGTCGTCGGCATGGGCGATCACGTCCCCGCCTTCCTCATGCGCTCCATGCGCTTGGGCGGCCGCTAGCGCAATTTCTGCGCGGCTTGAAACCTTGCCCTGATCGTCGCCCTCGGGCTTGACCCGGGGGTCCATGGAATGCCGGATCGAGCCCGGCAATGACGAAGGACGGATCGAGAGTCGCCGAACGGCGGCGCTCGGCCCAGCTACGCTTCCATACTTGTCCCTCCTGGCCTCTCCCGGTCGCCCGCCGGCGCGCGCGATCCGCAACCGCCCCAAAATCCCAGCAATCTTTGACGTAGGTCATTCCCGATCCGGGATGGCGGGTGCTTGATCCTGGCGGTTTGCCTGCCGTGGGCCGCGAGCGCGAGGGGGCGCACTTCGGCGCCTTCGGTGCGAATGCCCAGGAGTGATGCAACATGAACGATGCGCCTGCTGCCAGATCGTCGCCGCCGCCGCCCGCTTACCGCCTCTCGGGCAGCCCAGCGCTCGGGCTGACCATGGGCACGTGGGGATTCTTCGTGGGCTTCGCCGCGGTGGCACTCTACGGGCCCGCGGCGAAATACTTTCAGGAGCAGATGCAGCTCAGCGGCTTTGCCCTCGGCCTGCTCGTGGCGGCACCCCAGCTCACCGGCTCGCTCTTCCGCATCCCCTTCGGCGCCTGGGTCGACCGCGTCGGCGGACGGCTTCCGATGCTGACGCTCTTCGGCTTGTCGCTGATCGGCATGTGGGGCCTGGTCTTCATCCTGATCACCGCCAAATCCCTCACCTTCGCCGCGTATCCGATCATCGTGATGTTCGGCTTCCTCAGCGGATGCGGCGTGGCGACATTCTCGGTCGGGATTCCGCAAGTGTCGTACTGGTACCCGCAGCGGCGCCAAGGGACCGCACTGGGGGCCTACGGAGGGATCGGCAATCTGGCACCGGGACTCTTCACGCTTCTCCTTCCCTTTGCGATCGCGGCTTGGGGACTGGCCGGCTCGTATCTTGCCTGGCTGCTCTTCCTCCTCGTGGGCGCTGCGGTTTACGCCATCTTCGCGCGCGATGCCTATTGGTTCCAATTGCGCGACCAGGGGCTCGACCCCGAGCAATGCCGCAGCATCGCGCGCGAGAATGGCCAGGAACTGTTTCCCAGCCACGGCGTATGGCAGGCGATCATTGCGGCAGCCGAGGAGCCGCGGACCTGGGGTCTCGTGACCCTCTACTTCGTATCCTTCGGCGGCTTCTTGGCACTGACCGCGTGGTTCCCGAGCTACTGGATCAACCTGTATCACCTCGACGCGCGCAACGCCGGGCTTCTCGGCGGGCTCGGCTTCTCGCTCCTTGCCGCCGTCACGCGAGTCTTCGGCGGCATGCTCTCGGAGCGCATTGGCGGCGAACGCACGGCCATCCTCGCCTTCATCGGCGTCCTCTTGGGCGCCCTCGTCCTGACTTTCGTGGCAGGGTTCGGTCAAGCTGTCGCCGGCGAGCTGCTCATTGCGGTCGGCATGGGCCTCGGCAACGCCGCGGTATTCAAGATGCTGCCGAAATACGTCCCCGAGGCGGTCGGTGGCGCCTCCGGTCTCGTGGGCGGCCTCGGTGCGCTCGGCGGCTTCCTCCTGCCGCCGTTCCTGGGCGCCATCGTCGATGCCATGGGACAGCGCGGCTACTCGGGCGGCTTCTTCGCCTATGTGGTGCTTGCCGTCATCGCCATCGGGGTTTCGACGTACTTCACGCGGCTGGATGTCAAAGCGCGACGCGCGTGACGCAGCGCGGGCGAGGCGGATGAAGATCGACAGCGCGCTGTTTGGCTTTTGACAAGGACCGAGCGTCCCATGCAATGCCGTATGCCGCGTTTCGATTCATCGGCCATCGCGAAAGGTCAATTCGCGGCATTCATCCGGTCGCGGCTCGTGCGATCGATTGAACGCGGCATACGAGCGGGCGATAGTGTGTAGCCAGAGGGCAGACTCATGAGCCATTTTCTCGACCGGCTGATGTACTTCCGCAACGTCGCCGGCGGATTCTCCGAGGGCCATGGCGTGGTGACGCGCGAGGACCGCGGCTGGGAGGACGCTTACCGACAGCGCTGGCAGCACGACAAGATCGTACGCTCGACGCACGGAACCAACTGCACCGGCTCATGCAGCTGGAAGATCTACGTCAAGGGCGGCATCGTCACCTGGGAGACGCAGCAAACCGATTATCCGCGCACGCGGCCGGATCTGCCCAACCATGAGCCGCGGGGCTGCTCCCGTGGCGCCAGCTACTCGTGGTATCTCTATAGCGGCAACCGGCTGAAATATCCGCTTCTGCGCTCGCGTCTGCTCACGCTCTGGCGCGAGGCGCGGCGCACGCTAGCACCCGTCGAGGCCTGGGCGTCGCTCGTCGAGGACCCGGCAAAGGCCAAGGCGCTCAAGACGAGCCGCGGGCGCGGCGGCTTCGTCCGCGCGAGCTGGGACCTCGCGAACGAGATCATCGCGGCGGCCAATGTCTACACGGTCAAGACCTACGGGCCGGACCGCGTCGTCGGCTTCTCGCCGATTCCCGCCATGTCGATGGTGTCGTATGCCGCCGGCAGCCGCTACCTCTCGCTCATCGGCGGCACCTGTCTCAGCTTCTACGACTGGTACTGCGATCTGCCGCCCTCGAGCCCGCAAATCTGGGGCGAGCAGACCGACGTGCCCGAGAGTGCGGACTGGTACAACTCGACGTTCCTCATACTTTGGGGCTCGAACGTGCCGCAGACGCGCACGCCCGATGCCCACTTCTACACCGAGTCGCGATACAAGGGCACCAAGAGCGTCGTCATCAGCCCGGATTACAGCGAGGCCTCGAAGTTCGCCGACCTCTGGCTCTCTCCCAAGCAAGGCACCGACGCAGCCCTCGCGATGGCCCTCGGCCACGTGATCTTCAAGGAGTTCCATCTCGAGCGGCCCGACCCCTATTTCACCGATTACTGCAAGCGCTACTCCGACACCCCGTTCCTCGTGCGTCTCGAGCGCCGGGGCGAGAGCTACGTGCCCGGCCGTTTCCTGCGCGCCTCCGATTTCGCGGGGGCGCTCGGCCAGTCCAACAACGCGGATTGGAAGCCCGTGCTCTACGACGCCGGCTCGCACAAGGCGGTGCTGCCGCGCGGGAGCGTCGGTTTTCGCTGGGGCGAGAAGGGCAAATGGAACCTCGAGCTCAAGGACGCCCAAGGGAACGACATCGACCCGCTCCTCTCGCTCATCGCCGAGCGCGACGCGGTCGTGCCGGTGGCATTCCCTTATTTCGGCGCCTTGAAGCACGAGCATTTCGCGTCGACCGGACACGCCGACATCCTTTTGCACTCGGTCCCCATCAAGAAGCTGCAGCTTCCCGAGGGCGAGACGCTGGTGGCGACCGTGTTCGATCTCCTCGCCGCGCACTACGGAATCGATCGCGGCCTGGGCGGCGCCGACCTCGCCTTGAGTTACGACGAGGACCTGCCTTATACGCCGGCCTGGCAGGAGCGGATCACCGGCGTCAAGCGCGGCTACGTGATCGCCACGGCGCGCGAATTCGCCGAGAACGCCGCCAAGACCAAGGGCCGCTCGATGGTCATTCTCGGCGCCGGCGTCAATCACTGGTACCACGCGGACATGACCTACCGCGCCATCATCAACATGCTGGTGCTGTGCGGCTGCGTCGGCCAGTCGGGCGGCGGCTGGGCGCACTACGTGGGGCAGGAGAAACTGCGGCCCCAGACCGGGTGGACGGCGCTTGCCTTCGCGCTCGACTGGTCGCGCCCGCCGCGCCAGATGAACGGCACGTCGTTCTTCTACGCCCATACCGACCAATGGCGCTATGAGAAGCTCGGAGTCGAGGAGATCCTCTCTCCGCTCGCGGACCGCGCGGACTGGCAGGGTGCGCTCATCGACTTCAACGTGCGCGCCGAGCGCATGGGATGGCTGCCGAGCTCGCCGCAGCTCGAGGCCAATCCCTTGGAGATATCGCGCCAGGCAACGGCGGCCGGGGTCGAGATCAAGGACTTCGTCGTCGGAGCACTCAAGGCGGGGCGCCTGCGTCTCGCATGCGAGGACCCGGACGAGCCGCGCAATTTCCCGCGCAATCTCTTCATTTGGCGGTCCAACCTGCTCGGCGCGAGCTCCAAGGGCCACGAGTATTTCCTCAAGCACCTGGTCGGCGCGCAGCACGGCGTGCAGGGCAAGGATCTCGGCGCCGAGGACGGCTTGAAGCCGCGCGAGGTCGCCTGGCACGAGAAAGCGCCCGAGGGGAAGCTCGATCTCATGGTCACGATCGATTTCCGCATGTCGACGAGCGGGATGTACTCGGACATCGTGCTGCCGACGGCCACCTGGTACGAGAAGCACGATCTCAACACCTCCGACATGCATCCCTTCATCCATCCCCTCACCAAGGCGGTGGACCCGGTGTGGGAGTCGCGCTCGGACTGGGAGATCTTCAAGGGCATCGCGCGCAAGTTCTCCGAGCTCGCGGTCGGGCATCTCGGCGTCGAGCAAGACGTAGTACTCACCCCCCTTCTCCACGACAGCCCGGCCGAGCTCGGCCAAGCCGTGGCGGTGAAGGACTGGAAGTGCGGCGAGTGCGAGGCCGTGCCGGGCAAGACCATGCCGTCCATCACGGTGGTCGAGCGCGATTTCCCCAACACCTACAAGCGCTTTACCGCACTCGGTCCGCTCATGGACCAGCTCGGCAACGGCGGCAAGGGCATTGCCTGGAAGACCGGCGAAGAGGTGACGCTGCTGCGCGAGCTGAACGGGGCGGTCACGGAGCCGGGTGCGACCCTGGGCCGGCCGCGGATCGAGACCGACATCCACGCCGCCGAGACCATCTTGGCGCTGGCACCCGAGACCAACGGACATGTCGCGGTCAAATCCTGGACGGCCCTTTCCGCAGTCACGGGGCGCGAGCACGCCCATCTGGGCCTGCCGCGGGAGGACGACAAGATCCGCTTCAACGATCTCGTGGCGCAGCCGCGCAAGATCATCTCCTCGCCGATCTGGAGCGGAATCGAGTCGGATAAGGTGAGCTATACCGCCGGCTACACCAACGTCCACGAGCTCATCCCGTGGCGCACGCTCACGGGACGCCAGCAGCTTTACCAAGATCATCCCTGGATGCGCGCCTTCGGCGAGGGCTTCTGCGCCTACCGGCCGCCGATCGACACCCGAACCGTGAACGAGCTCATCGGCAAGCGCGGCAACGGCAACCCGGAGATCGTGCTCAACTTCATCACGCCGCACCAGAAATGGGGCATCCACAGCACCTACACCGACAATCTGATCATGCTGACGCTGTCGCGCGGCGGTCCGATCGTGTGGATCAGTGAGACCGATGCGCGGAAAGCCGGCATCGAGGACAACGATTGGATCGAGCTCTTCAATCTCAACGGCGCGCTCACCGCGCGCGCCGTCGTCAGCCAACGCGTCAAGGAGGGCATGTGCCTCATGTATCATGCCCAGGAGAAGATCGTGAACGTGCCCGGCAGCGAGATCACCGGCCTGCGCGGCGGCATCCACAATTCGGTCACGCGCGCGGTCGTCAAGCCGACCCACATGATCGGCGGTTACGCCCAGCTCAGCTACGGCTTCAACTACTACGGCACGGTCGGCTCCAATCGCGACGAATTCGTGATCTGCCGGAAGATGAAGGCGGTCGACTGGCTGAGGGCGCCGCGGCGCGCGGGCCCGTCGCCGCTCGCCGCGGTGGCCGAGTGATGCGAGCGGGGCACGGGAGGATAGCGTCATGAAGGTGCGCGCCCAGATCGGCATGGTTCTCAACCTCGACAAGTGCATCGGCTGCCATACCTGCTCGGTGACCTGCAAGAACGTGTGGACCTCGCGCGAGGGCGTCGAATACGTCTGGTTCAACAACGTCGAGACCAAGCCCGGCATCGGTTACCCCAAGGAGTGGGAGAACCAGGAGCGCTGGAACGGAGGCTGGATGCTCGACCGCAACGGCAAGCTCAAGCCGCGGCTGGGCGGAAAGTTTCGCCTCCTCGCCAAGATTTTCGCGAACCCCGACCTGCCGGAGATCGACGACTATTACGAGCCGTTCACGTTCGACTACGAGCACCTGCAGACCGCACCGGAATCGTCCACGGTTCCCACGGCGGAGCCGGTCTCGCTCCTCACCGGCAAGCGCATGGAGAAGATCCAATGGGGGCCGAATTGGGAGGAGATCCTCGGCGGCGAGTTCTCGAAACGCTCGCGGGACAAGAACTTCGACGGCATCGAAAAGGAAATCTACAGCGCCTTCGAGCGCACCTTCATGCTCTACCTGCCGCGCCTGTGCGAGCACTGCCTCAATCCGACCTGCGTCGCGGCCTGCCCCTCCGGCTCGATCTACAAGCGCGAGGAAGACGGCATCGTGCTCGTGGACCAGGACAAGTGCCGCGGCTGGCGCATGTGCGTCAGCGCCTGCCCCTACAAGAAAGTCTATTACAATTGGCAGTCCGGCAAGGCCGAGAAATGCACCTTCTGCTATCCGCGCATCGAGGCGGGACAGCCGACCGTGTGCTCGGAGACCTGCGTCGGCCGCATCCGCTATCTGGGCGTGATCCTTTACGACGCGGACCGCATCTCCGAGGCCGCCTCCGTCCCCGACACCAAGGGCCTCTACGAGGCGCAGCTCGCCATCTTCCTCGATCCCGACGACGAGGCCGTGATCAAGCAGGCGCGCGCCGACGCCATCCCCGAGGCCTGGCTCGATGCCGCGCGCCGATCGCCCGTGTACAAGATGGCGCTGGACTGGCGCGTCGCCTTCCCGCTTCATCCCGAGTTCCGCACCTTGCCGATGGTCTGGTACGTGCCGCCGCTGTCGCCGATCCAGACCGCGGCCGAGGCGGGGTACGTCGGCTTCAAGAACGAGATTCCGGACGTCGCCAGCTTGCGCATCCCGGCGAAATACATGGCGAACATGCTCACCGCCGGGGACGAGAAGCCGATCGTCCGCGCGATCGAGCGCATGTTCGCGATGCGCATCTACATGCGCGAGAAGCATGTCGAGGGGCGCCTCAACAACCGCGTGCTCGATCAGGTCGGGCTCAGCGCCGCGGACATCGAAGCCATGTATCAACTGATGGCGATTGCGAATTACGAGGACCGCTTCGTCATTCCGAGCGCGCATCGCGAGGAGGCCGAGGATGCCTACGGCTTGCGCGGGAGTTGCGGCTTCACCTTCGGCAACGGCTGCTCCGGCGGTACCAGCGACGTCGGGCTCTTCGGCAGCCGGAAGACGCGACTCACGACACCCAGCGAGGCGATGTGACATGCGCACTTTCAAGGCGCTCGGCGCGCTCCTGAGCTATCCGAAAGCCGAGCTCGTCGACGCCATCGAGGAGATTGCCGGGGCCGTCGACGAGGAACGGCTGCTCGGCGGAAGCGCCCGTCGCGAGCTCGAGGGCCTGCTCGCCCACTTGGCAGGCACGGACCTCCTGGCTCTGCAAGAGGATTACGTCGCACTCTTCGACCGCACGCGCAGCCTCTCCCTCAATCTCTACGAGCACCTCTACGGCGAGTCGCGCGAGCGCGGGCAGGCCATGGCCGAGCTCGCCATGGTCTATCGCCTGAACGGCTTCGAGATCGACGCGCGGGAGCTGCCCGACCATCTGCCGCTCGTTTGCGAGTTCCTCTCGCTCATCGCTCTCAAGCCCGCCCGGGCCGTCCTCGCGGATGCCGTCACGGTCATCGAAGCCTTGCGCGAGCGCCTCGCCCGGCGCAACTCGCCCTATGCGGCGGTGCTCGCAGCCCTTGCGGCACTGGCCGATCAAGCGGTCGACTCAGCACTGCTCGCCGAGCTCGCAAAAGCCGTTCCGGTCAACGAGGGCAGTCTCGAGGCCATCGACGCGGCCTGGGCCGAGGCCCCGGTCGTCTTCGGACCCGATGGCGATCCCGGCGCATGCGGCAGCGCTCACGCCGGCACGGCTTCAGCGATGCCCGATGAGGGACGGGAACAACCATGAGCTACCTGCAACAGCTTTTCTTCGGTTTTTACCCGTATGTCGTGCTGAGCGTGTTCGCGCTCGGCTGCCTCGTACGGTTCGAGCGCGAGCAATACACTTGGCGCAGCGGCTCGAGCCAGCTCCTGCGCCGCCGCCAGCTCGTCTGGGGCAGCAATCTCTTCCATGTCGGCATTCTCGGACTGTTTCTCGGCCATTTCGTCGGGCTCCTCACCCCGATCGCGCTGTTCGAATGGCTCGGCATCGCGCACTCGGCGAAGCAGATGCTGGCGATCGTGGCCGGCGGCATTTTCGGGGCCATGTGCTTCCTCGGCCTCACGATGCTCCTCTACCGCCGGCTCTTCGACGCGCGCATCCGCCAGACCAGCAGCGGCATGGACATCGCCATCCTGCTCCTGCTCTACCTTCAGCTTGTCTTCGGCATGGTGACACTTCCGGTCTCGCTCGAGCACCTCGATGGCACGAACATGATCCGCTTCATGGAATGGGCCCAGCATATCGTGACGTTCCGAGCGGGTGCGGCCGAGCTCGTCGTCGGAACGCCCTGGATTTTCCAGATCCATCTCGTCCTCGGCATGACGATCTTCCTGCTCTTCCCCTTCAGCCGCCTTGTCCATATTTGGAGCGCCCCGGTCTGGTACGTGGGCCGGCGCTACCAGATCGTGCGCACGAAGCGGCTCGAGACGAGCCGGCCCCTATGATCCGCATCAACGGCACCGCCATCGCCGAGGAAGAGATCGCGCGCGAGGCGCAATACCATCCCGCCGACAGCCTCGAGACGGCGCGAGCCATGTCGGCGCATGCCCTTGTCGTGCGCGAGCTGCTGCTGCAGGAAGCGCGCCGCCGCCGGCTCGATGCGTCCAGGCAGCGAAACGAAGGCGTCACCGACGACGAGGCCTTGATCGCCGCCCTGCTCGACGAGGCCGTGACGACACCGGAGCCCGACGAGGCGACTTGCCGGCGTTATTATGAGAACAACCGCGCGAAATACCGCAGCGCCGATATCTTCGAGGCCTCGCACATCCTGTTTCCCGCGGCCGCGGACGACGAGGCAGGGCGCGCCGAAGCGAAGCGGCGTGCCGAGGCGACGATCGCCGACCTCGACGGCCAGCTTGGCCGCTTCGCAGCCCTCGCGCGCGAGCGCTCGGCGTGCTCCTCGGCCACGCAGGGCGGCGACCTCGGCCAGCTCACGCGCGGCCAGACCGTACCCGAGTTCGAAACCTTCCTCTACAACGTAGTACCTGGAACCGTCTGTCCGGTGCCCGTGCCGACCCGATACGGCTACCACGTCCTCCATCTCAGGCGACGGATCGACGGGCGGCAGCTTCCTTTCGACACGGCCAAGGCGGGGATCGCCCGCGAGCTCAAGGAGCGCGCCTGGCGGCGCGCCACCCATCAGTTCATCCAACTATTGATCGATGCCGCCGAGATCGAGGGGATCGAGCTTGCCAAGAGCGGCTCGCCGCTTTTGCAATAAGGCGCCGAAAGCGGCCGACGGTCCGACGCTCGGCGCCGCGAGTTGCCATTTGCATCCCGGCGATCCGACGGTGTAACAGAGGCGTCATGACGAGCGCGCTTCCAGCACCAGCCCTCGACCGGCGGCTCTCGGTTGCACCGATGATGGACCGTACGGACCGGCATTGCCGCTATTTTCTGCGGCTCCTGAGCCGCCGCACGCTCCTCTATACCGAGATGATCACCACGGCCGCGGTGCTGCGCGGCGACCGCAATCGGCTCATCGGCTTCGATGCGGCCGAGCATCCCTTGGCCCTTCAGCTCGGCGGCTCCGATCCGGCCGAGCTCGCCGAATGCGCGCGCATCGCCGAGGGCTTCGGCTACGACGAGGTCAATCTCAATCTCGGCTGCCCGAGCACGCGGGTGCAAAAGGCGCGCCTCGGTGCCTGCCTCATGGCGGAGCCGGATCTCGTGGCACGCGGAGTTGGCGCCATGGTCGCGGCACAGGGGCTTCCGGTCACGGTCAAGACGCGCATCGGCATCGACGCGCGGGACAGCTACGAGGAGCTCTTGAGCTTCGTGCGCCGGATCGCGGACGCGGGCTGCCGGAGCTTCGCCGTCCACGCGCGCAAGGCCTGGCTCCAGGGCCTCAGCCCCAAACAGAACCGCGAGGTCCCGCCGCTTGCCTGGGATGTCGTGCATCGCCTCAAGGCCGACAATCCGGGCCTCGAGATCCTGCTCAACGGCGGCATTGCATGCCTCGCTCAGGCCGAGCGCCAGCTCGCCTTCGTCGACGGCGTGATGATCGGCCGCGCGGCCTATCACGATCCCTACATGCTGGCCGAGGCCGATCGGCGCATCTTCCGCGTCATGACGGCACCCCCCACGCGGGGC
>DATJAC010000309.1:0-2358 GCA_035516655.1 Alphaproteobacteria bacterium | reverse complement strand
CGGTCGCCTGGGTGAGGTTGAAGTAGCCGGCCGCGTCGTAGGCGAACTGGCTGAGCTGGGTCGAGCCGTCGTCGAGCACGCGGCCGATCGCGATCGGCTGCGCGTAGTTGCCGGCGAAGAAGGTGTAGGGCTGGTTCGGGTAGCTGAACCAGATGCGGTTCTCAAGCGGGTATTTGACGCTCTCGATGGCGGTCGACTTGACGGATTGGATCGGCACGTGGAGGAAGTGCCGGTCGCGCGCCTTGGTATAGTCGCACCCGCCCGTGGGCGTGCAGCCCGCCGCGACGTAGGCGTTCTTGTCCCAATGGAAGCTGTCGCGGTAGGAGAGATACTGGTTCCCCAGCGCCGGCGGCGGCATGCCCTGGGGCACGGTCGAGGCGGGGTCGCTGTCCGGAATGGGGGCGGGCTCGAGCCATTCCTCGCGCTCGCTCAGGCCGAGCGGGTCGGTCGCCTGCGCGAAGCGCGGCGGCAGGCCCGTGCCGGGCGGGGTATAGGCGAAGCTCGTGGTGCCGTAGGGGGTGGTCATGGCATCGACGAGCGAGTTGGCGTCGTAGGTGAAGCTCGCGCTCAGCCCGAGCACGTCGGTGATCGAGGTGAGGCGGCCGTAGAGGTCGTAGCCCAGCACGGCACTGCGGTTGAAGGGATCGGTGATGCGGGTCACCAGGAAAGGCTGGCCGATGCGCCCGTAGGCGAAGCTGGTCACGCGCCCCGCCGCGTCGGTCAAGGAGACGAGGCGCTCCTGGCTGTCGTAGCCGAGCGTGAGCGCGTTGCCTTGCGGGTCGATGAGCTGGCTCAGGAAGACGTTGCGCGGATAGCTCGTGCTGCCGTCGGAATGGGCATAGACCTCGATGCTGCCGTCCTTGAGCCGGCGCTGGTAGACGACCGGGCTTTGCGAAACGAGCGCGAGGATCGAGCCGTCGATGTCGAGCGCCGTGAACAGGCCGGTCGAGGGGTCATAGCCCCCGTAATAGCCCCCGTAATAGAAGGCGCCGCCGCCCGCGAGGTAGATCGAGACGCTGCCGCCGGGGTTGGTCGGGTCGTCCGTCACGTGGCCGAGCCAATTGAGCGTCCATTTCTGGCCAACGTTGAAGTAGCTGAAATTCGCGGGCTGGCTGTCCTCGCGCTGATTATAAGTGATCTGCGTCTTTGTCGAGGGTCCGATCGGCGGGTCATAGCCGACCGGGGTGTCGGACAAGGTGATGCTGACGGCGGACTCCTTGATGTTGTAGCCGCAGAGCGGGCAGTTGCTGGCCGCATTGGCGAGCACGTCGCCGGCATCGCCGATCCGCGTGTACATCGTGCCGCCCTTGCCCCACACCCCGCCCGCCTCCGCGCGCTCGACCGTGCGCCAGCCCGCACCCTCCGCCATGCCGGCAGGTGCGAGGAAATAACCGCTCGCCTCCTCGTCGAGCGCCCTTTGGGTGACCCAAACCGTCTGGCCGGCGAAGAGCGTATCCTCGACCCGGTAGCGCCCGTTGGCCTGGCCCAGGATCGCCGAGAAATGGCCGACCTTCCAATGCACGACCGAGGGCAGCGGCACGGACTCACCCGGCTTGCGGAAGACGAGGCGGGCGGGAAACTTGGCCTCCTCGGCCAGATGCGCGAGCTCAGCCAAGCTCGTGCCGTTGGCGCCGGCGCGATACCACGGAAGCGCCTGCACCGCCTCGTTGCGCAGGCCGCGGGCTCGCATCAGCGATACCAGCGCCAGCGGGCCGCAATTGTAGAGGTGGCGGGGATCGTTCTGAGAAAGGGTGAGCTGCTCCCGGGCGACCTGCACCGCCTCGGTCGCGGAGCCGCTGATCGGGCGGCCGCCGATCTCGTCGAAGAGCTCCTTGACCTGGTCGAATTGGCCGAGCGAGGCACGGAGCCGCGCGAGCTCGCCGACCGCGCGGTCGACGAGGGCCCTCGCCTGCGGCGCGGTCGCCCCCTTGCCCTCGTGCCAAGCCTGGCTCCAGGCATCGAGCGCCCGCGAGAAATAGCCGTAATGAAGATAAGAAATGCCCAGATCGGTCAAGAGCGCCGGCGCCCAGCCCGACTGGGGATAGCGGGCGAGAAACGCCGTGAGAGCAGCGAAATCGTCGGGTGCGGTCCGCGTCTCGTAGGCCGCCAGGGCCTGCTCGAGGGCCTGGTCCTCCTCGGGCGTCGTTGGCCCCGTCGCCACGAGCGGCTCGGCGAAATGCGCCGCACGGATCGCCGCCGTGACGGATTCAGCCGCGCCGGGAGCGGTGGCCGCCGCAACCGAAAGCGCGAGGCCTGCCGCAGGCCACAGCAAGAGCGCCGTCACGCCGATCGATGCTGCGAGCAACGCCGGCCGATTCAGCATCTTTATCGTTCTCCCTGCCGGCGCCCGCAAAACTC
>DATJAC010000308.1:0-12825 GCA_035516655.1 Alphaproteobacteria bacterium | reverse complement strand
GTCGCGCGCCGGCACCACGGCCACGACCTCGGGCCAGGCCGCGCATGCCGGCGCATTTTCGGGAAGACGCGGGGCCGCGTGCCAGAAGCCGTGCCTCAGGAAGAGGTTGACGAGGCAGGCCGCAAACGCGAGCGAGGCAAGCGCTGTCAGCGTCATGGACATAGCCGGTGGATAGCGCAAGGGCGGGGGCAAGCCAAGCCTCTTGATCCGAGGGCGGCACCCCGAGGACCAAGCTCACACGGCCAGCGCGCTGCGACCGCGGACGAGGGTGCGCAAGACCCCGCCTGCCGCCACGATGAGGGCTGCGGGCTTGCCGAGGGCGACGCGCTCGGCCAGGGGATCGCGCCCGCGCAGCATCGCCGTGAGCCGTTCCGCGAGCGCCACGATGGCGCCCGATTCAAAGGCGAGCCGGCGGTTGCGCAATTGTCCGGGCAGCTTGCGCGCCTCCTCGAGCAGGCTCTCGGTCCCTTCGAGGCAGCGATCGAGCACGCGGCGCAGGCCCGGGCTCGCCCGCGCACCCGCGAGGGCCTCGACACTCTCGCCCTCGGCCGCGAGCCAGTCGAGCGGCAGATAGACGCGGTCGAGATTGCGGTAGTCGTCCTTGCAGTCCTGCAGGTGGTTGATGACCTGGAGCGCGTTGCAGAGCGCGTCCGACGCCCTATAACCGCTCTTCTCCTCGCCGTGGAGGTCGAGCAGATAGCGCCCGACGGGCGCTGCCGAAAGCATGCAATAGCCTTGGATGAGCTCGTCCCAGCTCTGGTAGCGCAGGACCAAGGCGTCGCGCTTGAAGGCGGTCACCAGATCGACGCAATGCTGGGTCGTGACGTTGGTCTCGCTCAAGCTGCGGCGCAGGAGGTTCGCCTTGAGGTAGGCCGGATCGTCTTGCTTGCGCCCGAGGATGGCCGCCTCGAAGCCGTCGAGGCGGTCGATCTTCTCTTGCGGCGAAAGTTGCGGATTGTCGGCGATGTCGTCGATCGCGCGCGCGAAGGCATAGAAGAGGGCCACATGGGGACGCAGCCTCGCCGGCAGGAGCCAGGAGCCGACCGGGAAATTCTCGTCGCCCGCCCCCTTGCCCGAAGGTGTTTCGACCGCCCCCACCTTAACCCCGCTCGCCATGCGCCGTCCCGCGTCGGTCATGCTTATGGGTAGCATATTTCGGCACCGGAGATGAGGCGCGTGACGCGCGGGTGCCGCGGGGACCGTGGACAGGGATGCCCACGGCCGCTACAAAGGGCCGCGGACGGCGGGAGAGGGTGTGCGGGATGACGGTTCTCGTGACGGGAGCTGCGGGCTTCATCGGCTTCCACGTGAGCCGCGCGCTCTTGGCTCGCGGCGAGCGCGTCATCGGCGTCGACAACCTCAACGACTACTACGACGTGCGGCTCAAAGAGGCCCGCCTCAAAGAGCTCGCGGCGGGGCCCGGCTTCGCCTTCGCCCGCCTCGATATCGCCGCGGAAGACGCGATCGCCGCGCTTGCCGGACGCGAGCCGGCGATCGACCGCATCGTCCATCTCGCGGCCCAGGCGGGCGTGCGCTACTCGATCACCAATCCGGGCGCCTACATCCGCGACAACATCCAGGGCCACTATGTCCTGCTCGAGCTCTGCCGGCGCCTGGATCGCCTCCGGCACTTCGTCTATGCGAGCTCCTCCTCGGTCTATGGCGGCAATCGCAAGCTGCCCTTCTCGATCGCGGACCGGGTCGATCAGCCGGTCTCGCTCTATGCCGCGACCAAGCGCTCGGATGAGCTGATCAGCCACGCCTACAGCCATCTCTTCCGCATTCCGGCGACGGGACTGCGCTTCTTCACGGTCTACGGTCCCTGGGGCCGCCCCGACATGGCGATGTTCCTCTTCACCAAGGCGATCCTCGCGGGCGAGCCGATCCAGCTCTTCAATCACGGCAACATGCGCCGCGATTTCACCTATGTCGACGATGTGGTGGCCGGCATCCTCGCGGTCCTCGAGCGTCCGCCGCCGCAAGGCGATGCGGCCCCCCACCGTCTCTACAACCTCGGCCACCATCGCGCGGAGGAGCTGCGCCACCTGGTCGAGCTCATCGAGCGGGCGACCGGACGAAAGGCGATCGTCGAGCTCGCCCCCATGCCGCCCGGCGACGTGCCGGAGACGTTTGCGGATATCGAAGCGAGCGTGCGCGACTTCGGCTTTGCACCTCGCACCCCGCTCGACGAGGGCGTGCCGCGTTTCGTCGCATGGTACCGCGAGTATCACGGGCTCTGAGCGCCTGGCCGAGCACCGCGCGTCGCGTGCGCGGCACTCACCGTCCGTATTCGTCCTTGATGCGGATGATGTCGTCCTCGCCGAAGTAATTGCCGGTCTGGACCTCGATGAGATCGAGCGGGATGTGGCCCGGATTCTCCAGCCGATGCACCGAGCCGACCGGGACGTAGGTCGATTCGTTCTCGTGCAGCGTGAAGACCTTGTCGCCGATGGTGACGCGGGCGACCCCTCGCACGACGGTCCAATGCTCCGCGCGCTTGGCGTGCTTCTGCAGCGAGAGCTTGGCCCCCGGCTTGACCGTGATGCGCTTCACTTGGTGCGAGGGGCCGGCGTCGATGCTGAGGTAGCTGCCCCAGGGGCGGTCCACCCTGCGGTGCTGGATCGCCTCGGGCCGGCCCTCGCGCTCCAGACTTTCGACGAGCTGCTTCACGTCCTGGGCGCGCCCCTTGGGGGCGAGCAGCAAGGCGTCCGCCGTCGCGATCACCACGAGACCCTCGATGCCGATCGCGGCCACGAGGCGGCCGTCGCCGCGAATATAGCTGTCGCGCACGTCGCGGGTGACGACGTCGCCGACCACCACGTTGCCGGCATCGTCGTGGCTGCCGATCGACCACAAGGACGACCAGGAGCCGACGTCGCTCCAGCCGATGTCGGCGGGGACGACCGCGGCGGCATGGGTGCGCTCCATGACGGCATAGTCGATCGAGACCGCGGGGATCTTGGCGAAGGCGTCGGCGTCGAGACGGAGAAAGTCGAGATCGGGGCGGCTCGCCGAAAGGGCTGCTCGGCAGCCGGCAAGGATTTCGGGTGCGAGCCGCTCGAGCTCGTCGAGATAGCTGTCGGCGCGGAAAAGGAACATGCCGCTGTTCCAGTAATACCCGCCTTCCGCCAGGAATCTTTCCGCAGTGGCACGGTCCGGCTTCTCGACGAAGCGGTCGATCTTGAAGCAGCCGCGCATCTTGGCGAGGGCGGCACCCGCGCGGATGTAGCCGTAGCCGGTCTCGGGTTCCCTCGGCGTGATGCCGAAAGTGACGATGGCACCCGCGGCAGCCGCGCGCGCCGCCAGCTCGACCGCGGCAAGGAAGCCGGCACCGTCGAGGACGACGTGGTCCGAGGGCAGCACCAGCATGAGGGAGGACGCCGCCCGCTCGGCCAGCATGAGGGCCGCGACGGTGACCGCGGGTGCGGTGTTGCGGCCGACCGGCTCGAGCACGATGGCACGGGGTGCGATGCCGATCTCGCGCAGCTGATCGCCGATGGCGAAGCGATACTCCTCGTTGCAGATCACCACCGGCGGCTCGAAACGCGCGCCGTCGGCCACGCGCAGTGCGGTTTCCTGCAGCAGGCTGCGCTCCGAGACGAGGGGCAGGAGATGCTTGGGATAGGCCTTGCGCGAGAGCGGCCAAAGACGCGTCCCGGACCCTCCGGAGAGGATGACTGGCTGAATTTTCCCGTCCATGCGCCCTCGTCGCGGCGGCTTCACGCGGGCTCTTATACACCAGCTCGCGCCCCTGTCCACCTTGGGCGGCGGCGCAGAAGCGGTCGGACCCGCTACCCTGCCCGCACCCCTCCTCGGTTGACAAGGGCGAGTGCCGAGGCTAGGAGCCTCGGTGCTGCGCGCGCGCGCGGCGGGATGGATGGCGGGATGAAGCGGGCGGTTTTTCTCGATCGCGACGGGGTCCTCAGCGAGGAGGTCTTCTACGCGCGCACGGGTCGATGGGAGGCCCCGTTGGTACCCGAGGACCTCGCTCTGTGCAGAGGTGCTGCACCGGCACTCCGCCGCCTCGCCTCAGCCGGCTACCCGCTCTTCATCATCTCGAACCAGGGTGCCTTTGCCCGGGGCAACACTACGCTCGCGGACCTCTGGGCCGTGCATCGGCGCCTCATCGCCCTTCTCGCCCTCGAGGGCATCCATTTCGAGGACTGCCTCTACTCCTTCAGCCATCCCGAGGGGGTGGTGCCGTACTTCTCGGGGAGCTCGCTCGAGCGCAAGCCGGGGCCCTATCTGCTCCTCGTCGCGGCGGCGCGCTACGACATCGAGGTCCCCCGCTCCTGGATGGTGGGCGACCAGGACACCGACATGGCATGCGGCCGTGCCGCGGGCGCGCGCACGATCCTCGTCGCCAATCCGCACGCGGGAGAGCGTGCGTCCGGCTCGAGTCCCGACTTCCGCGCCGCCGATCTCGGCGAGGCCGCGGCCGTCATCCTGCGCGAGGACGCCGCCACCGGCTAGCGGCTTGTGAGGGGGTGTGATTTGCGCTACAAGGCTGCTTGCGGCGGAGCACGCCGAAATTCCAGAGGACTCGTGACATGCCGAAGGTCGACTCGCTGCGCATAAGGCTTTTTCTCGACGGCGCCGAGCTGCCGGCGATGAAGGAGGCGGTGGCGTCCAATCCCTTGATCAAGGGCTTCACCACCAATCCGACTCTCATGCGCAAGGCTGGCATTACCGATTACGCGGCCTTTGCCAAGGAGGCGATCGCGGCCGTCGGCGAGCGCTCCATTTCCTTCGAGGTCTTCTCCGACGATTTCGAGACCATGGAGCGGGAGGCGCGCGAGATCCACACGTGGGGCGGCAACACCTACGTGAAGATCCCCGTCACCAACACCAAGGGCGTCAGCAGCGCGGGCCTCATCCGCAAGCTGTCGGCCGAAGGAATCCCGCTCAACGTGACGGCGATCCTGACCCCGGCGCAGGTGCGCGAGGTGGGTGCCGCACTGGCCGCCAAGACGCCGAGCATCGTCTCGGTCTTCGCCGGTCGCATCGCCGACAGCGGCGTCGATCCGATGCCGCTCATGCGCGAGTGCGTGGGCATCCTCCGCGATCGCCCGCGGGCCGAATTGCTGTGGGCGAGCCCGCGCGAGCTCTTGAACGTCTTCCAGGCCGAAGAGGTGGGCTGCCACATCATCACGGCGACGAAGGACGTGCTCGCCAAATTGTCGCTCGTGGGCAAGGACTTGACCCAGTATTCGCTGGAGACGGTCCAGATGTTCTATCGCGACGCCCACGCCGCCGGCTATCAGCTCGTGCCGAAGCTCAAGGCCACCAGCGCCGCCTGACGCCTGCCGCGCCGCCGCCGCGGGCTCGCAGCAGGGCCATTTCGGGCTTCCTCCGCCTGCCGTTTAAGGCTATCTATGGCCTTCTCGCGCCGCGAGAAAAGCCGTTCGCCGCGGTTGAGCGGCAGGGTGGGCGAGGAGCCGTCCCGGCCCCGCCCCCGGCGGCCACGCCAGCAGGGAGATGGGGAACAAGCGAGGTGCGGAAAGTTGCCTTGATCACCGGTGTCACCGGTCAGGACGGCGCCTATCTGGCAGCGCTTCTGCTGAGCAAGGGCTATGTCGTCCACGGCATCAAGCGCAGGGCGTCCTCGTTCAACACCGGCCGCGTCGAGCACCTCTATCAGGATCGCCACGAGAAAGACGTCGCCTTCTTCCTGCATTACGGCGACCTCACCGATTCGACCAACCTCATTCGCCTCGTGCAGGAGACCCAACCGGCCGAGATCTACAATCTCGCGGCGCAGAGCCACGTTCACGTCAGCTTCGAGACGCCCGAGTACACCGCCAATGCCGACGGCCTCGGCACCTTGCGCCTCTTGGAGGCGATCCGCATCCTGGGCCTGGAGAAGACGGTCCGCTTCTACCAAGCCTCGACCTCCGAGCTTTACGGCAAGGCCCAGGAGGTGCCGCAGCGGGAGACGACGCCCTTCTATCCGCGCAGTCCCTACGGTGCCGCCAAGCTCTATGCCTACTGGATCACCGTCAATTATCGCGAGGCCTACGGGATGCACGCGTCGAACGGCATCCTCTTCAACCACGAGGGACCGACGCGCGGCGAGACCTTCGTCACCCGCAAGATCACGCGCGCCGTCGCTGCCATCGACGCCGGCCTGCAAGCCGTGCTCTACCTCGGCAATCTCGACGCCAGGCGCGATTGGGGCCACGCCCGCGACTATGTGGACGGTATGTGGCGCATGCTGCAGCAGCCGACCGCCGACGACTATGTGCTGGCGACCGGCGAGACGCATGCGGTGCGCGAATTCGTGGAGCTCGCCTTCGGCCATGTCGGGCGCAAGATCGTGTGGCGCGGCAAGGGGGTCGACGAGCGCGGCATCGATGCGCAGAGCGGGGCCGAGCTGGTGCGCGTCGACCCGACCTATTTCCGGCCGACCGAGGTCGATCTCTTGGTCGGCGACCCTGCCAAGGCGCGCGCCAAGCTCGGCTGGCGCCACAGCGTGAGCTTTCCCGAGCTGGTGCGGGAGATGGTCGAGTCCGACGTGCGCGCCCTTGCCGAGGAGAGGCGCGGGGTTTCGAACGGCGGCGTGGTGGCGCCCATGCGGGACGTTGCCCGCATCGGCGAGGTGCGCTGACGGTGGCCGCGGACATCGCCCTCATATTCGGGATCTCCGGCCAGGACGGCGCTTACTTGGCGCGTCTCCTCCTCGAGCGCGGCGTCGCCGTGCACGGTACCTCGCGCGACCGCGAGATGGCGAGCTTCGCCAATCTCCATCGCCTCGGTATCGGCGAGCGGGTGCATCTCCATTCGGCGGTGCCGAGCGACTTCCGCAGCGTGCTGCAGGTGATCAGCAAAGTGCGGCCGACGCGCATCTTCAATCTCGCGAGCCAATCCTCGGTCGGCCTCTCCTTCGATCAGCCGATCGAGACGCTCGACAGCATCATCGGCGGCACGCTCAATATCCTCGAGGCGATCCGCACCCTGGCCCTCGAGGCGCGCTTCTACAACGCCTCCTCGAGCGAATGCTTCGGCAACACCGAGCGGGAGCCGGCGAACGAGGAAACGCCGTTCCGGCCACGCAGCCCCTACGGCGTCGGCAAGGCGGCGGCCTTCTGGGCGGTGGCCAACTACCGGGAGTCCTACGACCTTTTCGCCTGCTCGGGGGTGCTCTTCAATCACGAGTCGCCGCTGCGCCCGATGCGCTACGTGACCCAGAAGATCGTGAGCGGCGCTGCCGACATCGCCCAAGGCGTTGCCGAGCATCTCAGTCTCGGCGAGCTCGACATCGCCCGCGATTGGGGCTGGGCCCCGGAATATGTCGAGGCGATGGCGCGCATGCTCGAGTTCGACCGCCCCGAGGATTTCGTCATCGCGACGGGCAGGCTCAGCACGCTCGAGGACTTCGTGCGCCAGGCGTTCGGCTATTTCGGCCTCGACTGGCGCCGTTACGTCGCGATCGACCCCGAGCTCAAGCGTCCCTCCGACATCCGCGTGAGCGTGGGCAATCCGACGAAGGCCGAGCGGCTGCTCGGCTGGCATGCCGAAACCACGATGCCTGCACTCGTCGACCGCCTGCTCGATGCGGAGATGGCGCGCCGGCGCGCCGAGTATCCGGCGTCGGGCGACAGACGGGCGGCTGCGGGCGGCTGAGGTCGGCCGAAGCACTTTGGCTGGAATTGCAACCTTCGACATGACGGTGATGTCCACAGCGCAAGGCGCGGGCCCGGCAGGTTCGGCCGAAGCTAAGCTGCGGGAGAGAAGGCCCGGCGGCTGGCCGCGGATCTCGATCGTGACCCCCTCGCTCAATCAGGGGGCTTTCATCGAGCGCACCATCCGGAGCGTGCTCGACCAGGATTATCCCAATCTCGAGCATATCGTCGTCGACGGACTCTCGAGCGACGACACGCCCGCGATCCTTGCCCGCTTCGGGCACCTCATCGTCATTCGCGAGGCCGACCGCGGCCAGTCCGATGCCATCAACAAGGGCTTCGCGCGCGCGAGCGGCGACATCCTGGCCTTCCTCAACGCGGACGATACGCTCGAGCCGGGCGCACTCGCGAGCGTCGCACACGAGATCGACGCGGCGTCGGGGCGCCACGTGGTGATGGGGCGCTGCCGCTTCATCGACGAGAACGACCGCTTTCTCGGCATCGAGCACCCCTCGGCCTTCATCGATCACGAGCGGGTGTTGGCGATCTGGCTCGGCCATTGGCTGCCGCAGCCGGCGATCTTCTGGACGCGCGCGGCCTGGGAGCGCACGGGGCCGCTCGACGTGAACGAGCAGCTGGTGCTCGACTACGAATTCTTCTGCCGCATGAGCCGGCATTTCGCCCTCCATCCCGTCGCCCGCGTCTACGCCAATTTCCGCCTCCACCCTGCCTCCAAGAGCGCCGCCCACGACGATCGCACCCGGCTCGAGCGCTCGATCGCGGCGAGCCGGCGCCATTGGGGGCCGTGGTGGTCGCTCATGCGCTGGCGTCTCACGCTCTCGCTTCTGCGCTACCGCATCGACCGGGTCGGGCGCGGCCGCGCGCTTCTGCGTCGCGCCGCGGCGGCGCGCGAGGCGGGAAACTGGCCCCGCGCCGCTCTTCTCGGCATCGCGGGGGTAGCGCTCGTGCCGGGGATCGCGTTCTACGTGGCGATCTATCCGCCGTTCCGGGCGCGGGCGGCGGCCTATGCCAAGGCCCTCATCGCGCGGCGCCTCGAGCGCGCGGCGGCGGCGGCCGGCGTCCAGATCGGCCGACCCGAGGATCTCGCCAGAGCACCCTCGCCGCAGACGCTCGCCTACATGGCCAACACCGCCGCCTGGAAGGACGGCTGGGCCGGCCCGCGGCTCGTCCTGGTGGCGGACCCGCCCGCCAGTGCCGAGGCATTGCGTCTGTCGGGTGAGGCGGATCTCGCCTGGTTCCCGGGGCCGCTCACGCTCACGATCCGGGTCGACGGCGGGATCACCCGCGAGCTCCCCATCACCGCCGACGGGCCGTTCGCCGTCGATCTTCCGTTGCCTCAGAGAGGCACTGCTCCGGTCGTGATCGAGGTCATCGCCGATCGCTGGTACGTCCCCCACTGGTTCCGCCGCAATCGCGACTTTCGTCCGCTGGCTTGGCGCTACCGCGGCTTGACGCCGCTGCCGGGCGCGGCGGCGAAACCCTGACGGGAGCCGCGGAATGGCGGCACGCCCCCGCATCTCGATCATCACGCCGGTGCTCAATCGCGCCGCCATGATCGGTGAGGCTCTTGCCTCGGTGCAAGCACAGGACTACGCCGAGGTCGAGCATATCGTGATCGACGGCGGCTCGACGGACGGCACGGTCGAGCTGCTGCGGGGCACTGCGGGCATCCGCTGGCAGAGCGAGCCCGACCGCGGTCTCTACGACGCGGTCAACAAGGGTCTGCGGCTGGCGAAGGGCGAGATCATCGGCCATCTCAACAGCGATGACATCTATCTGCCGGGGGCGCTTGCGGCCGCCGCGGCGGCACTCGCCGAGAACCCGGCTGCCGATGCCGCCTGCGGCGGTGCCGTCGTGGTCCGTCGCTCGGCGGGCGGAAGCTGGGAGGTGGCGCGCAGCATCGAGGACGCGCGCATCAAGCGGCTCGACTGGCGGGCACTCACACGGGGCGTTCCGATCACCAATGCGCGCTTCTTCCGCCGCAGTTGGTACGCGCGGGCCGGCGAATACGACACGCACTACCGGCTCGCCGCCGACCGCGAGTTCCTCATCCGCTCGCTGGTGCTCGGCATGAAGACGGTACCGCTCGCCCCGCTCGTCTACCAATACCGGCTCCATGGCCAATCGCTCACCATCAACGACGACAGCCGGGGCAACCGGGCACTCCTCGATGAATACCTCGATCTCGCCCGTCACCTCATGGCGACCTCGGGTCTCCCTCGCGGTCTGCGGCGCGCGGCGCGCACCTGGTATGCGGCGGAGATGGCTCGGCTCGCCTGGCAGCAGGCCGGTGCCCACGAGTGGCTGCCGGCGGGGCGAACAGCCCTCACGGCGATCGGACAGATAATGCTCGGGCAGGACCGCGCGGCAGGGGCGACACCCACCCGGGTCGGGCGCCGATGAGCCCGCGCGGCGGGTCGGTGCTGCGGCCGTCGGTCCTGGTGATCAACCCGGACCTGCCGCGCTACGGCGTGAAGGCGCACGAGTTCTGCAACACGATCGGCTTGAGCGAGGGCTTCACCGTCGGCCTGGTGACGCAACTCGCCAAGCAGGCCGATTGGGCTGACGTCCGCCGCCTCGAATCTCACGGCATAAGCGTGTATGTCGCCGAGCCGATGGGCGGTGCCGGTGTGGCGGCGATGGCCGAAGCTGCCGCGGCGACGCAATTGTTGCCGCACGCCAAGACCCATCCGCGGATACGCGCACTCTTGCGCGGCACCTATGGCTTCGCCTCGCTCTTCCTGCCGCGCCCGTCGGAGGTCTACAACGCCCGCCGTACGCTGGCCAACATGGCGGGGCCGCTCCGCCGCGCGCTCGCCGAACGCCGCTGGGATGCGTTCGTGATCATTCAGTCGTCCTTTGCCGAGTGGCTCGATTGGCTGCCCGCCCATACGCCGGCCGTGATCGCGTTGCACGACATCCGGACCATGATATGGCACCGGCACGCCGAGGTCGCAGGCCGGCTGACAAGGAAGTTCCGCGCGCTGGTCACGGCCTTCAAATATCGCATCTACGAGGGTCGCTACCTCCCCCGCTTCGCGAGCGTCATCTGCCTGACCGAAGTCGACGCCAAGCTTGTCGAGCGCTGGTTCGGAATCGCGGCTCCCGCGATCGTTCCGTTGCCGGTCGATCTGGACTACTACCGGCCGAATCCGCCGCCGGAGGCCAAACCCAATGCTCCCACAGTACTCTTCCCCGGCGTGATGAACCATCCGCCGAACATCGATGGGGCGCTGTGGCTCGCGCGCGCGATCTTCCCCCGCATCCGCAAGGCCCACCCCGAGGCGCACCTCGTCATCGCCGGCATGCTGCCTCCACCCGAGATCACGGCCCTCGACGGCCGCGATGGCATCAGCGTGACGGGAGAGGTCGCGGACATGCGTCCCTTCTTCCGGGGTGCCAGCGTCGTGGCCGTGCCCCTGCGCGTGGGCAGCGGTGCCCGCAACAAGATTCTCGAGGCCTGGGCATCGGCCCGTCCCGTGGTTTCGACCACGATAGGTGCGGAGGGGCTCGCCACAGCCCACGGGCGCGATCTTCTGATCGCCGACAGCGCCGACGATTTTGCCGCCAAGGTGGACGAGCTCCTGGAGCAGCCCGAGCGGCAAGCAGCCCTCGTCGCGGGCGGTCTTGCGAGCGTGCGCCGGCACGCGCCAGCCGAGGTGGGCAAGCGCTACCGCGCCGCGGTCGCGGCCGTGACCGCGAAGGCCTCCGCCGGGCCGCGCGGCCCGATGCGCATCTGCATCGACATGCGCTGGATGAACCCGGGAAGTGCCGGCGGCATCGAGCAGCAGGCGCGGGCATTCGTCGGATGTCTGCTCGAGATCGACCGCGTCAACCGCTACACCCTCATTCTGCCGCCGGAATGCACCGGAGACTTCGATTTGCGGGGCCGCCCGAATTACCGCATCGTCCATCGCAGCTCGCCGGCGGCCGACCTGCGGCGTGCCGGACGTGCCGTCGGCCGGCGCCTGGGGGCAGCCCTCGGCGGCAGCTCCCGGCACTGGCCCGACCGCTGGGCGCTCGGCGACCTGCATCGCCTCGACGCCGATCTCGCCTATTCCTTTCCCGGCTACATCAATCCCGATCTGTGGGAGCTGCGCCACGTCGTGTCGGTCCCCGACATCCAGCACGAGTTCTGTCCGGAGTTCTTTTCTCCCGAGGCATTGGCCGAGCGCAGCCGATTGTTCGACCAGACGATGGAGCGGGCGGAGCATATCTGCGCCATGTCCGACCACACCCGCCAGACGCTGGTCGAGCGTCTCGGCATCGAGGCCGACCGCATTTCCGTGACGCACCTCGCCGCCGACGCCGATTTCCGGCCGGCGGCACCGGGCTCCGAGGTGCGGATCGCAGTATTCCTCGAGCATCGCTACGGGCTGAGGCCGGGCTCCTACTTCTTCTTCCCCGCGCACACCTGGCCCCACAAGAACCACGTGACCGCGATCCGGGCGCTGGCGCGCCTGCGCGAGCGCTACGGCGTGCGCATGGTGCTCGCCTGCACGGGCGGGGAGCGCGAGGCGCACGGAGAGCTCGTCCGCCTGGTGGCGGAGCTCGGCTTGCAGGAGCAGGTGCGCTTCCCGGGTTATGTGCGGCGCGAGGATATGCCGCGGCTTTATCATGGTGCTGCAGCCCTGGTGTTCCCGTCCCGCTTCGAAGGTTTCGGCATGCCCGTGGTCGAGGCGATGGCGTGCGGTACGCCGGTGCTCTGCGCCGATGCGACGAGCCTGCCCGAGATCGCGGGGGACGCGGGACTCTGCCTGCCCCCGCTCGACGTCGAGCGCTGGGCCGAGGCGATGCACCGCATCGTGACTGACGCCCCGCTCCGCGCGGGCCTCATCGCGCGCGGCTTCGAGCAGGTGAAGCTCTTCTCCTGGCGGCGCTATGCGCTCAGCACGCTCGCGGTGCTGGCGGCCGTCCATGACGGTCCCGTGCGGGGCACCCGCGCCATGAGCGAGAGCGCGGTCGCGAGGCGCTGATGGCCGGGCAGGGGACCAACATGCGCGTCGGCATCGTCGGCTGCGGACTGATCGGGCAGAAGCGCGCCCTCGCGGCTGTGGCGAGCGGCAACACCGTGACCCATGCGGCGGACGTCGATCTGGCCCGCGCGGAAGCGCTGCTCCTGGCGGCACGGAGTCCGGGCCAGGGGGTGACGGACTGGCGTGCCGTGATCGCGGCCCGTCCC
>DATJAC010000307.1:0-20127 GCA_035516655.1 Alphaproteobacteria bacterium | reverse complement strand
AGTCCCACCTGATCGGGCGGCAAGGTGTCTCGCACGCGCCAATCGGACAAGGTTGCCGCGTTGCTCACGCCGTGCTCGCCGAGAAGCGTGCCCAAGCGGTCGCGGGCACCGGGACTGTAACCGGCGACGACGACGCGGCGGCCGGCACGCTGCTCGGCCGCGATATGCGCGCGCACCGCATCGAAGAGATTGATCTCGGGCTGCGCGCGGGCATCGGCGAAATCGCGGGCCGCCCGGCCGCCCGCGTCGACCGTGCCCGCACCCGCCGGCGCCTTGAAGGGCGAAAAGCTGCCGACCGCCCGTGCCGCCAGGGCGGCATCGAGGGCGGGCCGGTCGAGGAACAGCGTTTCGGGCGGCACCGGAAAATAGAGCGTTGCGCGATCGGCGTCGGCCAGGCTCTTGCGCGCGGCATAGAACTCCTGGATGGTCTCGAGCCGCGTCGCGATCGCCCCGTCGGCCTGCGGGTCGAAGGTCACCGCGGCGCCCGGGACTTGATCGAGGATGGTTTCGAGCTCGTCGTAGAAGAGCGGCAGCCAGTGCTCCATGCCGATATGCGCGCGCCCCGCACTGATCGCCTCATAGAGCGGGTCGCCCTCGCGCACGGTGCCGAAGAGCTCGCGGTAGCGCATGCGGAAGCGCTCGACCGCCGCCTCGTCGAGGAGAACCTCGCTCATCGCCTTGAGCTCGAGCCGGTCGAGGCTTCCCGTGGTGCGCTGGGTGAGCGGGTCGAACGTGCGGATGCGCTCGACCTCGTCGCCGAAAAGATCGAGGCGGACGGGCTCGCTGCTCCCCGGCGGATAGACGTCGATGATGCCGCCGCGCAACGCATACTCGCCCGGCTCGCGCACCGTCTCGGCGCGGCGATAGCCGTTGCGCGCGACGAAATGGGTCAGCTCCCCATGTACGAGACGCCCGCCGAGCGCGACGCGAAAGACGGCATCCCTGAAAACGGCGGCCGGCGGCACCTTCTGCAGGAGTGCATTCACGGTGGTGACGACGATGCGACTCGCCGCGGGCCGCGGCGCGCGCGCAAGCTCGGTGAGGGTAGCGATGCGCCGGCTCACGATCTCCGGGTTGGGCGAGACGCGGTCGTAGGGCAGGCAGTCCCACGCCGGCAGGGTCAGCACCTCGAGGCCGGAGGCGAAAAAGGCGAGCGACTCGGCCATTCGGCCCATGGCGGCATCGTCGCGTGCCACATGCAGGAATTGCCGCCCGGGCCTGCCCTCGGCAAGCTCGCCAAGGACAAGCGCGTCGACCCCTTCCGGGGCGCCCGCGATCGTGAGTTTGCCGGGCTCTGTCAGCATGAGCGTAGAAATATCAATTTGTTAAGTCAGAAATCTTAAAGTTTTTAATACGCTTCAGGACGGCCGTGTCGAAGCGCTCCGGTATCGCGGCCTCGCCCAAAATCCAGCCGTAGAGATCCGGATCGGCGGCCTCGAGCAGGGCTTCGTACTGGCCGAGCTCGGCCTCGCTCAGCTGATCGAGACAGCGCTCGGCGAAGCGGCCGAGCAGCAAGTCCATCTCGCGGGTCCCCCGGTGCCAGCTGCGAAAATAGAGGCGCTTCAGGCGCGGGGCGCGGGGCTCGGGCATACTCTCATCCGGGATCGGCGGCGTGTAGGATATAAGGCCTCGAGTGGCTTCTGTCAGCAACGACCTGAGCAGTGCGCCCATCGCCGATGCGACCGCAAATCCTCTACCCGCTGTTTGCCCCGGCCACCTCGCTCGCAGGCGTGGGCCCGCGCCTGGGCAAGCTCTACGAGCGCCTCGGCTGCGGCAACCTGGTGGGCCTCCTCTGGCACCTGCCGAGCGGCATCATCGACCGGCGCTACGCCCCCAAGGTCGGCGCGGCGGAAGTGGGCAAGATCGCGACCCTCGTCCTCACCGTCGACGGCCATGAGCCGCCCGGCAATCCCCGCCTGCCCTACCGCGTGCGCTGCCGCGACGAGACCGGGTTCCTCTTCCTCGTCTTCTTCCACGCCCGGCGCGACTATCTCGAGAAAGTGCTGCCGGTCGGCGAAGTGAGGGTGGTGAGCGGCCGGCTCGAGCGCTTCCGCGACCGCCTCCAGATCACCCACCCCGACCATATCGGCACGCTCGCCGAGCTCGAAAGCCTGAAGGGCGTCGAGCCGGTCTATCCGCTGACCGCCGGCCTCACCTTGAAGCTCATGGGGAAGACGGTGCGTGCGGCCCTCGAGCGCGCGCCGGAGCTGCCCGAATGGGTCGATCCGGCCTATCGCGCGCAGCAGGGCTGGGCGAGCTGGCACCAGTCGCTCGTCAAGGCCCATGCGCCCGAAGGCGAGGCCGACCTCGACCCGCTCGCGAAACCGCGCGCGCGGCTTGCCTATGACGAGCTCTTCGCCAACCAGCTCGCGGTCGCCCTCGTGCGCGCGCACCAGCGCCGGCTCTCCGGGCGGCCGATCAAGGGCGACGGGCATCTGCGCGCGAAGGTGATTGCCGCCCTCCCCTTTGTCCTGACCCGCTCGCAGAAGGACGCCGTCCGCGACATCCTCGCCGACATGGCCGGCGAGACGCGCATGCTGCGCCTGCTGCAGGGCGACGTCGGCAGCGGCAAGACGATCGTCGCCCTCCTCGCCCTCGTCAATGTCGTCGAGGCCGGGATGCAAGGTGTGCTGATGGCGCCGACCGAGATCCTGGCACGCCAGCATTTCCAGACCATAGCACCCCTCGCCCGGGCCGCGGGCGTGCGCGTGGCTCTCTTGACCGGGCGCGACAAAGGCAAGCCCCGCGAGGTGGTCCTTGCCGGCCTCAGGGAGGGGACCATCGACATCGCCATCGGCACCCACGCGCTCTTCCAGGAGGAGGTCGCGTTCAAGAACATCGCCATCGCGGTGGTCGACGAGCAGCACCGCTTCGGCGTGCACCAGCGCCTGCTGCTCGCCGCCAAGGGGCGCGCCATCGACATGCTGGTGATGACCGCAACTCCCATCCCGCGCACCCTCGTGCTCGCGGCCTACGGCGACATGGACGTCTCGCGCCTCACCGAGAAGCCGGCCGGGCGCAAGCCGATCGACACCCGCACGCTGACCCTCTCCCGCCTCGAGGAAGTGATCGCGGCCTTGAAGCGCGCGCTGGCCAAGGGGGCCAAGGTCTATTGGGTTTGCCCGCTCGTCGAGGAATCGGAGGCGATCGATCTCGCCGCCGCGACCGAGCGCTACGAGCATCTCGCGGGCCTCTTTCCAAGCCGGGTCGGCCTCGTGCACGGGCGCATGAAGGGCAGCGAGAAGGACAAGGTGATGGCGGCCTTCCAGGGCGGACCGTTGCAGGTCCTCGTCGCCACCACGGTGATCGAGGTCGGCGTCGACGTGCCCGAGGCGAGCGTTATGGTGATCGAGCATGCCGAGCGCTTCGGCCTCGCCCAGCTCCACCAGCTGCGCGGCCGCATCGGACGCGGCCGCGAGGCCTCGACCTGCCTTCTCCTCTACGCCACCCCGCTCGGGGCGACCGCGCGCGCGCGCCTCGCCATCCTGCGCGAGACCGACGACGGCTTCCGCATCGCCGAGGAGGACTTCCGCCTGCGCGGGCCCGGCGAGCTCCTCGGCACGCGCCAGAGCGGGCTCCCGGACTTCCGGCTGGCCGACCTCGCGGTCCACCAGGACCTCCTCGCCGCCGCGCGCGACGACGCGCGCCTCGTCCTCGAGCGCGATCCCGAGCTCGCGAGCGCGCGCGGCGAGGCCATCCGCACGCTCCTCTACCTTTTCGAGCGGGACGCGGCGATCAGGTATCTAAGGTCGGGCTGACGCCTCGCGATGAAGCGCCACGCCGGCGACGACGAGTGCTATCCCCAAGAGCTCCGCGTTCGAAGGTATCTGGCGCAGCACGAGAATGCCGATCACGCTGGCGGTCGCCGGCAGGAGGGAGAGCAGCAGGGCGAAGGTCGCGCGCGGCAGGCGCGCCATGGCAAGCTGATCGCAAACATAAGGGATGACCGATGAGGAAATCCCGACTCCGAACGCGGCCGCCAGGAGAAGCGGGTGCGTGAAGGCCGGGACCGCATCCCCGATCCCGAGGGGAAGGGCCGCCACCAACGCCACCAGCATCGCGGCACCGAGGCGGTCGATGCCTTCTCTACCGCCGTCGCCGGCGATGCGATGGCCGAGCACCACATAAAGTGCGAAAAGCGCCATGTTCGCGAAGGCAAAGGCGAAGCCGAGCGGCTCGCCCGCCAGGCGCACGTCGGTCAACACGTAGACGCCCAGAGCGGCAAGGCCGAGGGCGCTCAGGTTGCGCCCCGTCCGCATGCCGAGGGCCGCGAGCCCGATCGGCCCCAGGAACTCGATCGCCCCCACGGTGCCGAGCGGCAGGCGCGCGATCGCCAGATAGAAGCAAGCGTTCATCAGGGCGAGCACGCCGCCCAACATGAGGATGCGGTACCGCGTCCGGCGATCGGCAGTGCGGAAATAGCGCCACGGCCGGCGCCAGATCGCAAAGACCAGCCCCGCACTCGCGATCCTCAACCAAGCAACGCCGAGGGGTGCGATCGCCGCGAAAAGCAGCACCGCGAAGGCCGGCCCGAGATAATGGAAGACGGCACTCACGAGGAAATAGACGTGCGGCGGTAGGGCGACGCGGCGGGGCGCGGCCACGCCGGTTGAGGAAAACTCGGATCGGGCCTCCATGGCCGTCGAAGATTCGCACCAGAAACGGCCCTTGTGAATGACTATCTCAAGGGTTTATGGTGTATTTACCTTCGAATCGAAAGGAAAATGCAAATTGCGCCTTCGAATGTCGGATCTGCTCGCGGACCCGCGCAACGTCGAGCTCTTGCGCCACCTCAGAGCGGATCCGCGCATCAGCGTCTCCGCCTTGGCGCGCCGCGTCGGCATGTCGGCCCCGGCGGTCCGCGAGCGCATAGCGCGCCTCGAGGAGGCCGGCGTCATCCTCGGCTATCGCCTGGAGATCGCACCCTCGGCTCTCGGCTATCCGATCGCCATCTTCGTGCGCGTCCGCCCGATGCCCGGCAAGCTCGCCAAGATCGCCGAGCTCGCCGCGGACATGCCGCAGGTGGTCGAATGCCACCGCATCACCGGCGAGGATTGCTTCATCCTCAAGCTCCACATCGCCGCCCTCGACGAGCTCGATCGCGTGCTCGACCGCTTCCTCGCCTACGGGCAGACGACGACGTCGCTCGTGCAATCCTCGCCCGTGCCGCCGCGCAACCTGCTGTTGCCCGGCGAGGAGAGGCTGTAGCCTGCCGCCATGATGGAGCGCGGCGGCGATGTGCAAATCCCCTTTCCCGGTTGCGGGAGGGGAGCTATTCGCGCTACCCCGCGTCCTTGTCTGCGCGTTGCTCGAGGGCGGCGACGACGGCGGCCTTGACCGCGGGCGGCTGGCGCTCGAGGGCGCGCATGACTCCTTTGAGGGTGGCGCGCATGTCGTAGAGCTGATCGAGGAGCGAGAGCACCAAGGGCACTGTCTCCTCCGCCACCTCGAGCTCGCGCCGCAGGTCGTAGATGAGGCGCACGCGCGCCACGTCGATCTCATGGAAAACCCAGCCCCCGTCGCCGGCCGGCTCGGGCTCGACCCAGCGCCGCTCGACCCAGGTGGTGAGCTCGACCATCTCGAGATCGGGAAAGAGGCCGGCGATCGCCTCGAGCCGCATCATGTCGTCCTCATGCCCTTGCGCGGGTCGAAGGGATGGCGCGGCTGCCAGCCGCGCAGGAAGTCGGCGAGCTCGGGCTCGGCCTCGTGCGGCAGGACGAGCTTGAGGACGACGTATTGGTGCGCCCCGAGAATGCCCCTCCCCTTCAGGCGCAGGCGCGACCCGCTCGACGAGTTGGGCGGGATGGCAAGCGTCACCGGGCCCTTGATCGTCGGCACGGCAACCTTGGCCCCCAGCACCGCCTCCTTGAGCGTCACCGGCAGCTCGATCACCACGTCGTCGCCCTCGCGGCGGAAGAGCGGATGGGGGGCGACGCTGACCTCGATGAGCGCGTCGCCCGGCGGGGCCTCGCCCGTGCCGGGAAGCCCCTGGCCCTTGAGACGGAGGACTTGGCCGTCCTTGAGCCCGGCGGGGATGGTGACGTCGAGCGTGCGGCCGTCGGGGAGGGCCAGGCGGCGCACTCCGCCCAGAGCGGCCTCGAGAAAATCGACCACGAGCGCATAATGCGCGTCGGCACCGCGGGCGGCAAAGCCGTGCCCAAAGCGGTCGCGGAAGGCGGCCCCGAAGATGCTCTCGAGATCGTCGGGCGAGAAGGACTGCGCGTGATATTTGTCGCGTCCGCCGGCGTCGCCGAAGTCGCGGTAGAAGCGGCGCGCCTGCGGCCGCTCGGCCCCGCTCGCGTCGATCTCGCCGCGGTCGAAGCGCGCGCGCTTCTCCTTGTCGGAGAGCAGCTCGTACGCACCGGAAATGGCTTTGAAGCGCTCCTCCGCCTCCTTCTTGCCGGGGTTGAGGTCGGGATGGTGGCGCTTGGCGAGCTTGCGATAGGCGCCCCGGATCGCCTCGTCGGAGGCGGTGCGTTCCACGCCGAGCAGCTTGTAGGGGTCTTCCATGGCGGAGGAGGATATCGCAGCGCCCGCGGCGATGCCAGATCGGCGCCTTAGGGTACCTCGAGCTTGGTCCCACGCGCGCGTGCCGCCGGGTCGGGCGGGACGACGATGCCGCTCGAGAGAATCATCTTCATCGCCGCATCCACGCTCATCTCGAGCGGGATGACCTTGGCGCGCGGCACGAAGACGATGTAGCCCCCCGTGGGGTTGGGCGTCGTCGGCACCATGACGCTGACGAGTTCCTTGGGGAGCAGGGCTTGAACCTCGGTCGCCACTTTGCCGGTGACGAAGCCGATCGTCCAGCTCCCGGCGTGCGGCCACTCGAGCAGCACGACCTGGCGGAAGGCGTTGGCCTTCTGCGAGAAGACCGCCTCGACGAGCTGCTTCACTGCACCGTAGATGCCGCGGATGACCGGCATGCGCTTGAGCAGCATCTCCGAGAGCCGCACGAAGACGCGGCCGAGGTAGCCTGCCGTAGTGGCGCCGATGAGCGTGATGACGACGAGAAGGATGACGAGGCCGAGCCCCGGGATGCCGAAGGGCAGGTAATTGTTGGGGTTGTAATGCGCCGGGATAAGCGGCGTCACATGCGAGTCGACGAAGTCGAGCAGAAGATAGGCGATGTAGAAGGTGATGCTGATGGGCGCCACCACCAGCACGCCGGCGAGGAAATAGGCGCGCATCCGCCCCATAAAGGTGATCGGCCGCACCGGCTCCGGACTCTCGTCCTCCGAACCGCCGGGCGCCGGTTGCGGCAGCTCCTCCCGCATTTCCTCGCTCCGCCCTTCTGCGCCGCGGCCCGGCTCACTTCATACGCAGCGCCCGCTTCGCCTTGTTGACGTCCGTCATGCAGCGATCGGGCTCGTGCAACATGAGGGCTCGTTTCGCTTCATCGAGGAGCGTCTCGATCGCCTGACGCCGCTCCGGCTCGAGGACGCGCTGCAGCCGCGACTCCACCTTCAGCATCTCGACGTCGCAGGGGGCCGCGATGCCGGGCCCGGTAAAGGTCATCAGGCCCGCAACGACCATGAACGCAAGGACGAGCAACCGCACCATCGTTCGCCTCGATGACGTCCTTTGTCACTTTGAGCGTGCGCCCTGTTACCGACAAGGAAAAAATCGCCGCACTCGGCATTAATCGCGGCTGGGATAAGCTCACATCTCCGTGCACCGGAGCGCGCGGGCTGGAAGCGTGCGCTCCTCGGCCCTATAAGAATGCTCCGCTGGCGCGAGTCGTTCGTCATGAGCCCGCTCTACGTCATCCTTGCCCTGATCGTCTGCGAGCGGCTCGCCGAGCTCGCGATTGCCGCGCGCAACACGAAACGCCTCTTGGCCGCAGGTGCGGTCGAGCACGGCCGCGGGCATTATCCCCTCTTCATCGCCCTGCACGCGGCCTGGCTCGGGACGATCCTGCTCGCGGTAGCGCCGGATCAGCCGGTCGTCTGGCCGCTCATATGGCTTTACGGCCTGCTGATCCTCGCGCGCGTTTGGGTGATGGCGAGCCTCGGCCGCCGCTGGACGACGCGAATCGTGATCTTGCCGGGTGCACCGCTCGTGCGGCACGGACCCTATCGCCTCCTGCGCCATCCCAATTACGCGATCGTGGTTGCGGAGATCGCCGTGTTGCCGCTCGCTTTCGGGGCCTGGCGGACGGCCCTCGTCTTCTCGCTCCTCAACCTCCTCCTCACCAGCTACCGCATCCACGTCGAGGACGCCGCCCTTGCCGAGCACACCAGGTCCTGAGCCGCCCCGCCGGTGGACCGCCCGCGCGGCCGCGCGCTACTATGGGCGGCGTCCAAGACCCCGCAACGCCTGCGTCATCTCGAGGAGGCACCATGCCGACACCCCCGTCGACTGCGACGCGCGACAATCTCCGCGCACATGCGCCGAAGCTCGTCGAGCTTACCGAGAAGGTCCTCTACGGCGACGTGTGGGAGCGTCCTGGCCTCTCCAAGCGCGACCGCAGCCTCATCACCCTCGCCGCCCTCGTGGCGCTCTACCGCCCCGAGCAGCTCCGCGGCCATCTCGTGCGTGCGCTCTACAACGGGGTCACAGAGGCCGAGATCATCGAGCTCATCACGCACCTGGCGTTCTACTCGGGCTGGCCGACGGCGATGTCGGCCGCGACCTTGTCAAAAGAGGTCTTCGAGAAACAGAAATAGGTGCGGTCGGGGTGCAAGGGAGGGAGCGATGCAGGTCGGCTTTATCGGGCTCGGCACCATGGGTGCCAGCATGGCGGCCAATCTCCGCAAGGCCGGCCATGCCCTCGTGGTCCATGACGTAAGGCGCGATGCGGCCGAGCCGCACATTGCCGCGGGGGCGGCGTGGGCCGCGACCCCGCGCGCAGTTGCCGAGGCGGCCGAGGTGGTCTTCACCTCGCTGCCCGGCCCGCCGGAAGTGAGTGCCGTAGCGCTCGGCGGCGACGGACTCCTCCACGGGATGCGCCCGGGCGCGGTCTATTTCGACCTCTCGACCAATGCGCCCGCGGTCGTGCGCCGCATCCACACTACCTTCGCCGAGCGGGGTGCGCATATGCTCGACGCGCCGGTGAGCGGCGGCCCGCGCGGTGCCGCGACAGGCAAGCTCGCCCTCTGGGTCGGCGGCGAAGCGGAGATCTTCGAGCGCTACCGCCCGCTCCTCGACGCGATCGGCGACCGCGCACTCTACATCGGCCCGATCGGGGCAGGCACCGTCGCGAAGCTCGTGCATAATTGCGCCGGCTACGCCATCCAGCGCGTGCTCTCCGAAGTCTTCACCATGGGAGTCAAGGCCGGGGTGGAGCCGCTGGCACTCTGGGAAGCGGTACGCCAGGGAGCGGCCGGGCGCCGGCGCACCTTCGATGCGCTCATCGACCAGTTTCTCCCGGGCACCTACGATTTGCCGGCCTTCTCGCTCCGCCTCGCCCACAAAGACGTCACCCTGGCAACCGCCCTGGCGCGCGAGCTCGGCGTGCCCATGCCGATGGCGGAGCTCGCGCTCGCCGAGCTCGGCGAGGCCATGGCGCGCGGCTGGGGCGAGCGCGATTCGCGGGTGGCCATGCTGTTGCAGCAGGAGCGCGCCGGCGTCCGCATCGCGGTCGATCCGGGGCGGCTGCGCCAGGCGGTGGAGCGCGACGGCCGCGCTTAGATGAGACTTTCGCATGCGCGGCTCAGCCGCTAATCTCCGGGCCGCCATGAGCCATGACCCCTCCCGCAGCTTGAAGTCCGTCGCCGCCGACCTCGCGAGCGGCAAGATCATCTCCCTCGAGCTCGTCGAGGCGGCGATCGCGCGCCATGACCAGCTCGGTGCCGCCCTCGCTGCCTACAAGACCTGGCGCCCCGAGCAGGCGCGCCTGCAGGCGCATGCCGCGGATGCCGCCTTCGCCAGCGGGAACGTGACCGGCCCGCTCCAGGGGATTCCGATCTCGGTCAAGGACCTCTACGGGGTCAAGGGCTGGCCGACGTTCGCGGGTACTGCCAAGCAATTGCCGAGCAAGTGGGAGAGCGAGGGCCCGATCGTCTCCGGCTTGCGCCGCCAGCTCGGCGTGGTGATGGGAAAGGCCCATACCGTCGAGCTCGCCTTCGGCGGCCTCGGCGTCAATCCCCATTGGGGCACGCCGCGCAACCCGTGGGACGCGGGCGCGCATCGGGTCCCCGGCGGTTCCTCGAGCGGTGCCGGGGTGAGCCTCTGGGAGGGCTCGGCGCTGATCGCCCTCGGCAGCGACACCGCCGGATCGGTGCGCATCCCGGCGAGCCTTACGGGCACGGTCGGCCTCAAGACGAGTGCCGGCCGCTGGTCGACGGCAGGCATCGTGCCGCTCAGCGCCACGCTCGACACCGCGGGCGTGCTCGCCAGGAGCGTTGCCGACGTGGCCTACGCCTTTGCCGCCTTCGATCCGGCGTGGGGCAGCTACGCGCCGCTCGAGGCGAAGATCGGCGGGCTCGAGCTCGTCGACGTCCGCATCGGCATTGCCGGAGCGCCCCATTGGGACGACTGCTCGCCGGGCGTTGCCGAGGCCGTGCGGGGTGCCCTCGACGAGCTCGGCCGCAAGGGTGCGCGCCTCAAGGACGTGGAGCTGCCGGAGGCGCGCGAGGCGATCGAGCTCCTGCGCGCCGGCAGCGTCGTCGCCGCCGAGTGCGACGCCTTCCTCGAGGCCGAGCTCCCGACCTGGCGCGACGAGCTCGACCCGATCATCAAGATGCGCATCGCCGACGGCGGGGCCATCAGCGCGCGCGAGCTCCTCTTGCGCCGGCGCCGGATGGCAGCACTCACGCGCTCGGCGGCGACCCGCTTCGGGAACTGCGATGTGATCGCCTGCCCGACCGTGCCGGTAACGCCGCCGACCGTGGAGGAGGTCGCCGATCTCAAGGCCTACCGTGCTGCCAACATGGCGGTGCTCCGCAATACCTGCGTCGCCAACCTGGTGACGCTCACGGCCCTCACCATGCCGGCGGGGCTCGACAAGGCCGGCATGCCCGTGGGCCTCATGCTGCTCGCCCCCTTCGGTGGCGAGGAGCGCCTCTTGGCCGTGGCCCTCGCGGCCGAGCGCGTGCTGGGGACGCCGCACGAGCGGCTGGGGGCTCCGCCGCTCGCACCGGACCTCTGATCCGCGAGCGCCGCTCAGCCGAGCGCTGGCCGCTCGTGCGCTGCCGTGAGGTTCGCGCGAATGAGGCCGCCGAAGGTGGGCTGCCCGTGGAATCCTCCGGCCTCCGAGAGCACGGCGAGAACAACGAGAAAAAGACCGACCAGAACCCAGGCGGCTGGAACCTGACGCTTGCACATGACCGTTTCCTTTGCGACGGGTGGCCGAGCCTGCCGAACCCCGTCGGCTCATGAATGCACCGACTGATAGATCGGGTATCGAGGCGTGAAATGTCTTCACGCCGAGTCACGTTTTTGTGACGCGGGCCCGTGACGCGGTTGCGCGGCGCTCAGAGGGCCGCGTAATCGATCGGCTTGTGGCGGTCGATGTGCCGCTCGCTGTCGGGCATCGGATATTTGAGGCCGTTGCCGCAATTGAACAGCACGACGCGGTCGCCCTTGCCGATCCTTCCGTCCTTGAGGGCCTGACGGTAGGCCGCGTAGGTCGCGGCCCCCTCGGGCGAGAGCAGCAGGCCCTCCTCCCGGCCGACCTCGGCGCGCGCCTCGAGGATGACCTCGTCGGGGATCGCCACGGCAAAGCCGTTGGAGGCACGGATCGCGCGCAGGATGAGGAAATCGCCGAGGGCCGCCGGCACGCGCAGGCCCGAGGCCACGGTCTCGGCATTCTGCCAAGGCTCGGCGAATTCCTGGCCGCGCTCGAAAGCGCGCACGATGGGAGCGCAGCCGGTCGACTGCACCGCGATCATGCGCGGGCGCCTGGCGTCGAGCCAGCCGATCCGGCCCAGCTCGTCGAAGACTTTCCACATGCCGATGAGGCCCGTACCCCCGCCCGTCGGATAGAAGATCGCATCCGGCAACGTCCAGCCCAGCTGTTCGGCGAGCTCGAGGCCCATGGTCTTCTTCCCCTCGATGCGGTAGGGCTCCTTGAGGGTCGAGGTGTCGAACCAGCCCATGGCCTCTTTGCCCTCGGCCACGATCTTGGCGCAATCGTTGATCAGCCCGTTGACCTTGTAGAGCCTGGCCCCCTCGAGCACCGTCTCGCCCACATTGGGGGGCGGTGCGTCGTCGGGACAGAAGACGTAGCTCGCAATTCCGGCGCGGCTGCAATAGGCCGCAAGGGCGGCGCCTGCGTTCCCCGCCGTCGCCATCGCCATGCGCTTGATGCCGAGTTCTTTGGCCATCGAGACCGCGAGAGCCAGCCCGCGCGCCTTGAAGGAGCCGGTCGGCAGGCGGCCCTCGTCCTTGATCAGGATCTCCCCGCCGCCGAGGAGGTGCCGTAGCCGCGGGGCGGAGAGGAGCGGCGTCATGGTCTCGCCCAGGCTCACGATATTTTGGGCGTGCCGCACGGGCAGGAACTCGCGATAGCGCCAGAAGTCGTTGGCGCGCTTCTCGAGGCCCGAGCGGCTGATGCCCCGGCTCAGCGCCTCGAGCTCGTAGCGCACGAGAAGCGGCTTGCCGGCGCTGGAGAGGGTGGCGACGCGGTCCGCCGGAAAGCGCTCGCCGGTAAGCCCGCACTCGAGATGGCTCACGAAGGTCGCCCGCTCGATCGCGAGATTGTCTTCCGGTAGGGACATCGGCGGATTTCCTCCCCCTCAGCGGCCGGGCAGCCCGGCGAGGCGGCCGTTTGGCCCGCCGCCGTGCCCTCGCTCCAATTAGGCCGGCGAGGTCCCGAGGTCCAGCCTGGATTTTGCGTTCGCCTCGAACCCGCGGTGCGGTAAAGTGAGCCCTGCCCGATGGTGCCGTGAGGCGCCGGCGCCTGGTCCCGGCGGCTTCGGAGACAAGGGAAAAAGCATGAAAACCATTCTCCTGCCTCTCGAGGAAAGCGACAGCCTTGCTTCCATCCTGCGGACGGCGCTCTTGGCCGCCAATGCGTTCGGGAGCTACATGGAGGGGCTGCACGTCCGGCCGGGCCTGACCGGCGTCGTGGCCGCGGGTGCAGAAGGGCTGGTCGCGGCGACCCCGGGGCTGATCGAGAGCTTCGAGCGCGAGGATCAGGCGCGCGCCGAGCGCGTGAAGGCGCTCTTCGAAGCCTTCATGCGCGAGAACGGCGTGGAGCGCAGCGCTACGGCCGGGGCTTCGAGCAAGCCCACGATCGGCTGGTACGAGGAGACCGGCCAGGGCGATGCCACCATCGGCAGCCGCGGCCGCGTTTTCGATCTCATCGTGGTCGGCCGGCCGGTCCGCGGCGGCTCGAGTGCTGCCATGACCACCCTCGAGGCCGCCCTCTTCGAGAGCGGTCGGCCCCTCCTCATCGCCCCTCCGACAGCCCCCGCGAAGCTCGGCGAGAAGATCCTGATCGCTTGGAACTGCTCGACCGAGACCGCCCGGACGACCGCCTTTGCCATGCCCTTTCTCACCCGCGCCAAGTCGGTTCTCGTGCTCCAGGTCGAAGGGGGTACGGTGCCCGGCCCGAGTGCCCAGGAGGCCGCCCGCCAGCTGCGGCGCAACGGCATTCCGACCGAGGCCAAGATCGTTCCGGCGCAGCGGCGGAGTGCCGGCGAGACCATTCTCATCGAGGCCGAGAGCTGGGGGGCCGACCTCCTCGTCAAGGGGGCGTATACCCAGAGCCGGTTGCGCCAGATGATCTTCGGCGGCATGACGAGCCATATCCTGGCCGAGGCCACGCTGCCGGTCTTCATGTCCCATTGAGGGGGCACGCCAGGCGCGCCAGAGCCGCTCGTCCCCGCACGGTCGGAAGCCCGCCTTTCGTAACATTGTTTTATATCTTTGCGCTTAGCCTTCGGTTTGCGAGCCTTGGGTAAGCGAGTGCCTTGCGCGCGCGGCACCTCGCTCGCGACGATCGGATCGAGGCGGCTCAGGAGCAGCGCAATGCCCTTCACATCATCGGGTCGATTCGTAAGGTCAGCGCCCCGGCGCGTGGGTGCCGCAAAGCGGCTGCTGCACTCGCCCAATCCTCATGCGACCAAGGCCTATCCCGGCAAGCCCGTCGTGCGCAGCAAGACCATTATCGGGACGGTCGGCAAGGCGGATTTCGAATTCGATATTGGCGCCAACGTCATCCGCCTGCAGGGCCGCAGCATCGCCTTGCAGCCGGCGGAGACGCATGTTTTGCGCATCCTCCTCAACAACCGCGGCCAGATCACGACGGCGCGCTCGCTCACCCGCGCGCGGCTCGCGGGCGGCCTCGCTCCTTCGGCGGCAGTCGTCCACGACGCCCTCGCCTCCCTGCGCAAGAAGCTCACGGGGACCGGACTGGAGATCACGACCAACCAAAAGGTCGGCTTCGAGATCCACGCCTTCAAGGTGCCCCAACTCAATCGCCGCCTGAGCGACAAGATCTTGCTGGCGATGAACCAGGCGCTCGAATCGGGCAACAAAGCCATCATCGAGCAGCTTCACGTCGCCCTGGAGCTTGCCAAGGAAAGCGAGCGGCTCTGGCTCAAGGGCCGCAAGGCGCGCGAGAAGCGGGCACTTCCGGGCGAGAAATAGTCCTGCCGCTCAGCGGGCGCGGCTCGGGTGCTGTCGCTCCTCGCGCGCTACCTTCGCGAGGCCGTCCCAAAGCGCGGTGTAGTTGAAGTCCGGAAAGACCTTGCGGCATGCCGCGATGTCGAAGGGCCGGTAGCCGCCGTGCGGCATCGGGCCCTGGCGCGGCAAGGTGCCAATCCTGGCCGGCGGCGTGGTCATCGCGGCGATGCGTTCGGCGATCTCGCGAAAGGAATGCACGGCACCCGTGGCGAGATTGAGGACACCGCGGCTTCGTGCGGCGATCACGCGGGCCGTGAGCTCGGCCACGTCGTCGATGAGCACGTGATCGCGCCGCTCCTCGCCTTCGCCGAAGAGGAGAATCTCCTCCCCGGCAGCCGCTTGGCGGCGGAAGCGGTTCGGCCCGTAGCCGTTGTGGGGGTCGCCAGCACCGTAGAGGAGGCTCGGGCGCAGGATGGCGAGCGGCCCCTTGTAGGCGTCCTTGAGAACGAGCTCGCGTGCTAAGTGCATGGCCCCGTGAAGCGAGCCCGGCTCGGCGCAGGAAGTCTCGTCGAGCGGCGTCTTTGCGTCGCGATAGACCGCGTCCGAGCTGATATAGACGACGTGGGCAACCTCCACCTTGCCGAGGGCCGCCGCGACAGGCTCCATCATGCGCAGGTTGGCGCTCAGCATCGCCGCGTTCCGGCAGGGGGCGAGCGCGGAAACGACGAGGAGCGTATCGTCCGCCGCGAGTTGCGCTGTCAGCAACTTCGCCGCGTCGGCCGCCAGGAGATCGAGGGCCGGGCGGCCAAGTGCCAACACCGGCACCCCGCGCGCCGCAAGGTGCCGGGCGCAGGCCCCGCCCACGAAACCGCCCGCCCCCAAAACGACGACTCGTCGCGGGGCGTCCGGCGTGGCCGAGGCGTGCTCGAGCATGGCCGGCAGCGCTCTAGGCCGCGACCTTGAGCGCGCGCGCCACCGTCGGTCGTGCTGCGAGCGACGCCGCCCAGCGCTTGAGATTGGCGAGCCCCTTGGCCTTGCCGATCAGCTCCTGGCGCCCGGCGATCACCGGATAAAGCGCCACCTCGGCGATGCTGAGCTCGGCACCGGCGAGATAGGCGGCCTCGCCGAGCCGCGCGTCGGCGAGCCGGCAGAAATCGAGGAGGCGCGTCTCGAAGAAATTCACGACCGACGGCACTTTGTCGGGAATGACGACGGTCGAATAATAGATCGCACTGCTCGCGGGCGCGATGTCGGTGAGCGCAAGCATCGTCCACTGATAGGCAAGGGCCCGCGCGCGCGCGTCCAGCGGCAGGAGCTTGCCGGTCTTGGCGGCGAGGTAAAGCAGAATGGCGCCCGACTGATTGAGCACGAGCGGCTTGCCGCCGGGTCCGTCGGGATCGACGATCACCGGGATGGTTCCCTGGGGATTGAGCTTGAGGAACGGGGCGGGCTTTTTCGCATCCTTGCCGAGCTCGATCTTGTGGGCGTTGTAGGGGAGCCCGCATTCCTCCAGCATGAGCGTGGCGCGGCGACCGTTGCCCGTGGTGGCGGTATAGAGCTCGATCATCGGGGTTTTCCTCCTGCCTCAGAGTGCTGCGCTTGTGGCCCGCATTCGATCATTTCCACCCCGCCCTTGTCGATGGGGCCCTGTCGACCGACCCCCTGCCGCCGGGCCCAAATATAGCGCCCGACTTCCTCGGGAGGCGCGTTTGCCGTATCATTTGCAAGCCCTTATTGCAAAACGGCGAAGATGCGGCGATGAAGCTTCATATCGGGTCGAGAGAGCGCGCTGACGGATGGAAAACTCTCGACATCAATCCTGGGCCGCAGGTCGATTTTGTCGGTGACTGCAAGGACTTGTCGCAGTTTCCCGAAGGCTCCATCGACATCATCTATGCGAGCCATGTACTCGAGCATCTGCCTTACGCACGAGAGCTTCCGCACGCGCTCAAGGAGTGGTTTCGCGTCCTGAAGCCGTCGGGCCGCGCGATGATAAGCGTTCCCGACCTCGAGACGCTCTGCCGGCTTTTCCTCGAAGCGCCTGTCGATGCGAACGGGCGGTTCCATTTGATGCGGATGATGTTCGGCGGCCAAATTGACGAACATGACTTTCACTGCGTCGGCCTGACGTGGGAGTTCCTCAGCGCGCAACTCGCGCGCGCCGGCTTTCGCAGAATCGACAAGGTGACCAGTCTCGGCGTCTTCAGTGACACGAGCATGCTCACGTTCTGTGGAACCCTCATCAGCCTGAACGTAATCGCGGAAAAAACGGTCTCGCCTTAGCGGTAATCCGGCGGCGGCGGCGCGCGATGTCGTCGCCATGCGCAAAGCCATCCCGAACACGTCGCCACGGCCCCACAGCACCCAAGCGCCGTGTCCGAAGCGCGGCGTGCAAGCACGTGGGCGCGCGTCGCGCGACGGGAAGTATGGACTTTGCGCCCGCCGCCGTTTCCCGCTGCGCTTTTTGCTTTCCTGCGCTGTCGATGGACTTGACGGGCGTACTGCGTGCGGCGAACATCAATGCGAGCGCTATAATGATCGCTGCCTTCGATGGACGAGCGTCGCCTGGCAAGGGAAACGCCATGAGTCCGTGCATTCAGGCCTTCTTCCACGCGCCCACCTTCACCATTTCCTATCTCGTCTCGGAGCCCTCGGCCGGCGAGGCGGCGGTGATCGACCCCGTACTCGACTTCGACGCGAAGTCCGGGCACCTTGGCACCCGCTCCGCCGACGCCATCCTCGCTGCGGCGGCACAGGCCAGGCTCCGCATCGCCTGGGTGCTGGAGACGCACCTTCATGCCGACCATCTGAGTGCCGCCCAGCATCTCAAAGCGGCGACCGGGGCCGCTCTCGGCATCGGGGCCGGTACCGCCGCGGTCCAGGCCTACTTCAAGGACGTCTTCAACGCCGCCGATCTCACTCCCGACGGCCGCCAGTTCGACCGGCTCCTCCATGACGGCGAGCGCCTTCCGCTTGGCGCCGCCGCGATCGAGGTCATGGACACGCCTGGCCATACGCCGGCCTGCGTAAGCTATCGCATCGGCGACGCCGTTTTCGTCGGCGATACGCTTTTCATGCCCGACTATGGGACGGCGCGCACGGATTTCCCAGGTGGGGACGCTCGCACCCTCTACCGCTCGATCCGCCGCATCCTGGCCTTGCCGCCCGCAACCCGCCTCTTCATGTGCCACGACTACAAGGCACCCGGGCGCGACCGCTTTGCCTGGGAGACGACCGTGGCCGAGGAGTGCGAGCGGAACATCCACGTTCGCGACGGGGTGTCGGAGGAGGACTTCGTCGTCCTGCGCACGACACGCGACCGCGGGCTCGACATGCCCGCCCTGATCCTGCCCGCGATCCAGGTCAATATGCGCGCGGGCGGGCTGCCGCCCGCGGAGGCGAACGGCGTGGTCTACCTCAAGTTGCCGCTCGATCGGCTTTAGGAAGCTCATCCCCCCGCGGTAACAGTTTCGCGAGGGGGCATGGAATATTCACCGGCAGTAGGCTATTCAGAGGTGTCGCGGCTCGGCCTGCGCTCAAGTCCGGAGCCGCGCAAGGGGAGATTGGGTTTGCGCCTCCGCAGCTTAGGCACAAGCCGACGTTCGGCGGGCCGCTCGGCCGCGTGGCGGCACGATTTGGGCTGGCTTGCCATCGCCGCCCTCTTCTTCCAGATCATCCTGACGAGTGCGCATGTCCCGCAGGGCTGGAGCGCTGCCGCGGCTTCCGCTCTCTGCGCCGCGATGGATCATGAGGGCGCCGCGGCGCCCGCTTCCTCCGACCAGCGCCATCAGAGTGCTAAGCAGCACGACTGCCCGATCTGCCGGACGGCGCCGATTGTCTCGGCATCCCTTGCCCCGGCTACGACAGCGCTCCTGCCCGTCTCGACCGGAACCGCGCATCCGACACCGGCACCGCGTCGCGACGGCAAACGCGTCGAGCCCTCGTCTCAAGCCCAGCCGAGAGCTCCTCCCGCCCGAGGTTGACCCCGCGACCGCCGGCGCCCCGCTCGCGCGGCCGCTCCCTCACCTCGACTGGGAGAAAGAAAATGCTGTCATTTGCACGATACCCGCGCACGCGGTGCCGGCACGCGTCTGCCCCCGTTGGCGCCGCACGGCGTCCCGTCCTGCTCGCCGCCCTCGCCGCCCTTGCGGCTCTCATCTCGGTTGCGCCTCGACATGCGGCCGCCCACGGCATCGCCGGCGATCGCGTTTTTCCGGCGACCATCATCATCGACGACCCGGCGGTGGGGGACGAGCTCTCCTTCCCGACGTTCTCGACCATCCACAACAGTGCGAGCGGCGGCGGCCCGGGCTCGCGCGAGTTCGATTACGGCTTTGAATGGGACAAGACCATCACCGACGATTTCGGCGTCAACTTCAATGCCGGTTACACCACCCTCTATTTCGACGGCGGCGGCCACGCGGTCGGCTGGCAGAATCCGGCCTTCACCTTGAAGTACCGGGCCTACGTCAATGCCGAGCACGAATTCATGACCTCGGTCGGCCTGGTCCGCAGCTTCGGCGGCACGGGCTCCTCGGCGGTGAACGATCCCATCGGCAGCACCACGCCCACGCTCTATTTCGGCAAAGGTCTGGGCGACCTGCCTGTCGACTTTTTGCGCCCCTTCGCGGTCACGGGCGAGCTGCAGTATCAGATCTCCGACTGGCCCAACAGCGAGGCGAACAGTTGGATCGTCGGCGCGTCGCTGCAATATTCCATTCCCTACCTGCAGCAGCACGTCAAGGACCTGGGCCTGCCCCAATTCATCGGGCGGATGGTTCCGCTCGTGGAAGTCTCGCTCAACATACCGTCGAGCGGCGCCTCCGGCGGCGCCATGACCGGCACGATCGCACCCGGCATCCTCTACGAGGGCGACGCCTGGCAGCTCGGCGTCGAGGCGCTCATTCCCGCCACCAAGGCAACCAATACCGGCATCGGGGCGATCGTCCAGTTCCACCTGTACCTTGACGACATCTTCCCCACCTCCCTCGGCAAACCTCTCTTCGGGAAATGACCATGCGCCGCATCGCTGTTCTCCTGCTCGTCTCCGCCGCACTCGGCTCGAGTGCCGCGGCAGCATTGGCCCATGCCTTCCTCGACCATGCGATCCCGGCGGTCGGGAGCACGAGTCACGGCTCTCCGCCCGAAGTGCGATTATGGTTCACCGAGGCGCTCGAGCCCGCCTTCAGTGCCGTCAAGGTCGTGGACGCGAGCGGCAAGCAAGTCGACAAGGGCGACAGCTCCGTCGACGCCCAGGATCGCAAGCTGCTCAAGCTGGCGCTGCCGCCCCTTGCTCCCGGTAGCTACAAGGTGATGTGGCGGGTCACCTCGGTCGACACCCACACGACGAGCGGGAGCTACACCATCCGAATAGCACCGTGAGCAGCGGAGGCAACCGAGGAAGCGCAGAGTGGATCTGCTTCTCGTTCTGAGTGCTGCGGTAAGGGCGCTCCACTATGTGAGCGCCCTGCTGCTCTTCGGCAGCCTCGTCTTTCTTCTTGCCGTGGCCCGGCCGGCCACGGCAGCCGTGGGCCGGGTCGAGGCCGAGCGAGCGACACTCGAGCATTTCCTCTTCCGCCTTGCCGCGGCCGGTCTCGCCGCTGCGATCGTGAC
>DATJAC010000306.1:0-2740 GCA_035516655.1 Alphaproteobacteria bacterium | reverse complement strand
GGCGAGACGTGCCGAGTAATGCTCATAGAGGCGGCCCTCGATCCCGCCACCCGCACGCCCGACCGCGGCCACAAGGATTCGCATGGCACCCCAAACTTGCGTCGCTCCGCTCGTCATTCCCGCGAAAGCGGGAATCCAGCGCCACCATGGGCCCCCGCGTGCGCGGGGGTGACGAGAGAGGCGGTTCGACCCGACCGGGGCATACTCCAGCGCTGCCAGCATCGCACCCCGCGACGCCTGCCAAGGGCGGCCCGCGGCCGGGCCCGGAGCAGTCAGGCGATCAGCTCGGCGGCATGCTCGGACCCGGGGAGCGCGCGTCCCCACAGCTTTTCGAGATTGTAGAGGGCTCGGATCTCGGGGCGGAAGAGATGGACGATCACGTCGCCGGCATCGATCAGCACCCAATCGCCTTGCTTCGTGCCCTCGACATGTGCCGTCCGGATTCCCGCGGCCTTGAGCTTCTCCATGAGATGCTCGGCCATTGCGCCCACCTGCCGCTGCGACGTGCCGCTCGCGACCATCATGAAGTCGGCGATCGTCGACTTGTGCTCGAGGCTGATGATCACCGGATTGAGCGCCTTGTCGTCCTCGAGCGAATGCTCGATCAGCCGGCAAAGCGCCTCAGCGGGGGTGGACGGCTTTCTTTGGCGTCGTGCTATGGTTGCGCTCTCCTTTCCTGTTGCTCCTGTTGCCCGCGCGCGGCTTGCCGCTTGCGGCACGGATCGCCGTCGCCGAGGCCTTATGCAGCGGGATATGAAGAAATACCCATGCCGGCGGCCCAAGCTCGGCCAATCGCTTGGCTTGGCGGGGCCGTACGCGGAAGTGGCGAAAGCGGCGCGCGGCCCTGCCGGCCAATGCCTTGAAAGCATAAGAAGGCCGGTCGAAAACCGCAATGGACAGTTGCGTGAAGATTTTCGGCCACTGCTGCCAGCCGGAGATTTGCCGCAGATTGTCCGCCCCCATGAGCCAGACGAATCTGAGGCGGGGAAAGCGGCGCTTCAAGGCGGCGAGGGTGTCGGCGGTGTAGCGCGTGCCGAGTCGGACCTCGAGGTCGCTCACCTTGATGCGCGGATGACGGGCAGCAAGTGCCGCACTCCGGAAGCGCGCCGCGAAGGGCGCCATGCCGGCCCGCGGCTTGAGCGGGTTCTGGGGCGAGACCAGCCACCAGATTTCCTGCAATTTCAAGACCTTGAGGGCGATGACGCTGATGTGGCGGTGACCTGCGTGGGCGGGGTTGAAGGAGCCGCCCAAAAGCCCGATGCGGCGCCGGCCGCCGATACCGGCCACGGGCCGGTGCGCGGGTTCTGCCGCGGCACTCATCAGAGGGGGGCCGCGGCACTCAGGGGCGAACCTGCCCCGCGCCGCGGACCACGTATTTGAAGCTGGTGAGCTGCTCCGCCCCGACCGGCCCGCGCGCATGGAGCCGTCCCGTGGCGATGCCGATCTCGGCCCCCATGCCGAACTCGCCCCCGTCGGCGAACTGGGTCGAGGCGTTGTGCAGCACGATGGCGCTGTCGACCTCCTTGAGGAAGCGCTCGGCCGCGGCCGCGTCCGCCGCGACGATGGCGTCCGTGTGATGGGAGCCGTAGCGGTTGACGTGGGTGATCGCCGCCTCGAGTCCGTCCACCAGCTTGATCGAGATGATGGCGTCGAGATATTCGCGGCCCCAGTCGGCCTCGCTCGCGGGGCCGATGCGGCGGTCGAGGGCCTGCGCCTCGGCGTCGCCGCGCATCTCGCAGCCGGCGGCGGCGAGGGCCTCCGCGAGTGCCGGCAGCTGGCTCTTGGCGACGCTGCGGTCGAGCAAGAGGCTCTCGGCGGCCCCGCACACGGCGACCCTCCGCATCTTGGCGTTGAGCAATATCTCGCGCGCCATGGCGGGGTCGGCCGAGGCGTGGATGTAGACGTGGCAGTTGCCCTCGAGATGGGCGAGCACCGGGATGCGGCTCTCGCGCTGGACTCTGTCGATGAGGGTCTTGCCGCCGCGCGGCACGATCACATCGATGAGGCCGCTCATGGCGAGCATCTCGCCGACGGCTGCGCGCTCGCGCGTGGGCACGAGCTGGATCGCCGCCTCGGAGATGCCGGCCGCACGGAGGCCCTCGGCGAGGCAGTGCAGGAGCGCACTCGAGGAATGGAAGCTCTCCGAGCCGCAACGCAGGATCGCGGCGTTCCCCGCCTTGAGCGCCAGGCCGGCCGCATCCGCCGTCACGTTGGGCCGCGCCTCGAAGATGATGCCGATGACGCCTAAGGGCGTACGCACGCGCTCGATGCGGAGGCCGTTCGGCCGCGTCCAGGCGGCCATGATCTCGCCCACGGGATCGGGGAGCTCGGCCACGGTCTCGAGCCCGGCCGCGATCGCCTCGATCCGGGCCTGATCGAGGGCCAGGCGATCGAGGAAGGCGGCCCGCATCCCGGCATTTCTCGCTTCCGCCAGGTCGCGCGCGTTCGCCTCGAGGATCGCGGCCGTCTCGCGGCGCACCGCGGCGGCCGCCGTCTTGAGCGCGCGAGTTTTGCGCTCCGCCGCGATCGAGGCGAGCTCAAGCGCCGCCGCGCGCGCGCGCTCCCCGAGCCCTTGCATGAGGGCATGAAGGTCGCGCGCTTCGATCGGCTCGACGGCACTCACGGGCTCTCTCCTCGTAGGCTCCGGCACGCTGACTCAGCGGGCACTCAAGTTGTACGTCATTCCGAAAGCTTAGGCGAGCCCGGGAAAAGCGTAGCTTTTCCCGGCTGCGAGCCTTGC
>DATJAC010000305.1:0-15073 GCA_035516655.1 Alphaproteobacteria bacterium | reverse complement strand
TCCCGCGTCCGCCCTCGCGAGCTACCGCGCCGGCCTCGCCATCATGGAAAAGCTCACGGCGCGCGACCGCTTGAACACGGAGTGGCTGCGCGATCTCTCCATCAGCCACGAGCGCATCGGCGACGCGCTGCGCAGCCAGGGGCTCGACGACGAAGCACTCGCCAGCTACCGCAAGAGCCTCGACATCCACGACCAGCTCGCGAGCCGCGATCCCTCCAATTCGGTGTGGCAGCGCGACGCCTCGGTCGGCCACGAGCGGATCGGCGACATCCTGGTGAGCCAGGGCAATCTCGCCGACGCCCTCAAGGACTACCGCAAGAGTCTCGAGACCCGCGAGCGGCTGGCGGCGCGCGACCGCTCCAATTCCGAATGGCAGCGCGATCTCTCGGTCGGCGAGAACAAGGTCGGAGACGTGCTCCGCGCCGAGGGCGACGCGAAGGCCGCCTTGGCCAACTATCGCGCGGGCCTCGACATCATCGAGAAGCTCCTGGCGCGCGACCCCTCCAATCCCGGCCTGCAGCGCGATCTCTCCATCAGCCATGAGCGGATCGGCGATGCGCTTGCCTCCCAGCATGACCTGGTGGGGGCGCTGGCGAGCTATCGCAAGAGCCTGGAGCTCCGCGGGAAGCTCGCGGCACGCGATGCCGCCAACACCGGCGCCGAGTACGATCTCGCGATCAGCAATACCAAGATCGGGGACACGCTCCGAGCCCAGGGCGACCGCGCGGGTGCCCTTGCGGCTTATCGCACCGAGCTTGCGATCCTGGAGAAGCTCGCGGCCTCGGACCCCTCGAACGTCGCCTGGCAGCGCGAGGTCTCCGTCGGCCGCAACCGTATCGGCGAAGAGCTGCGCGCGGGCGAGCAGCTGGCGGAAGCACTCGAGAGCTTCCGCGCCGGCCTCGCGGTCATGACCAAGCTGGCGGCACGCAATCCGGCCAACGCGACTTGGCAGCACGATCTCTGCGTGAGCGACGAGCGCATCGGCGACGCGCTTGTGGCACAAGGCGACGCCGCGGCGGCCCTCGCCAGCTACCGCTCCGAGTTTGCCATCCTCGGCAAGCTCACGGCCAACGCGCCCAGCAACACGATCTGGCTGCACGAGTTCTATCTCGTGCACAATCGCATGGGCAACGCGCTCGCCTCAACCGGCGACCGTGCTGAGGCACTTGCGACCTTCCGCGCCGGCCTCGGGGTCATCACGCAGCTCGTGGCGCATGCTCCGCCCAACACGGAGCTGGCGCACGATCTCGCGGTCAGCAACGAGCGGGTGGCGAGCGCCTTGAGTGCGAGCGGCGACCAGGTCCAGGCCCTCGCGAGCTACAACGCCAGTCTCGACATCATCGAGAAGCTCCTCGCCAAGGAGCCCGCGAACGCGACCTGGCAACGCGACCGCAGCTATCTGCGCGGCAAGATCGCGGCCCTCGCCCCGGGCCAGCCGGGGGCACCCGCGCCATGAGGCGGGGTGCCAAGCCGCTCGCTACGTCACCCTCGTAAATCGGCCGACGAGCGCCGGTCCGCATCAAGACCTATCCGGATGCCTGTCACGCCTTGGATGGCAAAAGCCGTTCGACCGTCGTCTCCAGTCATGGGCTCGCCCGCCGTTCGCCCCGACCAAATCGGCTCATGCGCGAGCCCCTCACGGGGAGAGGCTGCTGGGGGCCGCTCCTGCCAAATGCCATTGCCCCAGCTTCTCCCCGCTTGACTTGCCCGCCTTCCTCGACTAGAACAAAAAAAGAACGAACGAAAAGAGAACATCATTCAAAAGGCGGGGAGAATTCCATGAGCTATCGCCACGATCTGGTCTCGGTCGAGGCGCTCAAGAGCCGCATCTTCGCACTCGAGGGCGCCTGGCAGGGGGCGGGCCGGCGCACGGAAGGGCTGCCTGCGGCGGCCCTTGGGCTGGCCGCACTCGACAACGCCCTGCCCTGGGGCGGGCTGCCCACGGCCTGCCTCCATGAAATCGCGGCAGGAGCCGCGGCCGATGGCGCGGCGGCCGGCTTCGCGGCCCATCTCCTCGCCCGCTTGGGGGCCGCCGAGGGAGGCCGGCAGCGGCCGGTCTTGTGGTGTGCCGCGGGCGACGGGCTATACGGGCCGGGGCTCGCCGCCTACGGGCTCGATACGCGCCGGCTCATCCTGGTGCGCGGCCGGCGTCCGGCGGATCTCCTGTGGGCGCTCGAGGAGGGCTTGCGCGCGGGGGCCCTTGCCGCCGTGCTCGGCGAGGTCGAGGAGGCGGATCTCACCGCCACGCGCCGGCTCCAGCTTGCCGCCGAGGCCGGGCGCACGACCGCGCTCCTCCTCCGCCCCGCCGGCGGCAAGCCGGCACCCTCGGCCGCCGTCACCGCCTGGCGCATTGCCGCCGCTCCCTCGGCCCCGGCCGCCTGGGGTGCCGGACTCGGACGCGAGCGCTGGCGTCTCGAGCTCACGCGCTGCCGTGGCGGATTGCCGCGTCAATGGCTTGTGGAGTGGAATGATGAGGCAAATCGTCTCGCTGTGGCTGCCGAGCTTCGCGACCGATCGGTTGACGCGACTACCGGCCTTCGCCGCCTGGCGGGCTAAACCGCTCGCCATCATCGCCAAGGCGGGCGGACGGCTTGTCGTCGTCGCCGCCAATGGACCGGCCGAGGCCGCCGGGATCGTCCCCGGCCAAGTGCTTGCGGATGCGCGCGCGCTGGCCCCGGATTTGCGCGCCGTCGACGCCGACGCTTGCGCCGAGGGTGCCGCCCTTGCCGCCCTCGCGGAGGGTGCCACGCGCTATACCCCCTGGGCGGCCACGGACGAGCACGACGGCGGCGGCGGACGCGGGCTCCTCCTCGATGTCACCGGCTGCACCCATCTCTTCGGCGGCGAGGTGGCCCTCCTGGCCGATCTCGTGAGCCGGCTCGAAGGCACCGGCTTCGCCGCACGCGCCGCCCTCGCCGCGAGTGCGGGGGCCGCCTGGGCGCTCGCCCGCTTTGCCCCCCGCGAGTGCCGCATCGTCGCTCCCGGCGCGGAAGGTCAGGCCCTCGCGGCCCTTCCCGTCGCTGCCTTGCGCCTGCCGCCCGAGACGGTGGGCGGGCTCGAGCGCCTGGGCCTGCGCCGCATCGGTGCTCTCTATGGGCTGCCGCGCGCACCCCTGGCGCGCCGCTTCGGCACCCTCGTCGGCCGCCGCCTCGACCAGGCTCTCGGCCGCCTGGAGGAGCCGATCTCGCCGCGCCAGCCGGTCGAGCCCTGGCGCCTCCAGCTCGCCTTTGCCGAGCCGATCGCCCGACGCGAGGATATCGCCGCCGCGACCGAGCAGCTCGTCGCCGCCCTCGGCCAGCGCTTGGCTGCGGAGATGAAAGGCGCGCGCCGGCTCGTCCTCGCCCTCTACCGGGTCGACGGCACCTGTCAGCGTGCTGCCATCGGCACCAGCCGCCCGGTGCGCGAGACCAAGCACCTCATGCGTCTCTTCGCCGAGAAGCTCGAGGGTCTCGACCCCGGGCTCGGCCTCGATCTCTTGACCTTGACCGCCCCCGTGGTCGAGCCGCTCGCCCCCACCCAGGCGGGCCTCCTGGCACCGGCACAAGAGGAGGCCCTGCCCGCCTTGGCGGCCCTCGTCGATCGCCTCGTCAATCGCCTCGGCAACGGCGAGGTCCGCTCGCTCGTCCCGCGCGCGAGCCATCTGCCCGAGCGCGCCCAGCTCGCGGCGCCGGCACTGGCCGCGGGAGAGGAGGTGGGGGCTGCCTGGCCTGCAGCATCCCGACCGCGTCCCTTGCGCCTCTTCACGCGGCCCCAGCCGGTCGATGCCATCGCCCCCGTGCCCGACGATCCCCCGCTCCTCTTCCGCTGGCGCGCGGAGCTGCACCGCATCCGCCGCGCCGACGGGCCCGAGCGCATCGCCGGCGAATGGTGGCAGAGCCGCACCCCCGCCGCTCTCGAGGTGCGCGACTATTACCGCGTCGAGGACGAGGCGGGACGGCGCTTCTGGCTCTATCGCGAGGGCCTCTATCACCCCGCGCACCGCCCGCGCTGGTTCCTCCACGGGCTCTTCGCGTGAGCGAGATTTTCACCACGGAGACACGGAGAAGAGGTTTTTTCGTCATTGCGAGCCGAAGGCGAAGCAATCCAGGTCTTGGCAGGTGACGCTGGATTGCTTCGTCGGCTACGCCTCCTCGCAATGACGGGGTGATGCCATGACCCCCTACGCCGAGCTCCAGGTGACGAGCAACTTCAGCTTCCTCCGCGGGGCCTCGCACCCGGAGGAGCTGGTGGAGCGCGCCGCCGAGCTCGGCTACGGCACCCTTGCCGTCACCGACCGCAACTCGCTCGCCGGCATCGTGCGCGCGCACGCGGCGGCGCGGAAATCGGGCCTGCGCCTCGTCGTCGGCGCGCGGCTCGATCTCGAGGACGGACCGAGCCTCCTCGTCTATCCCGGCGACCGCGCCGCCTACGCCCGCCTCTCGACCCTGCTCACCCTCGGCAAGCGTCGGGCCAAGAAGGGCGAGTGCCGCCTGACACTCGCCGACCTCCTCGTCCACGCCGAAGGGCAGCTCGCGGCCGCTCTCCCTCCGCAGGAGCTCGCCGCCGGTTTCGAGCACAGCCTCGGCACGCTCAAGGCCGCTCTCGGCGACCGCCTCTATCTCGCGGCCCAGCACCTCTATCGCGGCGACGACGGCGCCAGGATCGCGCGGCTCGCCGCCCTCGCCGAGCGCTGCCGCATCCCGCTCATGGCAACCAACGACGTGCACGCCCACGCACCTCAGCGGCGCGCGCTGCAGGATGCGCTCACCTGCATCCGCGAGAAATGCACGATCGAGGAGGCGGGCTTCCGCCTCTTCGCCAATGCCGAGCGCCATCTCAAGGCGCCCGACGAGATGGCGCGCCTCTTCCGCGGTTACCCGCAGGCGATTGCGCGCACACTCGAGCTCGCCGGGCGCCAGCACTTCTCCCTCGACGAGCTGCGCTACGAATATCCCGTCGATCCCTGCCCCGACGGCCTCAGCCCTCAGGACTATCTCGCGCGCGAGAGCTGGGCAGGGGCGGCCGAGCGCTACCCCGCCGGCATCCCCGCCAAGGTGCGCGCGCAGATCGAGCACGAGCTCGCCCTCATCGGCAGCCTCGGCTATGCGCCCTATTTCTTGACCGTCTATGACATCGTGCGCTTCGCGCGCCACGAGGGCATCCTCTGCCAGGGGCGCGGCTCGGCCGCCAACTCGGCGGTGTGCTATTGCCTCGGCATCACCGCGGTCGACCCCAGCCGCCTCGACCTCCTCTTCGAGCGCTTCGTGAGTGCGGAGCGCAACGAGCCGCCCGACATCGACGTCGACTTCGAGCACGAGCGGCGCGAGGAGGTCATCCAGTACGTCTACGCGAAATACGGCCGCGAGCGCGCCGGCATCGCCGCGACCGTGATCTGCTACCGCGCCAAGAGTGCCGTGCGCGACATCGGCAAGGCGATGGGCCTCTCCCTCGACGTGACGGCGGCCCTCGCCGACAGCGTATGGGGCTGGAGCGAGGAGGGCATCGATCCCCGCCGCGTGCGCGAGCTCGGTCTCGATCCCACCGAGAAGCGCCTCGAGACGGCACTGCGGCTCGCCGCCGAGCTCACAGGCTTCCCGCGCCATCTCTCTCAGCACGTGGGCGGCTTCGTCATCACCCGGAGCCCGCTCTCCGAGGTGGTGCCGATCGCGAACGCCGCCATGCCCGAGCGCACCATGATCGAGTGGGACAAGGACGATCTCGACGCCCTCGGCATGCTCAAGATCGACGTGCTCGCCCTCGGCATGCTGACCTGCATCGGCAAGGCCTTCGCCCTCCTCGAGCGGCACAAGGGCGAGCGCTTGAGCCTGGCAAGCGTGCCGTCCGAGGACACGGCCGTCTACGACATGCTGTGCCGGGCGGACTCGATCGGCGTCTTCCAGGTCGAGAGCCGCGCCCAGATGAGCTTCCTGCCGCGCATGAAGCCGCGCGATTTCTACGACCTCGTGGTCGAGGTCGCGATCGTGCGCCCGGGCCCGATCCAGGGCGACATGGTCCATCCCTACCTGCGCCGCCGCAACGGCGAGGAGAAGGTCGACTATCCCTCGGACGAGCTGCGCCAGGTGCTCGCCAAGACGCTCGGCGTACCGCTCTTCCAAGAGCAGGCGATGAAGATCGCGATCGTGGCCGCGGGCTTCACGCCGTCCGAGGCCGACCAGCTGCGCCGCGCCATGGCGACCTTCCGCAAGAGCGGCAAGATCCACGGCTTCCGCGTCAAGATGATCGAGGGCATGGTCGCACGCGGCTATGCGCGCGACTTCGCCGAGCGCTGCTTCCACCAGATCGAGGGCTTCGGCGAGTACGGCTTCCCCGAGAGCCACGCAGCGAGCTTCGCCCTCCTCGTCTACGTCTCGGCCTGGCTCAAGTGCCGCCACCCCGACGTCTTCGCGGCCGCCCTCCTCAACAGCCAGCCCATGGGGTTCTATGCCCCGGCCCAGATCGTGCGCGACGCACGCGAGCACGGCGTCGAGGTGCGCCCGCCCGACGTCAATCACAGCCTGTGGGACTGCACGCTGGAGCCGTCCCTCACCCTCCCATCGCTTCGCGATGGGTCCCTCCCTCTCCCGCAAGCGGGAGAGGGGCAAAGCGAGCGCCCCCCTTCCCCTCTCCCGCTTGCGGGAGAGGGTGGCGAGCGCAGCGAGCCGGGTGAGGGAGCGCCGCGGCGACGCCTCGCCCTCCGCCTCGGCTTCCGCCAGGTGAAGGGGCTCAGGGAGGCCGATATCGCGCGCCTCGTCGCCCGGCGCGAGGGTGGGTATGACGACGCCGCGGCCTTGGCGCGGCGCGCGCGGCTGGGCCCTGCCGCCCTCGAGGGCCTCGCCGAGGCGGATGCCTTCGGCTCGCTCGGGCTCGGCCGGCGTGCGGCCCTTTGGGCCGTGCAGGCGCTCGACGAGGCCCCGCTCCCCCTCTTTGCCGCGGTCCGGCAGCGCACGCTCGCGCCCGAGCCCGAGGTGACACTCCCGCAGGCCGCCCTCGGCGAGGAGGTGGCGGCGGATTACGCGAGCCTCAGGCTCTCGCTCAAGACCCATCCCTTGGCACTTCTGCGCGACCGCCTCGCCGCGGACGGCATCAGCCCCAACGCGACGCTCGCGACCACGGCCGACGGCACGCGGGTCACGGTCGCGGGCCTCGTCCTCGTGCGCCAGCGGCCGGGCAGCGCGAGCGGGGTCATCTTCGCCACCCTCGAGGACGAGACCGGTCCCGCCAACGTCATCATCTGGCCCGGCATTTTCGAGCGCTTCCACCGCACGGTACTCGCCTCCCGCCTGATGGCGGCGACGGGTCGGCTCCAGCGCGAGGGCATCGTCATCCACGTCATCGCCGAGCGCTTGGCCGACCTCACGCCCCTCTTGCGGCACCTCGCCGCCCCGCCCGACGAGACCCGGTCCTCAGTCCCCCTCGCGCGCCACCACTATCCTTCGCGGGATTTCCATTGAATGCCGCGGCCCTGCCTCTCTCAAAACCCCGCGAGGACCACCTTGCCGCGCGCGCGGCCGCTCTCGATGAGCGCATGGGCCTTCCTGAGTGTGGCGGCATCGATGCGGCCCATCGTCTCGGTCGCGGTGGTGCGGATCAGGCCGTCGTCGACGAGGCGGGCCACCTCGCCGAGCAGGCGGTGCTGGGCGATCATGTCCGGCGTCTCGAACATCGAGCGCGCGAACATCGCCTCCCAATGGATCGAGGCGCATTTGCGCTTGAACGGCAGCGCGTCGAGCGCCTTGGGATCGTCGATCAGGCCGAACTTGCCTTGGGGTGCGATCAATTCCGCGATCTCCGCGAGATGGCGCTCGGTTGCGGTCACGCCGAAGATGTAATCCGCATTCCCGTAGCCGAGGGCTTTGAGCTCGGCCGTGAGCGGGCGGCTATGGTCGACGACGTGGTGGGCGCCGAGTTCGAGACACCAGGCCCGCGTCTCGGGCCGCGAGGCGGTAGCGATGACCGTGAGCCCGGTGAGCCGGCGCGCCAGTTGAATGGCGATCGAGCCGACCCCGCCCGCAGCACCGATGATGAGGAGCGCTCCGGCCGAGGCGGGCTTGCCCGGACGAATCGCGAAGCGGTCGAAGAGCATCTCCCAGGCGGTGATCGAGGTGAGCGGCAGGGCCGCGGCCTCGGCAAAGGCGAGCCGCTTCGGCATGGCGCCCACGATGCGCTCGTCCACGAGATGGAACTCGGCGTTGGTCCCTTGGCGCAGGATGCTGCCTGCGTACCACACCTTGTCGCCCGGCTTGAAGAGGCTCACGGCCTTCCCCACGGCTTCGACCGTGCCCGCACCGTCGAAACCGAGCACCTTGGCCTTGCCCGGCTCGGGCTCGGCGCGCATGCGCACCTTGGTGTCGACCGGATTGACCGATACCGCCTCGATCTTGACGAGGAGATCGCGTGCTCCCGGCATGGGCTTCTCGAGCTCGAGATCGAGGAGCGCCTGCGGCTCGCCGATCGGCAAGGAGCGGTGATATCCCACGGCTTTCATGCGGCATCCCCAACGTCTGGCAGCTGTTGAATGGTCAGCCCGCTACCCTCAAGGTGCGGGCGAAGCCGCGAGCCTCGTCACGATCTTGACCTCGGATGTGAGCGTGCGGTGCACCGGGCATTTGTCGGCGATCTCGAGGAGACGCCGGCGTGCTGCATCGTCGAGCGGCCCCGCGAGCTCGATCGAGCGCTCGATGCGGTCGAGCATGCCCTCCTTGGTCTCGCAATCGGCGCAATCCTGGGCGTATATCTTCGCGTGGTTGAGGCGCACGACCGTACGCGCGAGCGGCAGGCCCTTGCGCTCGGCATAGAGGCGGAGCGTCATCGCGGTGCAGGCGCCGAGGGCGGCCAGGAGATAGTCGTAAGGCCCGGGACCGCTGTCGTCGCCACCCGCGTCAAGCGGCTCGTCGGCAGCCAGGCGATGATGCCCGACCGCGATCTCCTCGGTGAAGCGGCCCACGCGGGTCTCGGCCACCACCACCTCGCCGGCCCGCGACGGTAGCATGCTTGGCAATGCCGCGCCGCGCGGGGTGCCCACATAGCGTTGCGCCCACGCGGCGAGCACATCAGCCACGTATTCGGCGTCCTCGCGCCGGCTCAGGAGATGGTCCGCCTGATCGAGCGAGACGAAGCTCTTGGGATGGCGGGCCTCCGCGAAAATGCGCCCGGCGTTCTCGATGCCGACGATCGCGTCCCGCGGCGAGTGGAAGATGATGAGCGCCTTGCGCAGAGTCTTGAGCGCCTCTTCGAGGCGGTGCTGCGCGATGTCCTCGAGGAATTGGCGCTTGATGCGGAAGGGCCGGCCGCCGATCGAGATTTCCGCCTCCCCCGCCGCCTCGATCGCGGCGACCTTGTCGCCGAGGAGATGCTTCAGGTGGCCCGGTTCGGCTGGGGCCCCGATCGTCGCGATCGCACTCGCTTCCGGTACCCGGGCGGCGCCGGCGATGACCGCGGCCCCGCCCAGGCTGTGTCCGATGAGGAGCCGCGGCGCTGTGTACTGGGCGCGCAGGAAATCCGCCGCCGCGACGAGGTCGGCGAGGTTCGAGGAGAAATTCGTGTTGGCGAACTCACCCTCGCTCGAGCCGAGGCCGGTGAAATCGAAACGCAGCACCGCGAAGCCGCGCTCGGCGAGGCCGCCCGCGATGCGCGCCGCGGCGAAGATGTCCTTCGAGCAGGTGAAACAATGCGCGAATAGGGCAAAGGCGCGCGGCGGCGTTGCCGGCAGCTCGAGAAGGGCGGCGAGGCGCTGGCCCTCGCTGCCACGGAATTCGACGCGCTCGGCCCGTCGTGCCATGATCGCCTCCCCTTGCTCGGCGCCCCGTCGATCCGCGCGAGCGAGCTATGCTTTCCAGACTGCCCCATTAATATGGCGCCTGCCAGCCGACGAGGACAAGCATGACCGAGGACGATGTCGAAGTTATCGCGCACAAAACGCTCTTCCAGGGCTTCTTCCGTCTCGAGGGCTTCACCTTGCGCCACCGTCTCCACGCCGGCGGCTGGAGTGGGACCATCGAGCGCGAGCTCTTCGTCCGCGGCCCGGTCGCAGGCGTCCTCCTCTATGATCCGAAGCTCGACGCCGTGGTCCTGATCGAGCAGTTCCGCATGGGCGCTTTTGGGGCCGGATGCCGCCCCTGGCTCGTCGAGATCGTGGCCGGCATCGTCGATCCCGGCGAGACCGCCGAGGAGACCGTGCGCCGCGAGGCGGTCGAGGAGGCGGGGGTCGCGATCTCCGACCTCGTCCCCATCACGACCTATCTCACCTCGCCCGGCGCTTGCTCGGAGATCGCGCATCTTTTCTGCGGTCGCGTGGACGCGTCCCATGCGGGCGGCATCCATGGCATAGGTGCCGAGCAGGAGGACATCCGCGTCGTCGTCCTGCCCGCGGCCGAGGCCTTTGCCCAGCGGCGCAAGAACGACGAGATCCGCGATTCGATCACGATCAATGCGCTGCTCTGGCTCGAGCTCGAGCGGCAAGCGCTGCGCCGGCGTTGGCGCTGAGGACGGGAAGGCCTCAGAAAATGCCGAGCCAGCCGCCCCCGCTCGGCGGCGGCGGGGTGATGGCGTTGCACCAGAGCAGCGCCTCGGGGCGGCTCAAGAGGCCGTGGTGGTTGGTATCGAGCCGATCGAAGACCTGGCCCGCGTGCCGCTCGAAATCCGCGGCGGTCACCTTGAGCCGCAGGCTCGCGTCTGCCGACATCACCGGATCGGGAACGTCGCGGTCCACGTTGGCGGTGCCCACGCGACGGGCGGTCGAGCCCTGCGCTTTCTCATGGCCGGGCTGCCCGGCCTTGTCGCGGTCGGCATCCTCCGCGGCAGCTGTCCGCTGCACCGCGACACCGGTGGCGTAAGCCGCCCGATAGCGCAGCAACACCTCCGGCGTGATGATGCCGTCGCCGTTCAAATCCATCGCCTTGAACTGGCGGCGTGCGTCGGCGAGGAAGCTCTCGCGGTTGACCGTTCCCCGGTGCGCACCGTCGAGGCGATCGAACCAGCCGCCCAGGGCCGCCTCGCAGGTGGGAAAGCCGAGCGGCCCGCCCGAGAGCGGCTCGCCGTTAGGGCTGAAGATGGCGTAGTGCGGCGGATTGCCCTTATGCGCATGCGAGCAGGCGACCACCAACGCGAGCGACAGCAGGGCGGCACATAGCCGGCTACTGGCGGTCACGAGGTTCGACCGCCGACCGAGGTGCTTGGCGCCGGCGTCATCTCACGCCGCGTGCTCGGGACACGCATTGACCTCGACGGTGAGGTGCGCCAGCTCGCGCCGGTGTGCCAAGAGGGCCTTGATCTCGGCGGCCGGCCGCGGGCGATCGCTCACGATCGAGACGATGGCGCCGAAATGACCCGGGCCCAGGCGCCAGAGATGGAGATCGGCGACGCGGTCGTCGCCCCCCGCCTCGACCGCACGGCGTATCTCGGCGGCGAGCTCCGGACTTGCTTGGGCGTCGAGCAGTACGCGGGAGGAGTCGCGGAGGAGCGCATAGGACCAGCGCGCGATCACGATCGAGCCGATGATCCCCATCATCGGATCCATCCACACCCAGCCGTAGGCCCGCCCGCTCACCAGCGCCACCAGTGCCAAGAACGACGTCAATCCGTCGGCGAGCACATGGAGGTGGGCAGAGCGCAGATTGTAGTCGTGATGCCGGGCGTGGCCGTGGGAATGCGCGTGTGCGTGGCCGCGCGCGTGACCGTGGTGGTGGTCGTGTGCGTCGTCCTCCTGCCGCTCATGCAGCAAATAGGCGCTCAGGAGATTGACGCAGAGGCCGACGGCGGCGACGAGAATCGCCTGGTCGAAGGAGATGGCGACCGGAACGAAGAGCCGGGTCACCGAGTCATAGGCGATGATCAGGCAGATGACGGCGAGGATCATGGCACTCGAGAAGCCCGCGAGATCGCCGAGCTTGCCGGTGCCGAAGGAGAAGGCGGGATCGCTCGCGTGCCGCCGCGCGTAGGCGTAGGCGAGTGCGGTGATGCCGAGCGCTCCGACGTGGGTCGCCATGTGCCAGCCGTCGGCGATGAGAGCCATCGAGCCGTAGAGCGAGCCGGCCGCGAGCTCGACCACCATCATCGTCGCGGTGAGGGCGATCACCGCCCACGCCTTGCGCTCGTTCTTGCGGTGGGCAGCACCCAGAAAGACGTGCGCGTGCTGCCACCGGCTGAGATCGCTCGTGTGCATGGCGTTCCCTCCTGCCCACTCCGGCATTATATGGCACCGCGGCAGCGCTCGGAAGCTATGGCGGCTCTCCCTTGATCGATCCAGGTGCTCTCGCTACTGTGCCGAGAGGAAACCGCCCCCTGAAGGGTTCCCATGCAAGTCCGTGACGGCTTCGTCGAGGCGATCGGCCATACCCCGCTCATCAAGCTGCGCCACGCCTCCGAATCGACCGGCTGCACCATTCTCGGCAAGGCGGAGTTCTTGAATCCCGGCGGCTCGGTCAAGGACCGCGCGGCGCTCGCCATCATCAAGGACGCCGAGGCACGGGGCACCCTGCGCCCGGGCGGGGTCATCGTCGAAGGGACTGCCGGCAATACCGGCATCGGCTTGGCCCTCGTCGGCAATGCGCGCGGCTATCGCACCGTGATCGTCATGCCCGAGACGCAGAGCCAAGAGAAGAAGGACATGCTGCGGCTCTGCGGCGCCGAGCTTCATTTGGTCCCCGCCGTACCCTACAAGAACCCGGACAACTACGTGCATGTCTCGGAGCGCATGGCGGCCGAGCTCGCCAAGCGCGAGCCGCAGGGTGCGATCTGGGCCAACCAATTCGACAATATCGCCAACCGACGCGGGCATTACGAGACGACGGGACCCGAGATCTGGGAGGAGACGGACGGCAAGGTCGACGGCTTCGTCTGCTCGGCGGGCACCGGCGGCACGCTTGCCGGCGTGGCGAGCTTCCTCAAGGAGCGGAACGCCAAGATCGCGATCGGCCTCGCGGACCCGCTCGGCTCGACCAACTACAGCTGGTTCAAGTCGGGCGTCATCAAGGTCGAGGGCAGCTCGATCACCGAGGGCATCGGCCAGGGCCGCATCACCAAGAACATCGAGGGTGCCCCCATCGACTTCCCCTGCCAGATCCCCGACGAGGAGGCGCTTCCGCTCATCTTCGCCCTCCTCAAGGACGAGGGCCTCTGCGTCGGCGGCTCCTCCGGCATCAATTTGGCCGGGGCGATCCGCCTCGCCCGCGAGCTCGGGCCGAACCATACCGTCGTGACCATCCTCGCCGACTACGGCACGCGCTACCAGAGCAAGCTGTTCAATCCCGAGTTCCTGCGCTCGAAGAAACTCCCGCTGCCGAGCTGGCTTGCCTGAGGACGACAGCGAGGCAATGACATGGACTACGTCAACAAGGAAGCCCTGGTTACGACCGAGTGGCTCGCCGCCCATCTCTCCGCCCCCGATGTGCGGGTGGTCGATGCCTCCTGGTATCTGCCGACGCTTCCGCGCGACGCCAAGGCCGAGTATGCCAAGCAGCACGTCCCGGGTGCCGTTTTCTTCGACATCGACGAGATAGCCGATACCTCCAACCCGCTTCCCCACATGCTCCCGAGCCCCGAGAAATTCGCGGCCCGCATGCGCAAGATGGGGATCGGCGACGGCAACCGCGTCGTCGTCTATGACGGCGGCGTGATGGCGAGTGCCGCACGCGTGTGGTGGACTTTCCGCGCTTTCGGGCACGACGACGTTGCCGTCCTCGACGGCGGCTTCAGGAAATGGCTCAAGGAGGACCGCCCGGTCGAGAGCGACAAGCCGATGCCGCGCGAACGGCATTTCACCGCGCGCTTCAACCACGTGCTCGTGCGCGACCTCGCGGAGATCAAGCGCAACATCGGAACCGCGCGCGAGCAGCTGCTCGATGCCCGCTCGCGCGGCCGCTTCGCCGGCACGGAGCCGGAGCCGCGCGCGGGCCTGCGCGGCGGCCATATTCCCGGCAGCCTCAACCTGCCCTACGAGCTCCTGATCGACTCGCCGAGTGGGACCATGAAGCCCGCGGAGGCGCTCGTACGGCTCTTCGCTGGGGCGGGGGTGGACATGAAGCGTCCGGTGGTGACGACCTGCGGCTCCGGGGTCACCGCCTCGCTCCTCGCCCTCGGCCTTCATCTCGTCGGCCACAAGGACACGGCTGTCTATGACGGCTCGTGGAGCGAGTGGGGTGCGCGGAGCGACACGCCGATCGAGGCTGGCGCTGCCGCTGCCGGCTGAGGTGCGGTTTGCGCATTCGGCCCTACCGCGACTCCGACCTCGACGCCGTCGCCGCACTCTGGCGGGCGTGCCATCTCGTCGTGCCCTACAACGATCCGAAGCAGGACATCGAGTTCTGCCGCGCGAGCGGTCACGGCGAGGTCTTCGTGGGCGAGGACGAGAGCGGACAGGTGGTCGCGAGTGCGATGGCCGGTCACGACGGCCACCGCGGCTGGCTCTATTACGTGGCGGTCGAGCCGAGACTGCAAAAGGGCGGGCTCGGCCGCGCGCTCGTCCATCATGCCGAGGAATGGCTGAAGGGGCGCGGCGTGCGTAAAGTGCAGCTCCTCGTGCGCGCCGGGAATGCGAGTGCCGAGCGCTTCTACGAGCGCCTGGGCTATGAGCGCTCGCCCGTCGCCGTCCTGCAGCGCTGGCTCATCCCGCCCGGAGCCTGAGAGTTCGCCCCTTGTCCTCGCTCCCTGCCCCGCGGCCCGATGGCAAGCTCGACCTCGTCACCACCTATCTCGAGATGGGTTCAGCCCCCGCGCGGGCGCCGCATCCCGCACCGAAACGCAAGTTGGCACTGTTCCGCGCCGAGGCGATGCCGGTGCATTTCTATCGCTACCTCTATAATACGATCGGCGAGCAATGGCTCTGGTACGAGCGGCGCATGATCGACGACGACGCCCTGGGTGCGGTGATCCACGATGCACGCGTAGAGATTTACGTGCTCTATGCGGGCGGGGTTCCGGCGGGCTACGCCGAACTCGACCGGCGCCGAGAGGGCGAGGTGGAGCTGGCCTATTTCGGTCTGATGCCCGACTTCATCGGCCAAGGCCTCGGCCGCTATCTGCTCGACTGGGCGATCGACACCGCCTGGCAACCCGGCCCGCGCCGGCTCTGGGTTCATACCTGCAACCACGACCATCC
>DATJAC010000304.1:0-3395 GCA_035516655.1 Alphaproteobacteria bacterium | reverse complement strand
CTCGCCGGCGGCCGGTGCCACCGGCGGCCGGTGCCACCGGCGGCCGGTGCCACCGGCGGCAGGGTAAGTTCTCCGATTCGGCGGCCTCGGTCTTGGCGATGCCGCGCAGGCCCCCCAGCACCAATTGGAAGAGCGCTTCCTGGGCCGCGGCCTGGGGATAGACCGCATAGACCGGGCGGCGGAACTCGGGGGCCTCGGCCACGAGATGGAGTCGCCCGGCCTCGAGATGCGGACGCACGACCCTGATCGGGAAATAGGCGGTACCGCCCTGCTCCAGCACATAGGCGAGCGCCAGGATGCCGACCGACACGCTCACCGAGGGGGTGGCGAAATCGGGGAAGGCCTGGCTGTGGCCGGCGAGGAAGGCCGGGCCCCAATCGACGAAGACGTAACGCTTGCCGATGGTGGGCTTTTCCTTCGCATCCGTCGACACCATGACGAGGCGGTCATTGAAGAGGGCCTCGATCACGAAGCCGGTGCGGCTCTGGGGGGCATACATCACCGCGATGTCGAGCAGGCCCTCGCCGAGCTGGCGCATGAGCGCTTCGGGCGTTCCCACCTCCGCGCGCACGGCGACGTCGGGGGCTGCCTTGCGCATCCACGGCAGCCACGGGATGAGCAGGCGGTCCCATAGGCTGTACTGGCCGCCGATGCCGAGGACGGCCTGGAAGCCGGGCGGCAATGCCACGTCCTGGCGCGCCTGCTGCCAGGCGCGCACGAGAGTGGTGGCATAGCGGCGGAACTGCTGGCCGGCCGCGGTGAGCTGGGCCCCCGCCTTGCTGCGCACGAAAAGCGGCCGGCCCAGGCTTTGCTCGAGGGCCTTGATGCGCATGCTGGCGGTCGACTGGGTGATGTGGAGCCGCTCGGCCGCCTTCACGAAGGTGCCGGTCTCGGCGATCTCGAGAAAGGTGCGCGCCTGCTCGATATCCATGGCGAATCCGGAAGGGGAAGTCCGAGAAGCAGTGCTGCGCTCGCAGGCAAAACCCGGTCTATATATCGTAATTTCTGAATTTATATATCTATAAATTTCATTTGTCCAATGGAAGAGGCCTTCGTAAGGTACTGGGCCGGAAGCGCCGGCACGGCTCACCCTCGTGGAGCAGCCCGAGCGCCAAGGCGACGTCACCACTGACCGCAACGGGCGCTTGCCCTACAGGCGCCCAATTCGCGGCCGCCTCCCCCCGGAGCCGGCCGCATTTTTTTGCGCGCTCCAGGGCGGATTGAGATCAACGTAAATTCGGTGTTTTCATCGTCACTCCCGCGAAAGCGGGAATCCAATCCTGGACCCCCGCGTGCGCGGGGGTGACGATCGCGGTGTTTCAATTTAATCGCATCCTGCTTTAAACCGCGAGCCCGCGTTCGAGCGCATGCGCCAGGCGGCGCGAGAAGGCGGCGGGATCGGGCGGGGTCTCGCCCTCGACGATGCGCGCCTGGTCCAAGAGGAGATAGGCGTAATCCTCGAGCCGGTCGGAGGCGCCCTTGGTCGAGAGGTGGCGGGCCAACTCCTTGATCAAGGGATGGTTGGGATTGAGCTCGAGGATGCGCTTGGCTTCGTGCGCGAGCTGCTTGTGCTGGCGCAGGAGGCGCGCGAGATGCATGTCCATGTCGCCCTCGTCGGCCACGAGGCAGACCGGGCTCGCGGTCAGCCGCTCGGAGGCGCGCACGTCCTTGACCTCGTCCTTGAGCGTGAGCTTGAAGAGGGCGACGAGGCCGCTCACGGCGGCGGCACCTCCAGCCTCCTCGGGCTTTTCCTCCTCCTTGGCCGCGGCTTTGATCTTGGCGAGATCGGCCCCGCCGCGCGTGACCGACTTGAAGGGCTTGTCGCGGAAGGTCTCGACCGCGGAGAGCCAGAAGCCGTCGACCGGATCGGTCATCAGCAGGACCTCGAGGCCCTTGGCGCGGAAGCCTTCGAGCTGCGGGCTTTTGGCGAGAGCCTCGAGCTCCTCGCCGTTGATGTAGTAGATCGCCTCCTGGCCCTCCTTCATGCGCGCGAGATAGCTCTCGAGGCTCACGAGCCCGCTCTCCGCCGTCGAGCGGAAGCGCGCCAGGGCGAGGATGCGCTCGCGTTCCGCCACGTCCTCGTAGATGCCCTCCTTGAGGACGGCACCGAAGTTTTCGCAGAATTTCGCGTAGTCCGCCGGATCGTCCTTGGCCTTCTTCTCGAGCGCGTCGAGCACGCGCTTCGTCAGGCCCGCGCGGATCTTGGCAAGGAGCGGGTTCTTCTGCAGGAGCTCGCGGCTCACGTTGAGCGGCAGATCCTCGGAATCGACGATGCCGCGCATGAAGCGCAGCCAGGAGGGAAGCAGGTCCGGGCTATCCTCGGTGATGAAGACGCGCTTCACGTAGAGCCGCAGGTGGCCCTTGCGCTCGGGGTGGAAGAGATCGAAGGGCGGCGTGCTCGGCACATAAAGGAGGGCCGAGTAATCGAGCTTGCCCTCGGCGCGGTAATGGAGCGTCAACCAGGGATCGTCGAAGCTGTGCGCGGTGTGGCGGTAGAACTCCTTGTACTGGAGCTCGCTGATCTCGCTCTTGGGCCGCGTCCACAAGGCCGAGGCCTGGTTGAGCGTCTCCGTCTTGACCTTGCCCGGCTCCGCGAGCTCGATCGGGATCGCGATATGGTCGGAGTAGCGCTTGACGATGCCGCGGATGCGCGCGGGCTCGAGGAACTCCTTCCCCGCCTCGCTCAAATGCAGTGCTATGCGCGTGCCGCGCGCCTCGAGCTCGGCCTCGGCGACAGTGAAGCTGCCCTTGCCGTCCGAGCGCCAGCGCCAGGCCTCCTTCGCCCCCGCCTTGCGCGAGACCACCTCGACGTGATCCGCCACCATGAAGGCCGAGTAGAAGCCGACGCCGAACTGACCGATCAGGTTGGGGGCCTCCTTGGCCGCACCACCCGGGCTCCCGCCGTCTTGGGCGCCGGCCAGGAAGGCGGCGGTACCCGAGCGCGCGATGGTGCCGAGGTTCTCGATCAATTCGTCGCGGCTCATGCCGATGCCGTTGTCGGCGACGGTGAGGGTACCTGCGTCCTTGTCCGGGGTGAGCACCACTCGGAAGCCCGCCTCGCCCTCGAGCAGATCGGGCTTGGTCAAGGCCTCGTAGCGCAAGCGGTCGCAGGCATCGGAGGCGTTCGAGATCAGCTCGCGGAGGAAGACCTCCTTCTCGCTGTAGAGCGAGTGCGCCACGATCTCCAGGAGCTTCGTGACCTCGGCCTGAAAGCTGAGCCTTTCCTCGGACATGGTCCCCTCGCCTCGGTGCGGTCGTCCCCGGCCTGATATGAGGAAGGGCACACTCGCGCGCAAGGGGTGCGGGGTGCCGGCGGGACGCGATCCAGGCGCCCGGCCGAGGCCCCGACCGACCTTCCCTTGGACCCCGCCCCCGGCCCTGCTAGACTCCCCCCG
>DATJAC010000303.1:0-3522 GCA_035516655.1 Alphaproteobacteria bacterium | reverse complement strand
CGCCGCTCAGCGCACGTAGAGATGGACTTCGTTGGTCTCGGCCGAGTTGCTGGTGGTGGCCGAGAGGGTGACCCGGCTCGCGGGCAAGCCCATGTTGGTGAGCGAGCGCATCACCGCGTCCGCGTTCTTCTTGGACTCGTTCATCGCGAGCGCGCTGCGCGCGGGCCCGCCCTTCGCGGGTGCGATGGCCACGAGGTCGAAATCGGCGCTCGGCTTGCGCTGGAGCGCCTCGCTCACGGCGGTGTAGAGGGCCGATTCATAATCGACATTGGCGCGGTCGAAGCGGATCACCACGAGCGGGCGGCGGTTGGCGATGCTGGCGATGCTTCTGCCGCCCGCCGCGGGCGCGCGCGAGGCGAGGGGGGCCGCGGTCCAGTAGGCCCGGTTGGCGAGGCTCGCGCCGAAGAGCTCACCGTTCTTGATCGCGACCGAGAGGGTGGTGAGGTTGTTGCGCTCGCGGCCGAGGTAGAGGTTCTGCCGGCTGGTGTCCTCGGAGAGCTCGTTGAGCAGGCGGTCGATGGTGACGACGGTCTTGTTCGTCTCGTCCTCGAGGATGGCGAGCTGGCGATGATCCTCGTCGACCGCACCCGAGATGCCGTAGGTGGCGCGCGTGGATTCCAAAAGGAAGGCGGCGAGCGAGGAGTCGCTCGACACTTCCGTCGCGAGCGAGTTCATCGCGGCCACGTCGCCGTCGATCTTCTCGAGGGTCGACTGCGCCTGGTTCCACTTGTCGACGAGGGTGGGATTGCCCGGCGTGGTGCCGACCTGCAGCTTCGCGTTGATGGCGCCGATGAGCTCCTGGTACTGCTGCGCGTTGCTCACGGTCTGGCTGCGCAGGGTCTGGAGCCGGCTGTTGTGGTCGCTGATGGCCCCCTCGAGCTTGACGAGCTCGCCGCGCATGCTCTCGACCTTCTGGCCGACCGCCGTGCCCGTCGACTGCACCGGCTCGAGCGGCACGGGCTGGAAATTGGTGGTGTTGAGCTGGGGCGGGGAGGCCGGCTGCGTGGCCACGGGGGTGGTGGGCGCGGCCTGGGTCTCCGCCGGCTGCGCAGGCGCAGCTCCAGCGCTCGCAGTCTGCGCCTTTGCCTTGCCCGACGGCTCCTCCCCCGTCAACGTCGGCAGCAAATTCTGGCTCGCGAACGAGCATCCGCCGAGGAGCAGTCCGACCCCCACCAGGGCGGTTTTCCACTGGGCCATTACTTAACCTTGAGTTTCTAAGGCCACGCCTTCCTGTCTTTCGGCCACGTATTATCGCGCGTAACATGCCAGCAAAGACAAGCTATTGCAACGACATTGACTCGCCGGAACGCCTGCCTTCCGGGCCGCGGCAGCCGCTCGAAGCGCGGTCGTCTTCGCCATACTTGGCCTTGCCTTTCGGCGTCGATTTGAGTAGCGTCCCAGCCCTTCTCTCGCCGGTGCAGCACTCGGCGGCTCCCGGCACTCCGCGCCCGTAGCTCAATTGGATAGAGCGTCTGACTACGGATCAGAAGGTTAGGGGTTCGAGTCCCTTCGGGCGCGCCATTCCATTCGAGGGCTTGAGGAAGCACCACCGGCGCGCGCTTGGCCCCGCCGTCTGCCTGAAAGCGACCCGTTCACTTTCAATGCTCGATCCGTCACCCCGGCGAAAGCCGGGGTCCACGTCCGAAGCCCGGCCCGACGCCGACGATGGAGTCCCGCTTTCGCGGGAATCACGACGTGGGGCGTTCATTTCCGGCCGGCCTCCCGGGCGCGCGCCTGCTCCGCAGAACGTGAGGCTGCGGCGAGAGAAATCGTTTGAAAAAGCCGCAAAAGTGCGAAAGAAATAGAGCAACAAAAAGAGCAAACGGCCACGGAGAAAGACGGGGAGCTCCCGCGGATGAGCCAAAGGGGTCGGCGCCATCACCGCCGGCGCGCGCGCGGTGCGTGTGCGCCGAGGGAAGGCGTGTCCCCGCTCCTGGTCCCGGTGAGGCGGCACCCGCACGCCAACCTCAAAACGCTCCTCCTCGCCTCGACCCTGCTGACGCCGGGAATCGCCTGGGCGCAGGTGGCGTCGACGGCCCTCCCGAGCGGCGCCAACGTCGCCTCCGGCCAGGTCTCGATCAGCCAGTCGGGCGCCATCCTCGACGTCAACCAGGCGAGCTCGCGCGCCATCATCAACTGGCAGAGCTTCAATATCGGCTCCCAGGCCAAGGTCGATTTCATCCAGCCGAGCTCGTCCGCGATCGCCCTCAACCGCGTGCTCGGCGGCTCGATCGCGCAGATCTACGGGACCCTCCACGCCAACGGCCAGGTCTACCTCCTCGATCCCGCGGGCGTGATCTTCGGTGCGGGTGCCAGCGTGAACGTAGGCGCCCTGGTCGCCTCGACGATGAACCTCTCGGACGCGAATTTCCTCGCCGGCAATTACGTCTTCCAGCGCAACGGCTCGACCGGCTCGGTCGTCAACTCCGGCACGCTCACGGCGGCCGCGGGCGGCTACATCGGGCTCCTCGCCCCCACGGTGATCAACCAGGGTGTGGTCTCGGCACGCCTCGGCACGGTCGTCCTCGCGGCGGGCGAGACGGTGACGCTCCAGTTCAGCGGCACCAGCCTGGTGAGCGTGGCGGTCGATCCCGCGACGGTGCGCGCGCTGATCGAGAACCACAACCTGATCGCGGCGCCCGACGGCCGGGTGCTGATGTCGGCCCAGGCGGCCAATGCGCTCATGGGCGGGGTCATCAACAACACGGGCATCATCGAGGCCAATTCGCTTGTCTCGCACGGCGGCGTGGTGGCCCTCGAGGCGAGCGACGCCGTCAACCTCGCCGGCACGATCGACGTCTCGGGTGCCACGAGCGGCGGCAGCGCCAGCCTCTCGGCCAAGTCGATCGCGCTCGCCTCGGCGACGGTCAAGGCGACGGGATCCTCGGGCGGAGGCGTGATCGCGATCGGCGACGGCACAGCCGCCTCCGTCAGCATGGACGCGGCCTCGAGCCTCGACGCCTCGGCGACCGGGCTCGGCCCGGGCGGCCAGGTCTCCCTGCTCTCGGGCGGCACCACCACGGTCGCCGGCACGATCGCGGCGCGCGGCGGCCCTGAAGGCGGGGACGGCGGGCTGGTCGAGACCTCGGGCCAGGTGCTCACGATGGGCGCGCTCTCGGTCGACACCTCGGCCCCCATGGGAAAGGCGGGGACCTGGCTGCTCGATCCCTTCGACCTCACCATCGACGCGACCGCCGCCGGCAACATCGACAAGGCGCTTGCGAGCGGCAACGTCAGCGTGGAGACGAGCGCGAGCTCGGCCACGAGCTTCGGCGGCGCCACCACGGCGTCCGGCAACGGCGACCTCGTCGTCGCGTCGTCCGTGAGCTGGAGCAGCAGCTATGGCCTTACCCTGAGTGCCGCGCGCGACATCGACGTGAACCAGCCCATCGCCAACTCGGGCGGGGGCAACCTGACCCTCACGGCCTCGCGCAACGTCAACATCGACGCCGCCATCACCCTTGCGGCACCGCCGCCGACCCCGACGAAGCCGTCCGCTTCCTCGCCGCCGGCATCGCCGCC
>DATJAC010000302.1:0-4938 GCA_035516655.1 Alphaproteobacteria bacterium | reverse complement strand
AGCGCGTTCCTCAGATCGAGGCCCCTTGCCTGCGTCCGCCATCTAGCGGCGGCCTTGCGCCGACCGCGTACAGAAGCACGGCGCCCGGTCCGCCAACTCAATTCAATTGACACACCCCGCCCCAATCACAGAAGGATGAGGCAAATCTGCATATGGCAGAAAGACTGTACCTCATCCTGAGGAGCGAGCGCAGCGAGCGTCTCGAAGGACCGCCACAGTCTGTCCGAGGCGCCCTCAAATCTTCCGCCCGGTCTTCTCCCAATAGGGGTCGCGCAGCGCGCGCTTGCGGATCTTGCCGGAATCCTCGCGCGGAAGCTCGCTCCGGATCTCGATCCGGCGGGGCAGCTTGTAGTCGGCGACGCGCGCGGCGAGGGCGGCGAGCAGCGCGTCGGGCAGGAGGGCAGCCCCATGGGCGGGGGCGACCACGGCCATCACACTCTCGCCGAACTCCGCGTCCGGAATGCCGAAGACCGCACAGTCGCCGACCCCGGGGAGGGCCAGCAGGGCCGCCTCGATCTCGGCGGGGTAGATATTGACCCCGCCCGAGATGATCATGTCGCGCTTGCGGTCGCAGAGATAGAGATAGCCCGCGTTGTCGAGGTAGCCGACGTCGCCCACGCTGATGAGGCCGTTCGACTCGACGCGGCGGCGCTCCTCCGGCTGGTTCTGATAGGTGAAGTCGGGATAGGCATGGACGCGCACGAAGAGCTCGCCGGCATTCCCGGCGGGGAGCTCGCGTCCATCGTCGTCGAGCACCTTGATCTCGGCACTCTCGACGGCGCGGCCGACGGTGCCGCGACGGGCGAGCCACTCCGCACTGCCGCAGAGCGTGACGGGGCCGATCTCGGTCGCACCGTAGAATTCGACGAGGACCTCGCCCCACCAGTCGATCATCGCCTCCTTCACATGGTCGGGACAGGGGGCCGCCGCATGCACCACGCACTCGAGCGAGGAGACGTCGTAGCGCCGGCGCTGGCGCTCAGGCAGCTTGAGGAGGCGCGCGAACATGGTCGGCACCATGAACGTATGGGTGACATGGTGGCGCTCGACGAGGGCGAGGAAGGCCTCGGCATCGAAGCGGGGCATGAGGACGACGAGGCCGCCCATCGCCACGGCATTGAGGGCGTAGGAATTGGGGGCCGAATGGTAGAGCGGGCCGGGGACGAGGACGCGCATGCCGGGCACGATGCCGTAGACGCGGGCGCGCAGCTCCCGCAAGGCCGCGAGCTGGTCGCCGGTCGGGCGGAAGCGCCGCACGCCCTTGGGCACACCGGTCGTACCCGAGGTATAGATCATGCTCTCGCACGGCGCCGGCGCGGCGTCGCGGCTCGGCACTTGCGCCTCGACCCAGTCGTGCCAGGGCAGCGCGCCCGGCGGTAAGTTGAACTCCTCCTCCGCGAGACCGTAGGCGGAGGCGACCTCGGGCGGAGGGGGTGCGAGCAAGACCGTGGTCGCGGGCGGGATCGCATCTGCGGCACGGCGCCAAAGATCGGCGTGGGCCACGAGTACGCCGGCCCCGCTGTCCTTGAGGATGTAAGCGATTTCGTCGGGCGTCGCGTGCCAGTTGATGGGTACTGCATAGGCGCCGCGGCGGACGGCGGCGAGGTTCGCCTCGAGAAAGGCCGGGTCGTTGCGCATGAGGAGGGCGACCGTCCCGCCCTCGCCCACGCCCAGCTGCGCGAAACCGCTCGTGGCGCGCGCGACGCGCGTCTCGAAGCCCTGCCACGAGAAGTGAGTGTTGCCGCTCAAGAGGCCGCGGACGTCGCTCATGCTCGCTCTGCCTCGCCACTCGTCCGCGACGAGATTAGCCCCCGGCAGCCGGGCTTTCCAATCCCTAGCACGGCCGCTCGCGCAATTCGGCGCTTGCGCCATTCTTGCGGCATGCGGGTTTGTGTGAGAGGCTGCAGCAGCGAGCAAGAAGCCCAGTACCGAGGGCCGCAGATGGGGGAGGGACGTTGAGCGAGGCACCGCGCATCGGCTACATCGGCGTCGGCCTCATGGGGCACGGGGCCGCGAAACATATCCTCCTGAAGGGCCATCCGCTCACCATCCTCGGGCACCGCAACCGGCAGCCAGTCGAGGATCTCCTGGCGCGCGGTGCGACCGAGGCGAGAACGCCGGCCGAGCTCGCGCGCTCGTGCGACGTGGTCTTCACCTGCCTCCCCTCCTCCGTCGAGGTCGAGGCGACCGTCTTCGGCGAGCACGGCATTCTCGCAGGGATCCACGCCGGCACGATCCACGTCGATTCGACGACCGCCGATCCGCAGTCGACCCGCCGCATCGCGGGCGAATACGCGAAGCGGGGTGCCACCATCGTCGATGCACCCGTCGGACGCACGCCCAAGGAGGCGGAGGAAGGCAAGCTCTCGACCTTCCTCGGCGGCGACCCGGCAAGCCTCGCCAAGGTGCGTCCCATCATCGCCTGCTACGCCGAGACGATCATCGAGGCGGGTCCGCTCGGTGCCGCGCACACCTTGAAGCTCATCAACAACTTCATCTCGATCGGCACCAGTGCGGTGATCGCCGAGGCGATAGCCACCGCGGCCAAGCTCGGGGTGGACCTCGGCAAGCTCTCCGAAGTGGTCTCGGCGGGAGGGGCGAACAGTGCGATGTTCCAGATGATGATGCCCTGGGTACTCGAGGGCGACGCGAGCCGGCTCAAGGGCCCCATCCGCATCGCGGCCAAGGACATGCGCTTCTATACCCGGCTTGCCGAGAGCGCTCCCGCCGCCGCCTTCATCGCCCAGGCGGTCAACCAGGTCTACCAGCTCGCCAACATCCGCGGGCATGGCGAGCGCTTCATGCCGACCCTGCCGGGGATCCTCGCCGAGCTCAACGGCGGCAAGATCCGCGAGCTCGCGTGAGAGGGAGCAAGGTATTGAGCGGCTACGTCATCACCGTCGATTTCGAGATCGAGCCCGCCGAGCTGCGGCATTTCCTGGCCCTCGTGCGGGAGAACGCGAAACGATCCGTGGCAAGCGAGCCCGGCTGCCGGCGCTTCGACGTGGCAACCCCGCGCGACGGCAGCAACCATGTCTTCCTCTACGAGATCTACGACGACGAGGCGGCATTCCAGGCACACCTTCTGACGGCGCACTACAAGTCCTTCGCCACCGCGACCAAAGCCATGGTCAAGGGCCGCAAGATCACGGCCCTCGACCTCCAGGGCGAGCCTTGAGCCAGCGATGACGACCCACCTGCGGCCCAATCCCGTGCGTGCCAAGCTCGCTGCCGGCGGGGTCGCCTTCGGCACCATGGCTTTCGAGTTCTTCACCCCAGGCCTGCCCGCGATCCTGGCGCGCGCCGGGGCCGAGTTCGTCGTCCTCGACATGGAGCACAGCGGAATCGGCATCGAGACGATCAAGATGCAGCTGGCGGCGGCACGGGGGGTCGACATCGCCCCACTCGTGCGCGTGCCCGGCTGCCATTACCACCTGATCGCACCCGTGCTCGACGCGGGGGCCATGGGGATCATGGTGCCGATGGTCGAGACGCGCGCGCAAGCCGAGGCCATCGCCGGCTGGTGCCGCTATCGCCCCGAGGGCGTGCGCGGCCTCGCCTTCGGGATGGCGCACGACGATTATTCGGCCGGATCGGTCACGGCGAAAATGGCGCAGGCGAACGCGCGCACGCTCGTGATCGCGCTCGTCGAGACGGCGACCGGCATCGACAACATCGAGGAGATCGCCGCGGTCAAAGGCATCGACGTGATCTGGCTCGGCCATTACGACCTCACGAGCTCGCTCGGCATCGCGGGAAAATTCGAGCACCCCGATTTTCTCGCCGCGGTCGAGCGCCTGCTCGCCGCCTGCCGGCACCACGGCAAGGCGCCGGGCTTTCTCGTGACCGATCCGGCGTCGGCACGGAGCTGGCGCGCGCGCGGCTTCCGCTGCCTCGGCTACGGTACGGACATCGCGTTGCTGCAAGACGCACTCGCCGCCGGACTCGAGGTGCTCAAGCGGCCGGAAGGCTGAGCGACAGAAGCGACCATTGGGGAGGACGTTCATGAAACCGAGCCTGAAGATTCTCGTCGTTGCCATGCTGGCCTTGGTACCGGGGCTTGCCGCGATGCAGGCGGCCCAGGCTGAGAGCACGCTCGACAAGATCCTGCGCGAGAAGAAGATCCGCATCACGGCCGAGGTCACCTCGCCTCCCTTCGGCATCCTCGACCAGAATGGTCAGCCCGACGGCTCGGAGATCGCGACCGCGCGCCAGCTCGCCAAGGACCTGGGCGTGGAGCTCGAGCTCGTGCAGGTGACCGCCCCCAACCGCATCCCGGCCCTCCTCGCCGGACGCGCCGACGTGGCGATCTCCTCGCTCAGCATCACCTTCGAGCGCGCCAAGACCATCATGTTCGCCAATCCCCATGGCGCCCTCTCGATCGTGATCACCGCGCCCAAGACGATTGCCATCAAGGGTGCGGCCGATCTCGCCGGCAAGCGCGTCGGCTTGACCCGCGCCACGCTCGAGGAGGCAACCGTCCCCAAGGCCGCGCCCCAAGGTACGAATATCGTCTACTTCGACGACATCGCCGCCACCATCCAGGCCCTGCTCTCGGGTCAGATCGACGCGGCCGGCATGTCGTCTTTCGCCGCCAAATCGGTCGCCGACCGCAACCCCGACAAGGGGCTCGAGAACAAGTTCACGGTCACGACCGCCTATTACGCGGCCGCCGTGCGACCCGGCGATTTCGAGCTTCTGCAATGGATCAACACCTGGGTGCTCCTCAACACGCAGAACGGCGTGCTCGCCGGCATCTACAAGAAATACATGGGTATCGACCTGCCGCCGCTGCCGGTCTTCTGAATGCCGCGGGAGGCGGGGCGTGCCGCAGGGTAATGCGTCGGTTTCGCCTCGTCCTGAGAGTCTGACTCAAAATGATCCGTTCACTTTCAATGCTCTATTCGTCACCCCGGCGAAAGCCGGGGTCCATGTCCG
>DATJAC010000301.1:0-25163 GCA_035516655.1 Alphaproteobacteria bacterium | reverse complement strand
CCGATGGCGAGCATCTGCTGCTCCCCCCCGGAGAGCGTGCCGCCGCGCTGGTCCTGGCGGTCCTTGAGGATGGGAAAGATCTCGAAGACCTTGGCGGCGTCCTCGGCGAAGTACTCGGGCTTGTTGACGAGTGCTCCCATCTGCAGGTTCTCGAGCACCGTCATGCGCGGAAAGATGCGACGTCCCTCGGGCACCTGGGCGATGCCGTTGCGCATGATGAGGTGGGTGGGCACGCGCGTGATGTCGCGGCCCTCGAACAAGATATGGCCGCGCTGTGCCTGGGGGGTTCCGCAAACGGTCATGAGGAGGGTCGACTTGCCCGCGCCGTTGGCGCCGATGAGCGTCACGATCTCGCCTTCCTTGACCTCGAGATCGACGCCCTTGAGCGCCTCGATGTGCCCGTAGAAGGTATGAACGCCGGAGATCGCCAGCATCATGGCTGTCCCCGCGGCGCTGTGGCCGGCACGCCGAGATCGCGCGCCACCTCCGCCGGCAGCGCCTCGTCCACCTCCTCGCCGAGATAGGCGCGGATCACAGCCGGGTCGTTGCGGATCTGCTCGGGCGTGCCGGCCGAGATCCGGCGGCCATGATCGAGCACCACGATATAGTCGGATATCTTCATCACGACGTTCATGTCGTGCTCGATCAGGAGCACGCCGATCTTGTGCTCGTCGCGAATGAAGAGCAGAAGCTCGTTGAGCTCCGCCGATTCCCGATTGTTGAGGCCGGCGGCGGGCTCGTCGAGACAGAGCAGCACCGGCTCGGTGCACATGGCACGCACGACCTCGAGCCGCCGCTGGTCGCCATAGGGCAAGGTTCCGGCATTATCGTCGGCCCGTGCGGTGATGCCGATGCGGTCGAGCCAGTAGCGCGCGCGCTCGACCGCGTGCGCCTGGGCATGGCGGTAGACCGGAAGCCCGAAGAGCCCGAAGGCCGTGTAGCCGGAGGCGCGCATCAGGCGGTTGTGCTGGGCTACCAGCAGGTTCTCCAAGGCCGACATGCGCGGGAAGAGACGGATGTTCTGGAAGGTGCGCGCGACCCGCGCATGCTGGGCGATGCGGAAGCCGTCCATGCGCTCGAGAAAATGCTCGCTTCCTTCGGACGAGTTGAGCGCGAGCCGTCCTACGGTCGGCTTGTAGAATCCCGTCAGGCAATTGAAGACCGTCGTCTTGCCGGCACCGTTCGGCCCGATGATCGCCGTGATCTGCCGGTCGGCGGCGTCGAAGGAGACATCGTCGACCGCGAGCAGGCCGCCGAAGCGCATGGTGAGATGCTCGACTCGCAAGAGCGGCGGTGCTGTCATGACGGCTTGGCTCGCTTCGGATCGTTGAGCCTCACGGTCGGCTCGCGGTGCGCGAGCAGGCCCTGGGGCCGCCATACCATGATCGCGACCATGAGGGCGCCGAAAGCGAGCATGCGGTAAGCCGAGAGGTCGCGAAACCATTCCGGACCGCCGATCAGCACGACGGCGGCCACGACGACGCCGATCTGGCTGACCATGCCGCCGAGCACGACGATCGAGAGAATGATCGCGGATTCGAGGAAATTGAAGCTCTCCGGACTGATGAAGCCCTGCCGCGTCGCGAAGAACGAACCCGCGAAGCCCGCGAAGGTGGCGCCGATGGCGAAGGCCGTGAGCTTGGTGTTGGTCGGATTGATGCCGAGCGCGCGGCAGGCGACCTCGTCCTCCCTGAGGGCCTCCCAGGCGCGGCCGATCGGCAGCTTGCGGATGCGCAAGGTGAAGAAATTGGTGACGAGCGCCAGGAGCAGAATGATGTAGTAGAGATAGATGACGCGGTGGATGGGCGCAAAGTCGAGATTGAAGTACTGATGGAAGGCGACCACGCCTTCCGGCGGTGCCGGGGTGAACGGCATGCCGAAGAAGCTCGGCCTGGGAATGTCGCCGATGCCGCGGGCACCATTCGAGAGGTCGCTCCAATTGAGCAGGATGAGGCGGATCATCTCGCCGAAGCCGAGGGTCACGATCGCGAGATAGTCCCCGCGCAAGCGCAGCACCGGAAAGCCCAGCATGATGCCGAAGCTCGCGGCCATGCCGCCGGCGAGCGGAAGGGCCTCCCAGAAGTTGAAGCCGAACTTCGTCGAGAGCAGTGCGTAAGTGTAGGCGCCGACGGCATAGAACGCGACATAGCCCAGGTCCAACAGGCCCGCGAGGCCGACCACCACATTGAGGCCCCAACCCAGCATGACGTAGGTCAGAATGGCGATGCCGATATCCATCACGCGCTGGTCGGCAAAAGGAAGGAACGGCAGGGCCACGGCGAAGGCGGCGACAAAGGGGGCGAGCCAGCCGCCCAGGCGGTTCACCATGACGACCACGTGCTCGCCGAAATCGCTACGCAGGTAGCCTGCGGCCGCCACCTGCCTGCGGCGCATGACGAGGGCGGCGCGCAGCGCCACCACCGTGTCGGCGATCCAGGTCAGCCAGCCCAGCACCATATGCGGGGGCTCGAACACGTCGAAGAAGCCGTTCGCCAGCCAGAGCAGGCTCAGAGCACCGGTCGCGGCAGCGATCGGCCGCGCCAAGCCCGCGTTGGTCAGCAGCATCAGGAGCCGGCCGAGGAAGATCACCGCCACCGCGTAGAAGAGTTCGGGGAAGCGCGTCCTCAACACGATCGCGGTCGTCTGGTCGACGGTCTGGAAGCCGACCAGGGGGAGGGCGAGGGCAAAGGTGACGGCGCCCGTGATGGCGGCATCCTTGAGGATATCGACGAACGGGCGCTCGAGACGCGACCCGGCGGCTACCGCGATCTCCGACACCGCCATCTCACACCTTCTCGACGTCCGGCTGGCCGAGCAGCCCTGTGGGGCGGAAAATGAGCACCATGACGAGGATGGCGAAGGCCGCCACGTCCTTGTACTGCGTGCTGAAATAAGCGCTGAAGAAAACCTCGATCAGGCCGATGAGCATGCCCCCGAGCATGGCTCCCGGGAGCGAGCCCACCCCGCCCAGCACAGCGGCGGTGAAGGCCTTGATGCCGGCGAGGAAGCCGACGTAGAAGTCGACGATGCCGTAGTAGAGCAGCCAGATCATCCCGGCGACGGCGGCGAGTGCGGCACCCATGATGAAGGTGAGGGATATCGTGCGATCGACATCGACGCCCAGCAGGCGCGCCATCCGCATGTCCTGCTCGCAGGCGCGTTGCTGGCGGCCGAGCTCCGTCTTCGCGATCATCAGTGCAAATCCCGCCATCAGCACGATCGTGGTCCCGATGATGATGACCTGCATGTAGCTGACCTGGACCGTGAAACCGCTCGAGTCCTCCAAGAGCTGAAAGCCGCCGGCCAACATGCGCGTGATCGCCTTGTTGCGGGCGCCCTGCAGGAGCTGGACGTAGTTCTCGAGGAAGATCGACATGCCGATGGCGGAGATGAGGGGAGCCAAGCGGTTGGAGTTCCTGAGCGCGCGATAGCCGATGCGCTCGACCGCCCAGCCGTGGAGCGAGGTGAACAACATCGACATAATCAGCATGCAGACGAGCGCGAACGGGACCCAGGTCAAACCGAACAGTCCCAGCACCAGGAAGGTGATGACCGAGATGAAGCCGCCGATCATGAAGACATCGCCGTGGGCGAAATTCACCATGCCCAGGATGCCGTAGACCATGGTGTAGCCGATGGCGATCAGACCGAAGATGGAGCCGAGCGTGAGCCCATTGACGAGCTGCTGGATAAAATAGCCCATAAAATTCGGCTTCCCCTGTCAGTCCCCTGCCGGCACGCCGGTTGTTCCCGCGTTGCCGGATTCATGATTGGCGTCCGCCCGTGGAGCGCGGCCCTAACCTAGGGCTCCGAACTCAGCGTGCGCAAGCGAAATTCCGTCGCCCCGACGCCCGCTCTCCCCTCTCCACCGAGCTCGCACCGTGCGGCAAAGTGGCGCGCATAGGCGTCACGAGCGTCACCCCTGAAAACGTATCGGCGTCGAAGTTGCACTGCAACAATATTTTGAATGCGCCGCAGCATGAGTGCTCCGGCTTACCCTTCGGCCATGTGCGCGCGTATCCCGCGATCCGCCGATGCAACGGCAGAGGCGCTCCTTCCACGCCATACTGCTTCCGGTCGCCAAGCCGGCGGCGCGGCGTTAGACTTGAGGGGAGAACCAGGATGCAGACGGCGGCCGCAAGAGGAGCTTCAAAGTTCCGCCGCGGCTGCCTGCCGGGAGGAGAGCCATGGCGCCAGCCGAACCCGCCTTAGCAGCGAAGCACGTGCACAAATCCTGGGCCGCGTTCCAGTGGGACGACCCCTTCCTCCTCGCGGACCAGCTCGGCGAGGAGGAGCGCATGGTCGCTGAGACCGCGCGCGCCTATTGCCAGGAGAAGCTGATGCCGCGCGTGCTCGAGGCCAACCGCCACGAGCGCTTCGACCGCGAGATCTTCGGCGAGCTCGGCGCCCTCGGCCTCCTCGGCTCTACCATCAAGGGGTACGGCTGCGCCGGCGTCAACTATGTCTCCTACGGCCTCATCGCGCGCGAGGTGGAGCGGGTCGATTCCGGCTATCGTTCGGTCATGTCGGTGCAATCCTCGCTGGTGATGTACCCGATCTATGCTTACGGCAGCGAGGCCCTGCGCCAGAAGTATCTGCCCAAGCTCGCGAGCGGAGAATGGGTCGGCGCCTTCGGCCTGACCGAGCCTGACCACGGCTCGGACCCCGGCGGGATGACGACGCGCGCGGTCAAGGTCGCGAGCGGCTATCGGCTCAAGGGGGCCAAGATGTGGATCACCAACTCGCCGATCGCCGACGTCTTCGTCGTGTGGGCGAAGGACGACGAAGGGCTCATCCGCGGCTTCATCCTCGAGCGCGGCATGACCGGCCTCAGCACCCCCAAGATCGAAGGGAAATTCAGCCTGCGCGCCTCGATCACCGGGGAGATCGTGATGGCCGACGTCGAAGTGCCCGCGGAGAACCTGCTGCCCGGGGCGAAGGGTCTCGCCGGTCCCTTCGGCTGCCTCAACAACGCGCGCTACGGTATCGGCTGGGGCGCCATGGGAGCGGCCGAGTTCTGTTGGCACGCGGCGCGCAACTATACCCTCGAGCGCAAGCAGTTCGGCCGCCCGCTCGCCGCCAACCAGCTCATCCAGAAGAAGCTCGCCGACATGCAGACCGAAATCACCCTCGGCCTGCAGGCAGCACTCCGCGTGGGCCGCATGATCGACGAAGGCAAGGCAGCCCCCGAAGCGGTCTCGCTCATCAAGCGCAACAACTGCGGCAAGGCCCTCGACATCGCGCGCATGGCGCGCGACATGCACGGCGGCAACGGCGTCTCGGACGAATACCACGTCATCCGTCACGTCATGAACCTCGAGGCGGTCAACACCTACGAGGGTACGCACGACATCCACGCCCTCATCCTCGGCCGGGCGCAGACGGGGATCCAGGCGTTCACGGGATGACCGTCCCTCGGCCGCGCCAAGGGATGCTCAACCTTCGACCTTTGCCAGGAGCGACATGAAGCGCCGATAGAGGCGGGCGGCGCGCGCGCGAAAGGCGGGGGCGCGCTCCCGGGCAGCGCCGGCGAAGCGCTCGAGCTCGCCGGGCCCGAGGCCGCGCTCGAGCGCGCGGCGATAGGCGGAAATACCCGCCCACTCCGGCACGGTCGTCTCGCCCGCCTCGACGTGGAACTGCAGGCCATAGGCGCGCTCGCCCCACTTGAAGGCCTGCACCGCGCTCGCCTCGTTTTTGGCCAGGACAACGGCACCCGGCGGCAGGGCCGTCACCTCGGCCGCATGCCACTGGAGACAGGCGAGCTTGCCGCCGTCCCCGCCCAAGAGCGCATCGCGCGTCCCCTCGTCCGTGAGCTCGACCTCGGCGACGCCGATCTCGGCCTTCCCCGGCATCGCCGCGACCTCGCCGCCAAGGGCGGAGGCCAGCAGCTGATGGCCGAGGCAGACGCCGAGATAGGGCATCCCGCGCGCAACGACCGCCTCCCGGATCGCGGCCTTCTCGGCCACGAGCCACGGGTAGCGGTCCTCCTCCCAGACGTCCTGCGGCCCGCCCATCACGACGAGGGCGGCGTAGCCGTCGAGGGCCGGAATGGCCTCGCCGGCATCGAGCCGCACGGCGTCCCAGGCGATGGCGTCCGCGGCGAGGAAGTCGCGGAAGGTGCCGGGATGCTCGAGCTCGTGGTGCTGGAAAACGAGGATGCGGGCCAAGGTCATGGTCCTGGGTCGGCGATAGGGCAACACACGCGCGGGTCCCCTTCATCCGGTGCCCTCGTGGCCCCTCGGAGAAATCCGCGCTAGCATGGCACCATGGGGCAAGTCGGAATGTATCTCAAGGCCCGCCTGTACTATCTCGTGCCGCTCGCGATCCTCGTCGCGGCCCTCGCCCTGTGGTGGCTCGAGCCCGCCCCCCTCGCCGAGCTCCGCATGCTGGTCTTCGACAGCTTCCAGCGCCTCGAGCCGCGTCCCTATCGCGCCGTCCCCGTGCGCATCGTCGATATCGACGACGCGAGCCTGAAGCGCATCGGCCAATGGCCCTGGCCGCGCAACGAGCTGGCGCGCCTCGTCGAGCGGCTGCATGCGCTCGGCGCTGCGGTCATCGCTTTCGACATCGTCTTCGCCGAGCCCGACCGCGCCTCGCCCCGTCAACTGGTCGATCTCGCCAAGCGCCTCGGTGCCGGCGATCCTTTCATCGCCCGGCTCACCGCCCTCGGCGACAACGACCAGACGCTGGCGCACGTCGTCGCCGACGCCAAGGTGGTGACGGGCTTCGTCCTCACCGACAAGGCCGACCCCGCGGTACCCGAGACGAAGGCGAGCTTCGCCTTCGCCGGCGACGATCCGCGCCCGTGGGTCCCGCGCTTCACCGGGGCGATCGCCGATCTTCCCGCAATCGAGGCCGCCGCCGCCGGCAATGCCAGCGTGAACGACCTGCCCGAGGCCGACGGTATTACTCGGCGGGCCGCCCTCCTCGTCGGGCTCGGCGACAAGCTTTATCCCAGCTTGGCGTTGGAAGCCCTGCGCGTGGCTCAGGGGGCTGCCACCTACGTCGTCAAATCGACCGACGCCAGCGGCGAGACCGGCTTCGGCGAGCACACCGGCATCGTCTCGATCAAGACCGGCGATCTCGTCGTGCCGACCGAGGCGCACGGCACCCTTTGGATCCACTATACGCGCCATCGGCCGGAGCGCTTCGTGCCGGCATGGCAGGTCCTCGATGGGAGTGCCGCCCCGGCGGCGATCAAGGACAACATCGTCTTCGTCGGCTCGAGTGCCGAAGGCCTCAACGACCTACACTCCACCCCGCTCGATCCGGTGGCACCCGGGGTCGAGATCCAGGCGCAGATCGCGGAGCAGCTCCTCCTCGGCGACGCCCTCGTGCGGCCGGATTGGACGCATGGGGCGGAGGGCGTCTACATGCTGGCGCTCGGCATGGCCTTGCTCTGGCTCTTGCCCAAGGCGGGGGCGCGCTGGAGCGGCGCCTTGGGCGGCAGCGCCATCGCCGCCGCCTTCGGCGTCTCCTGGTATCTCTTCAGCGCCCACCGGCTGCTGATCGACCCGGTTTTCCCATCGCTCACCCTGCTTCTCGTCTACCTCTCCTCCTCGGCCGCGATGTACCTGCGCACCGAGGCCGAGCGGCAGCGCGTGCGCGCCGCCTTCAGCCGCTATCTCGCACCGTCCGTGGTGGAGCAGCTCGCGAGCCATCCCGAGCGGCTCAGGCTCGGCGGCGAGATGCGCGAGATGACGCTCATGTTCTGCGACATCCGCGGCTTCACCACCATCTCGGAGGGCTTCGACGCCGAGGGGTTGACGGGCTTCATCAATCGCTTCCTGACGCCGATGAGCGACGTCATCCTGGCGGCAGGCGGCACCATCGACAAGTACATGGGCGACTGCATCATGGCGTTCTGGAACGCCCCGCTCGACGACCCGGCGCATGCGGCGCACGCCTGCGGTGCCGCCCTTGCCATGCGCGCGGCCCTCGCCGAGCTCAACGCGAGCCGGCGCCGCGAGGCGGCAAGCGAGGGCAAAGCCTCGGCCGACATCCGCGTCGGCATCGGCCTCAATACCGGCATGTGCTGCGTGGGCAACATGGGCTCGGAGCACCGCTTCGACTATTCCGTACTCGGCGACGACGTCAATCTCGCCTCCCGCCTCGAGGCGCAGTCGAAGACCTATGGAGTGGACATCGTGGTCGGCGAGCGTACCGCGGAGGCGGCAGGAGCGCTCGCCCTCCTCGAGCTCGACCTCATCCGCGTCAAGGGCAAGACCAGGCCGGTGCGCATCTATGCCGTGGTCGGCGACGGCAGCGTTGCCGCTCGTCCCGATTTCGCGGCTCTCAAGGAGAACCACGACGCCATGCTCGGCGCCTACCGGAGCCAGCGCTGGGCCGAGGCAGCCCGCCGGCTCGCGGCGTGCCAGGCAGCGGCACCCGAGGCCCTCGGGGCACTCTTCGCGCTTTATGCCGAGCGCATCGCCGCGTTCAGCGCTTCCCCGCCGCCCGCCGACTGGGACGGAGTCTACGTGGCCCTCACCAAGTAGAGCGTCTCACGGCAGCTTCAGCGCAACGCCCTGCGTGAGGGATTTCGTGATGGTGCCCACGGTCTTCGTCGCCGTCGGCGTAGCCGTTGCCGCCACTGTGCTTGCGAGCGCCGTCGCGGCTTGAGCGGCGGCACTCGTCAAGGGCGACGTTGCACTCGCCGCCGAGGCGACGGTCGTCGAGGTGGCGGCGGGCACGATCGAGAGACCACCCGCTGCATTCGTCGCCGCCGGTGCGAGGATCGAGGTCGCCGCCGCCACGTTCGCCACCGTCGAACCCACGCCGCCGACCGTCGAGGCGAGATTGGAGACGACGCCGGTCAGCGCGGTCGCGGTACCTGCGACCGTCGAGGTAAGCGTCGGCACCGCCGAAGTCACGCCCGCAACCGTCGTGCCCAGGCCCGCTACGACCGGCGCCAGATTGGTGACCGTCGAGCCGACGCTCGAGACCAGCGAGCCGGCGGTCGAGGTGACCGGGGTCAACGGGCCGGCGACATTCGCAACGCTCGACCCCAGCCCGGAGACGACCGACCCGACGCTTGCCACGGTCGAGCCTGCGGCCGATGTCACCGACGATACGGCCGCCGTGGTGTGCGCAACGACCGAGCCGGCCGCAGTGCCGCTCCCGGACGCCGCGCCGTTCGGTATCAAGGCCGATGCAGGCAGGGGGGAGGAATTGAGGATGGTCACGATGTGCTGATCCGACACCGCTGCATCGCTGACGATCGGCGCGGCCGGCGGCAGGCCGGAGGGAGCGCTGTTCGGCAGGCTCACGCCCGGCGCACCGATTGCGGCTTGAGCGATGATGCCTTCGGGATCGACCTGGCCGCCGCCGGCCGTCGCCTCCGCACTCTGGTCGCCGAGAATGACGCTGCTGCCGGAGCCCCCGCCTTCCGCCGCGCGCTCGCCTTGGGCATCCGCGGCACCGCCGGAACCCTGGCTGCCGCCCCGCTCGAAGGCGCGGAAGGCGGCATCGATCGCGGCCTGGGAGGCCCGCACCGGAGAGCCCGGCGGCCGTCCGGCGGCCTCGACCGTCACACGGTAGCCCGGGCGCGTGACCGTGCGCATGACCCCCGCCGCGGTGACGATCATGTGCTCGCCGTAAAGGAAGGTCCCCGTGGTGCGGCCCGAGGGCTCGACCTCCACCAGCAGCATGCCGCCGCGGATGGCGATCATGGCGATGGGGGTGGTGAAGGTGACGTCGGAGCCTTTGCTGATCTTGCCGCCGATATAGCGCAGCAAGCCCTTCGAGGTCGACAGCGCTAACGTGCCGGCACTCCGTGCGGGATCGTAGACGAACTCGTCGATCACGAGCGCTGAATCGGGCGCAATAGTCAGCGATGAGTGATCGAGGAAGATGATCTGAGCTTTCCCCGCGCGATCGGTGTTGATGCGCTCCTTGAATTGAATGTCGGCACCCAGCACGAGCGTACGCGCGGCCCCGGAGGGCGGTGCGCCGATGGCACTCGGCGTCACGGCCGAGGCGACGCCCACTTGGAGATCGGCGGCGCGCGCCGCTTGGCCGAATGCCAAGAGTGCGGCAAGAGCTACGACGGCGTGCCGCGGATCGAGGAGCCGCATGGCTATGCCTGTGAAGCTGGTTTTGGGGGTTGCGGAGTTCATGATATTCAGAAATTCCAATCGAGGCCGATCGTCATGGAGGTGTTGTTGTATTTGAAGTTCGGCAGGCTGGCGCCGACCGCCTGACGCATGAGCTGCACGTCCGCACCCAGGCCGTCATAGATGCTGGCACGGACCGTCAAGAGATAGCGCCACTCGCGCGTCGCGCGCCGCTCGGTCGGATCGACCGCAGGGTCCGGCTTGTCGTAGGTCGTGTAGATGCGCGCGAGAGCCGGGGTCACGACCAGAGGACCGAGGCGCAGCACCTTGGGCAGATCGAAGGTCTGCGAATAGGCGAGGCGCAAGCTGAGCTGGTCGTTCGAATCGAAAGTCATATGCGCGTCCTCACGGGCAAGGCTGGCGCCCGCATCGATCTCTCCGCGCTGCCAGGCCAGGTAGCGCAGATCGAGCGAGAGCGATTGGACGACGCTGTCCATGTCCGTGGCCGTCGGCTGCGAGGGGGAGTTCGTGAAGCGCTTGATGCGCGCCTCGTAGACGCCGACCGCGGTCACCTGATCGGTGAGAGCACGGGTGAGCTCCAGGCCGGCGCCGACTGCATAGAAATATTGCGTATCGCCGAGAAGCACGTCGCTCGCCACAGCGTAGGGCTGGACGGTGGCGATCGCCTGGTCGCCCAGCTGGAGGGCGAAGCGCGGCCCCGATTTGACCTCGGCGACGCCGGTGTCGACCCTACTCAGCGCGTGCTGCTTGGCGTAGTAGAACTGGACGTCGGTCTCGAGCGTCATCGCATCCTGAAGCTGCAAGTCGTAGCTGTCGTGCAGGTTGCCGATGACGTAGGCATTCCAGTCGGAGCGTTTCACGAACTGGCTCGAAAGCGTCGCCGGAACGCCGCCCGCGATCACGTCGGGATCGGATGGCGACGCATTGGCGTTGGTCTGAAAGCGCAAGCCCGTGGCGAGCGTCCCGTTCAACCGGTTGACCGCATTCAGCTGGTCGATGGTCTTGAGCGAGCCCGTGATCTGCTGCTTCACCTCGGGCGGCAGATCGCCCGCAGTATCGGCCTGGGCGAGGTAGTTGCGGGCGACCTCGTACGAGCCCAGCCGGTAATAGAGCACGCCGAGCTCATATTTGAGGCGCGGCAAATCCGCATTGTAGACAAGCAGACGCTCAAGCGCCGTGATCGCCTCCTCGTAGTAGCCGAGCTCCGCGGCCAGGGCCGAGAAGCGAAAGGACGCGTCGATGTCGGAGGGGTTCTTCAGCATGTCGTCGAAGGCTTGCTCGTAAGCGGCCACGGTCGTGCGGGCCTGGGGCACGCCCGCGACTTCGCTCGGGCGCTGCTCGGCCGCTTCCGCACCTAAAGACAACCCGCTCATGGCGACCGCCGTGAGAAGGAGGCAAATCGCCCGCGCGGCCGGGCGCGCGGCCCCGTTGGCTCTCGCCTCGAGAGCTGCCGGCCGGGGTCGTCGTGCTCCCCCTTGCTCATCGAATCGCTGATCTTTACCCACCGTCCGTCAGTTTCCGCAGGCTTCGCAGCTGCGACCTGTGATCGAGGACGGGCCTTCCTTGCAGCCTTCGGGCCGCGCGCGGGCTTCGAGGATTCCGCTCGCAAAATTACCAAATGGTATTTTGAAAAGCGTCCGACCCAGGGAACTTCTACTGAATTTGCGCATTGGGGTGGGAACACACGCCCCGATCTCACGCAATTTGAGGTGCCCTGCGCCATTATGAACAAGCGTGCCTTGTAGTTTGTACACACGGCTATCGCATCCAGCCGGCACTCCATGCATTTTGCAAAGTAATCTGCAAAGCGCGACAAAGGCATGGCTCCCCCGCGCACGGCCGGCGCGCGGACGACAGGCTCAATAAAGCGGGGGAATTCGTGCTACGAGGCGGCCGCAGGCGAACCGGTTGCTCTCGCCTCGGCGCATTCGCCGAAATTCACGCAGAGGAGCTTGGCGTCCTCTTTCGAGAGCGGCTCGCCGGTGAGCCCGCAGAGGGTCGTCTGGCCCACGCCTTCGGCCACGAGATGGCGGCAGCGCTCGCATACCCCGAAGGCCCCTTGGCGGCAGCTGCCGCGGATCTTGCCAAGGACGACCGCGAGACCCTTGGCGAGGTGCTCGCCGCACTCCCTCGGCAATGCCTCGACTGCCCGCTCGATGCCCAGCATGGGGTCGACGAGGAGGAGTTCCCGGCCTTTGGCGGTGAGCTCGACGCTGACGCCCCGGCGGTCGGCGCAATCGCGGCAGCGCTCCACATAACCCTTGGTCTCGAGTGCGCGCAGGGTCTGGGAGGCGGTCCCCTTGGTCGTGCCGAGGTACTCGGCCAAGGTGCTCGGCGAGCGCGAATAGCGGTTGGCCCGGCCGAGAAAGCGCAATGCCTCCCATTGGGCCGGATTGAGCCCGTGCACGAATTGCAGCGCATGGGACGCCCGCCGCAAACGGTCCAGAAGCTCGGCCACCTCGCTCGCGGTGCGGGTCTCGGTATGTGCGTCCGGCATGGGTGGCATGAAAACTGTTTTCGACTCGAAATTACTCTTGAAGACGGGGTTGGCGTGCCGTAATGTATCGACTCGAAATCAAAAGTCAATGTGCGCCCGCGCGAATGGCGCCGGAGATCAAGCAGGCACGCCATGATGATCGGCAACAGCAAAGCCACCGAACGCAGCGACCGGCGCTACATCGCGGCCGCGATGGAAGCCCCCTATCTCGAGCGCGACTACGAGCAGGAGCTCGGCCGGCGCTGGCGCGAGCGGCGCGACGAGACCGCCCTCCATGAATTGATCGAGAGCCACGCGCGCCTGGTCGTGCGCATCGCCTCGCGCTACCGCGCGAGTGCGGCCGCCCTCGGCGACCTCGTGCAGGAGGGCAACATCGGGCTCATGGAGGCGGCGATCCGCTTCGATCCCGAGCGCAACACGCGCTTCTCGACCTACGCGACGTGGTGGATCGTGCGCATGATCCGCAATTACCTGATGCGCAACGCCTCAATCGTGAGGGTCGCGACCACGCCGACCCAGCGGCGCGTCTATTTCAATCTGTGGCGGCTGCGCTCGAAGGCGCGCACCACCGCCGACGGCACCATGAGCGAGGAGGACCGCGCGCGCATCGCAACCGAGCTCGACGTCCCGCTCTCGGACGTGGAGCGCATCGACATCCATTTCGCGCGGCCCGATCAGTCGCTCAACACCACGATCGGGGAAGACGGCTCGATGGAGCTGCAGGACTTCGTCGCCGACGTCCGCCCCTCGCCCGAGACCGTGGTCACCGGCCGGCGCGATCACAAGACCCAGCTCGCCTGGCTGAGCGAGGCCATGGGCAAGCTCTCCGAGCGCGAGCGCCGCGTCATCGAGAGCCGCTTCCTCGGCGACGACAAGACCACGCTAGCCGAGATCGGCGAGACCTTCGGCGTCACCAAGGAACGCATCCGCCAGATCGAGCGCCAGGCGCTCGTCAAGCTGCGCGCGGCGATGAAGGCGCACGTCGCGGACGGGGCCGAGATTTTCGGCGCCTGACCTTCCGCCCTTCGAGACGGCGGCTTCGCCGCCTCCTCAGGGTGAGGTCAATCCCTTAAAACCCAGACGTCCTCATGGTGAGGAGTGCTGCCGCAGGGAGCACGTCTCGAACCATGAGGGCCATTGAGCTCGCCTTGCAGTGGCACCCCTAAAGCTTCCCCTTCACCATCTGGATGATGGCGGAGAAGTCGAGGGCGGCGTGGCCCTTGTTGCTGAAGAGTGCGTAGAGGGCCGCCGCCTCCGCTCCCATCGGCGTCGCGGCCCCCGCCGCCGCAGCCGCCTGTTGGGCGAGCCGCAGGTCCTTGAGCATCATCGCGACCGTGAAGCCCGGCTGGAAGTTGCGGTTGGAGGGGGCGGAGGGCACCAGCCCCGGCTCCGGGCAGTAATTGGTGATGGCCCAGCACTGGCCCGAAGATTTGGAGCTGATCTCGAAGAGCTTGGCAGCGGACAGCCCGAGCTTCTCCGCGAGTGCAAAGCCCTCGGCGACGGCGATCATCTGCGCCCCCAGCATCATGTTGTTGCAGATCTTGGCGGCCTGGCCGTTCCCCGCGGGGCCGGCATGGACGATGGCCTTCCCCATCTTCTCAAGGATCGGTTGGGCGCGCGCGAAGGCACCCTCGCTGCCGCCGACCATGAAGGTGAGGGTCCCGGCGGCCGCCCCCGCGACCCCACCCGAGACCGGGGCGTCGACCATGTCGAGGCCCTTGGCCGCGGCGGCGGCACTCACCGCGCGGGCACTCTCTACGTCGATCGTCGAGCAGTCGATGAGGAGCGTCTTGGCCGCGACCGAAGCTATGATCCCCTCCTCGCCGAGATAGACGCCGCGCACATGCTCGCCCGCGGGCAGCATGGTGACGACCGCATCCACCCCGCGTGCCGCCTCGCGCGCGGAAGCCGCCGAGACCGCTCCCGCCTCGCGCGCCGCAGCCGCGAGCTTGGGCACGATGTCGAAGGCGGTGATCTCGTGCCCCGCCTTGAGAAGATTGCGCAACATGGGGCCACCCATGTTGCCGAGGCCGATGAAGCCGATCTTAGCCATGATGTTTTCCTCCCCAGCGGGGCCCCTTCGCGAAAAGTCAGCAGTATTTACCACGGAGGACGCGGAGGACACGGAGAAGAAATTTTTTTCTGCGTGCTCTGCACATGCTCTCAATCGCGGCGCCAGATTTTATGATTCGTCTCCGTGCTCTCCGCGTCCTCCGTGGTGAATCTTAATTCTATGCGAAAACGAGATCGTCGGGGCGCGGGGCGAAGGCGCGGTCGAGCTCGGCCTCCCTCACCTCGGCGAGCGTCGCCGGGCGCCATTGCGGAGCGCCGTCCTTGTCGATGATCGCCGCGCGCACCCCTTCGAAGAAATCGTGACCGTCCATGCAATACTGGCAGATGCGGTACTCCATGACCATCGCCGCCTCGAAGTCGAGCGCCTTCCCTGCCCGCAATTGCCGGAAGGTGAGCTTGAGGGAGGTCGGCGACTTGGCTTCGAGGACCGCCCGCGTCGCCTCGGCCCAGGGGCTTGCCTCGCGCTCGAGGGCTGCCAAGATCCCCTCCACGGAGTCCGCGGCAAAGCTGCGGTCGATGGCAGCGCGCTCTGCGGCGAGCGGCGCCGGCCCCGCATTCTCGACAAAGCGCTCCAAGACCGCATCGACCGCTGCCCTGCCTTCGGCCAGGTCGGCCGCCGCCAGTGCAGCGAGCAAGGCCGGCTGCTGCGCACTCGGCACATAATGCGTGGCAATACCTGTGTAACGGCAGTCGTTTGCCTTGAGCCGGGCACCGGTGAGGCCGAGATACATGCCGAGCGCTCCCGGAAGGCGCGGCAGGAAGTAGCTCGCACCCACATCGGGGAAAAGCCCGATGCCGGTCTCGGGCATGGCGAAGAGCGTGCGCTCGCTCGCGACGCGATGCGAGCCGTGCACCGAGAGCCCGACCCCGCCCCCCATCGCGATGCCGTCGACGAGGGCCACATAGGGCTTCTTGTAGCGGAAGATGCGCCGGTTCTGGCTGTATTCCTCGCGGTAGAATTCGGCGCGGTAGGCGCGGTTGCCGGAAGCGCGGGAATCGTAAAGCGCTCTGATGTCCCCGCCCGCACAGAAGGCGCGCTCGCCCGCGCCCTTGATCGCCACCGCCGCGACCGTCGGGTCGGCCTCCCACGCGTCGAGCCGCGGGTCGAGGGCCTGCATCATGGCGAGCGTCAAGGAATTGAGCGCCTTGGGCCGGTTGAGGGTGATCAGCGCCAGGCTGCCGTGCCGCGCGAAGAGGATGTCTTCCGTCTCGATGGCGAGGCTCATCGCCGTCCGCCGACCGCAGTCATGCGCCGAGCAGCCGGCGTGCGATGATCACGCGCATGATCTCGTTGGTCCCCTCGAGAATCTGGTGCACCCGCACGTCGCGCAGGTAGCGCTCGATCGGAAGGTCCTTGAGGTAGCCGTAGCCGCCGTGGAGCTGCAGCGCCTCGTTGCACACCGCGAAGCCCACATCGGTCGCGAAGCGCTTCGCCATCGCGCATTGGAGGGTTGCATCCGGTTGGCCGGCATCGAGCAGGGCGGCAGCGCGCCGCACCATGAGCCGTGCCGCCTCGAGCTCGGTCGCCATGTCGGCGAAGCGGAAGCGGAGCGCCTGGAGCTCGGCGAGCTTCTTGCCGAACTGCTCGCGCGTCGTGAGATGCTCGCGCGTGGCCTCGAGGCAGGCGCGCGCGGCTCCCAGCGAGCAGGCCGCGACGTTGAGCCGCCCGCCGTCCAAGCCCATCATCGCGATATTGAAGCCGTCGCCCTCCTCGCCGAGACGGTTGGCGAGCGGCACCTTGCAGTCCTCGAAGATCACCATGCGGGTCGGCTGGCTGTTCCAGCCGAGCTTGCGCTCCTCCTTGCCGAAGGAAAGGCCGGGAGTGCCCTTCTCGACGACGAGGGTCGAGATGCCCTTGGGGCCGGCCCCGCCCGTGCGCACCATCGTGACGTAAATCTCGCTGCGCCCGCCGCCCGAGATGAAGGCTTTGCTGCCGTTCAGCAGATACTGGTCGCCGCGGCGCTCGGCGCGCGTACGCAAGGCCGCGGCATCCGAGCCCGAGTTCGGCTCGGTCAGGCAATAGCTCGCGAAATGCTCCATGCTCATGAGTTTGGGCAGCCACTTCCGTCGCTGCGCGGCACTGCCGAAGCGATCGATCATCCAGGCGGCCATGTTGTGGATCGAGAGATAGGCCGCGGTCGAGGTGCAGCCGGCGGCGAGCTCCTCGAAGATGAGGGCGGCGTCCGTACGCGAGAGTGCCGCCCCGCCCACGTCCTCGCGCACATAGATGCCGGCGAAGCCGAGGGCGGCCGCCTTGCGCAACGCCTCCTCGGGGAAGATCTTCTCCTCGTCCCAGCGTGCTGCGTGGGGTGCGAATTCGGCCGCGGCGAAGTCGCGCGCCATCGCCTGGAACGCCCGCTGCTCCTCGCCCAGCTCGAAATCCATGCAACCCCTGTGGCGGGCGCGACAAAATGACACGCGCCGGCCGATCATAGCCGGGGGCGGACCGCTGTCAATTGAGCCGCCAGCATGCCAGTTTCGCTGCCGCGATCCCCTGGTAACGTCCGCGGTTCTATGCGAATCTCACCCCCATGAACGACGCGACCAAGCCCCGCGCGCGTCCGCTCGTCGGGCGTGCAGTGCCGGCAGCCGCGAGCGAGGCACCGCACGGCCAGTATCCGCGCGTGCGCCTGCGCCGGAACCGCCTCGATGCCTGGACGCGGCGTCTCGTCGCCGAGCATACGCTCAGCTGCGACGATCTGATCTGGCCGGTCTTCCTGCGCGAAGGCAAGGCGGGCCGCGAGCCCGTGCCCTCGATGCCGGGGGTGGAGCGGCTCTCGCTTTCGGCCCTGGTCGACGCCGTGGGCGAGGCGAAGGCGCTCGGCATTCCGCTCGTGGCTCTCTTTCCTTTCACCGATCCCAAGCTCAAGAGCGAGGAAGGCGACGAGGCGGTCAATCCCGACAATCTCGTCTGCCGTGCCGTGCGCGCGGTCAAGCGCGCGCATCCCGAGGTGGGTGTCCTCTGCGACGTGGCCCTCGACCCCTACACCAGCCACGGCCACGACGGTCTCTTGCGCGGCGGCATCGTGGTCAACGACGAGACGGTCGAGGTGCTCTGCCGCCAAGCACTCGTCCAGGCCAAGGCTGGCTGCGACATCATCGCCCCCTCCGACATGATGGACGGCAGGGTGGGGGCCATCCGCGAAGCCCTCGATCGGAGCGGCTTCGAGCACGTGCGCATCATGGCCTACTCGGCCAAATACGCCTCCGCCTTCTACGGCCCCTTCCGCGACGCGATCGGCTCGATCAAGGCGCTCAAGGGCGACAAGCGCACCTACCAGATGGACCCGGCCAAGTCCGACGAGGCCATGCGCGAGATCGCCCTCGACCTGGCCGAGGGTGCGGACATGGTCATGGTCAAGCCGGGCCTGCCTTATCTCGACATCGTGCGGAGGGTGAAGGAGCGCTTCGGCGTCCCCACCTTCGCCTATCAGGTGTCGGGCGAGTACGCCATGCTCAAGGCCGCGGTCGAGCGCGGCTGGCTCGAGAACGACAAGGTCGTGCTCGAGACCCTGCTCGCCTTCAAGCGCGCGGGTGCCGACGGCATCCTCACCTACCTCGCCCTCGAGGCGGCGAAGCTGTTGAAGAAGTAGCCCCTCTCCCGTTTACCGGAGAGGGAGGGACCCATTGCGTAGCAATGGGAGGGTGAGGGACTACACGTACGTTACCCGATCCCTCACCCTTCCCATCCCTTCGGGATGGGCCCCTTCCCTCTCCCGTAAACGGGAGAGGGAAAGTGGCGTTCATCCCAACAAAAACTCCCGCACGACCGCGATCTGCTCCGCCGCCATGAGGGCGGGCGCGTGGCCGCAGTTGGGGATTTCGACGAGCTTGGCTTTGGGGCCGCGGCGCTGCATCTCGGCGGCGGTCGCGGGCAGGAGGAGATCCGAGCGCTCGCCGCGCAAGACCAGGACCGGGCAAGCGATGCGGTCCCACAGGCTCCACAAATCGACGTCCTTGATCTCGCCTTGGAACGGAGCCGCAATCGCGGGGTCGTAGCGCAGGCGAAAGCTGCCGTCGGGCTCCTGGCGCAGCCCATGCACGGTCAAATGCCGCCATTCGGCCTCGCTGAGCGCACCGAAGGGGGCCGCCACCTCGCGCGTGTAGGCGATCGCTGCATCGACGCTCGCAAAGCGCGGATCCTTGCCGACGTAGGCGGCGAGGCGCTCGACCCCGGTCTTGGGCACGAGGGGGCCGATATCGTTGAGCACCAGCCGCCGGATCGGCGAGTTGGGCTGGGCCGCGAGCATCATGCCGATGAGCCCGCCCATCGAGGTGCCGACCCAATCGACGGTCTCGCTGCCGAGGCGCGCGATGAGGGTTGCCATGTCGGCGCAATATTGCGGATAGCCGTAGCCCGCCTTGTCGGCGAGCCAGTCGCTGCGCCCGCGCCCGATGATATCGGGTGCGGCTATGCGGTAGTGTGCTGCGAGGGCGGATGCGAGCGTATCGAAGTCGCGGCCCTGGCGCGTGAGCCCGTGCACGCAAAGGAGCACGCGGGCATTGTCGGGCGAGCCCCATTCCCAATAGACGAGGCGGTGGAATCCCCGTGTGCTCAGCCCGAGATAGCGGCACTCTTTCGCTTCGCTGCCCACAGTTTCGCTCCTGCCCAGGATGACCTCCTCACCCTACCCTCTCCTCCTGAAGGAGGAGAGGAAAAAAAGCAGCGAGCCGGTGCTGCAGGCGCCGCCGCCGGTTGATCCCGGCCGGCGGCTGTTGTAAGGAGCCTTCTCCGGCGTGGGCGGCAGGGAGAAGGCAACGTGAGCAAGGGTCCATTGAGCGGCATCACCGTCGTCGACCTCTCGCGCATCCTGGCCGGACCCTATTGCACGCTCCTCATGGCCGAGCTGGGGGCCAGGGTCATCAAGGTCGAGCCGCCCGAGAAGGGCGACGACGCGCGGCAGTACGGCCCCTTTCTCAAGGGCCGCTCGGCCTATTTCATGTCGATCAACCGCGGCAAGCAGTCGATCGCCCTCAATCTCAAGGACGCCGCCGACCAGCGCATCTTCGCCAAGCTCCTCGAGCGCGCCGACGTGCTGGTCGAGAACTTCCGCCCGGGGACCATGGAGAAGCTCGGCTACGGCTGGGACGCGCTCCACCAGCGCTATCCGCGGCTCATCTACGCGGCCGCCTCGGGCTTTGGCCACACGGGACCCTTCTCCCATTATCCCGCCTACGACATGGTGGTACAGGGCCTGGGCGGCATCATGAGCATCACCGGCCATCCCGGCCAGCCGCCCGTACGCATCGGCATGTCGATCGGCGACATTGGTGCCGGGCTCTACACGGCGGTCGCGGTCAATGCGGCCCTCCTCCACCGCGAGCGCACCGGCGAGGCGACCAAGGTCGACATCGCCATGTTCGATTGCCAGCTGGCCCTCCTCGAGAACGCCATCATGCGCTACACCACCTCGGGCGAGTGTCCGCAGCCGATGGGCGCGCGCCATCCCTCGATCATGCCGTTCGAGGCCTTCTCGACCGCGGACGGCTACATGATCATCGCCGCCGGCAACGACGGGCTCTACCGCAAGCTCTGCGACGCCCTCGGCCGGCCCGAGCTCGCGCGCGACGCGCGTTTCACGACGAACGATCTGCGGGCGCGGAACGGCGACGCGCTGCGCGCTCTCCTCGATCCGCTCCTCGCCGGCAAGGAGACCTGGGCCTGGATCGAGATTCTCGATGCGGCGGGGGTCCCCTGCGGTCCGATCAACGACGTGGCCCAGGCCCTCGCCCATCCCCAGGTCGCCGCGCGCAACATGCTGGTCGAGCTCGAGGATCGCGAGGCCGGCCGCGTGCGCCTAGCCGGCAATCCGATGAAGCTGAGCGCTTTTGCCGACCCGCCCACGCGCCCGCCCGCTCCCGACCTCGACGGCGACCGGGCCGCGATCCTGCGCGAGCTCGGGCTCTGACTCCGGCGCGGGGGTCGACGCATCCCATGCCCCGCATCCTCCGCCGCTGGCTCTTTCGCGCACTTCTCTATGTCGGCCTGCCGTTCGTCCTGATCCTGGGCGGCGGCGTCTATTGGCTCTCGAGCTCGCTGCCCGAGATCTCGGGCACGGCTGCACTCCGCGGCCTCAGTGCGTCCGTCGAAATCCTGCGCGACGCCGACGGCGTTCCCCACATCTTCGCCAAGAGCGATACGGACGCGATGATGGCCCTCGGCTTCGTCCATGCCCAGGACCGCCTGTGGCAGATGGAGACGATGCGCCGCTTCGGCAGCGGCAGGCTTTCGGAGATCGTCGGCAAGGCGACCTTGCCGAGCGACCGCTTCGTCCGCACCGTCGGCCTCGAGCATCTCGCCGAGGCCGCCCTTGACCGCCTCGATCCCGAGCTCAAGGCCGGCCTCGAGGCCTATGCGGCGGGGGTCAACGCTTTCCTCAAACAGCATAGCGGCGCCTGGCCGCCCGAGTTCATGTTGCTCGGCACCACCCCACAACCCTGGCGGCCGTCCGACTCGCTTATCTGGGGCGAGCTCATGGCGCTGCAGCTCTCGGGCCATTGGGGGCGCGAGCTCACGCGCGCCAAGCTGCTCGAGAGCCTGACACCGGCGCAAGTCGACGAGCTTTGGCCGCCCTATCCGGAGAAGGCTCCGGTCACCCTTGCCGCGGCAGCTCCCCTCGAGGGCTTGCCGCTCGCCCCCCTCGCGCGCCTCGCGGAGGCCTTTGCCGGCCACGGCGCCTCGAATGCCTGGGTGGTCGACGGTGCGCACAGTGCGAGCGGAGCTCCGCTCCTCGCCAACGATCCCCATCTCGGCTTCAGCTTGCCGATCCTCTGGTATCTCGTGCGCATCGACACGCCCGACGTCCACCTGGCCGGCGTCACCACGCCCGGCGTGCCGCTCGTGGTGCTCGGACACAACGACCGCATCGCCTGGAGCATGACCACGACGGGCGGGGACGTCGAGGATCTCTTCGTCGAGACGCTCGATCCCGACGATCCCGAGCGCTACCTGACGCCCGAGGGGCCGCGCCCGTTCCGCACGCGCACGGAGATCATCGGAGTGCGCGGCGCCGAGCCGGAAACGCTCGTCGTGCGCGAGACGCGGCACGGGCCCGTCATCTCAGACGTGGTCGAGGACGCGAAGAAAGCGGCCGCGCGCGGCAGCGTGCTCGCCCTCGCGGCCACCTGGCTCGATCCCGAGAACCGCATCGCGGAAGCCGTCTTCCATATCGACAAGGCGCGCAATTGGGACGACTTCACCGCGGCCCTCAAGGACTTCAACGCGCCCGAGCAGAACCTCCTCTATGCCGACGTGGACGGCCACATCGGCTTCTATGCCGCGGGCGACGTGCCGATCCGCAAGGCGGGCGACGGCCGCTTCCCGGTCGAGGGCGCGAGCGGGGCGCATGATTGGAACGGAAAGATCCCCTTCGCCGAGCTGCCCCATGGCCTCGACCCGCCCTCGGGTCACTTCACCAACGCCAACAACAAGGTGACCCCGCCGTCCTACCCTTACGCGATCACGCGCGACGGCTGGGACGTGCCCTATCGCGCCGAGCGCATCGAGGAGCTGCTCGCAGGCACGCCCAAGGCGACCCTCGACGGCTTTGCCGACATGCAGGCGGACAACCTCTCGCTCGCGGCCCGCCAGCTGCTGCCGGCCCTCCTCGATGTCGACCCCGCCGACGAGGAGGCGCGGGCGGCCCTCGAACGCATGAAGCACTGGGACAGTGTCATGGACCGCGCGCGCGGCGAACCGCTCATCTTCACGGCCTGGCTCGCCGAGCTCACGCGCGGCCTCTTCCAGGCAAGGCTCGGCGAGAGTTTCCGTGCGTTCTACGGCGAGCGCCCAGAGCTCATCGGCGAGATCTTCAGCCGGCATCCGGCATGGTGCACGCCTCCGGGTGCGGCAGCCCAGGCGGGCGACTGCCGGGCCGCGAGCGGGGCTGCCTTCGCAAGGGCGCTCGCCTGGCTCAAGGAGCACTACGGCGGCGACGCGAGCCTGTGGCGCTGGGGCGACGCCCATCAGGCCCAGTTCGTCAACAAGGTCTTCGAGCATGTTCCGTTGCTCGGCCCGCTCATCGACGTGCATCTGCCCGTCGGCGGCGGCAATTTCACGCTCAACCGCGGCGGCTTCGCGCTCAACAACGCGCGCGCGCCCTTTGCCGACATCCACGGGGCGGGCTTCAGGGCACTCTACGACCTCAAGAACCTCGACCGCTCGCGCTTCATGATCGCGACCGGGCAATCGGGCAATCCCTTCTCGTCCCATTTCAGCGATCTCGTGCGGCGCTGGCGCGATTTCGACTACCTGACGCTCGCCGGCAGCCGCGACGCGCTGATCGCCCAGGGTGCTGAGCGCCTGATATTGATGCCGCAGTAGCGGAATACGCAGCGCCGCATGCACCCCCCACCCATCGGCCGCTCCTCAAACGGGCGGCCGATCCCTCTCAAGGGGAGGGGATTCTGTAATTTGCACCTCCCCCCTTGAGGAGGAGGTCGGCAACGCGTAAGCGTTGCCGGGTGGGGGGTAGCATGACCGTCACCATCGACGATATCCGCAGGGCCGCCGCAGCAATAGCGGGAGCGGTCGTGGCCACGCCGGCATTGCCGGCGCGCCGCCTCGGCGAGATCACCGGTGCCGAGATCACCCTCAAGCTCGAGAACCGGCAATATAAAGGCTCCTTCAAGGACCGGGGTGCCCTCAACAAGCTTCTGACCCTTACGGATGCCGAGCGCGCGCGCGGCGTCATCGCGGTATCGGCCGGCAACCATGCGCAAGGGGTCGCCTATCACGCCGGCCGGCTCGGCATTCGGGCCGTCATCGTGATGCCGACGTCGACCCCCTTCACCAAGGCCGAGCAGACGCGCCGGCTGGGTGCCGAGGTGGTGCTCCAGGGTGCGGATTTGAGCGAAGCCGCCGATCACGCCCATGCGCTCATGGAGGCACACGGCCACGTCTTCATTCACCCCTACGACGATCTCGCGATCATCGCGGGCCAGGGTACCGCGGCCCTTGAATTCCTGACGCAGGCACCCGGGCTCGACTGTCTCGTGGTACCGATCGGCGGCGGCGGACTCATCGCAGGTGCTGCGGTCGCCGCCAAGGCGCTCAAGCCGACCATCGAGATCTATGGCGTCGAGGCTGCACTCTACCCCTCCATGTACCAAGCGCTCAAAGGCCTCGGGGCGAGCTCGGGCGGACATTCGATCGCCGAAGGGATCGCGGTCAAGCGGCCCGGCGCGCTCACGCGCCCGATCATCGAACGCGAGGTCGAGGAGATTTTTCTCGTAGGCGAGGATGTGCTCGAGCGTGCGGTCGAGATGATGGCCGAGGGCGAGCGGCTCGTCGTCGAGGGTGCGGGGGCCGCGGGCCTCGCCGCCCTTCTCGCCTATCCCGAGCGCTTCCGCGGACGAAAAGTGGGCCTCATCGTCTCGGGCGGCAACATCGACGCGCGCGTGCTGGCCTCGATCCTCATGCGCGGACTGGCACGCCAGGGCAAGCTCGCCTGCTTCAGGGTCGAGATCAGCGACGCGCCCGGCCTGCTCGCCCGCGTGGCCGGTCTCATCGGCGAGAAGGGCGGCAACATCATCGAGGTCCAGCACCAGCGGCTCTACTACGACGTGCCGGTCACCATGGCCGAGCTCGACGTCGTGGTCGAGACGCGCAACCCCGCGCACGTCGAGGAAATCCTCGCGAGCCTCAGGAGCTGCGGCTACAAGGCGCGGCTACTCAGCAGCACCGACACCGCGCGCGAGGAATAGCGTCTTGCGGCGCGCACCGCAAAAGCCCTATCGTCCGACGGGTTTGCGAACCCTCATGCCGTCCTTCGCGCGAGGAAGCTGAGGATGCCGCGCGGAAAGAACAGCACCACAAGGACGAAGAGAAGCCCGATGAACGACATCCAGTTCGTCGTCATGCTCGAGATGTAATCGCTCAGCACGACGAAGACCGCGGCCCCCACCAGCGGCCCCCAGAAAGTGCGCATGCCGCCCATCACCGTCATGATCACGATCTCGCCCGAGAGCGAGTAATGCAGTGCCAACGGATCGGCAAAATTGTTGAGGAGCGCATAGAGCGTGCCCGCGAGTGCCGTGAAAAAGCAGGAAATCGAGAACGAAAGCCAGATGTGACGCTCCACGTTGATGCCCAGAAACCGCGCCCGCCGCTCGTTCTCGCGGATCGCCAGCAAGGTACGGCCGAAGGGCGAGCGCAAAAGGAGGCCCATCAGCGTCACCGCCGCCGCGAAGACCGCCAGCAGGAAATAGTAGAACATCGGCCCGCCGGAGGTAATGTCGAGAAGGATCGGACCGAGTTGGATCGGCGCGCGCTGGAACCCGCGCAGCCCGTCAAAGCCGCCGGTAAAGTCATTCCAGCTGTAGGCGATGTAGTAGCACACCTGGCCGAAGGCGATGGTCACCATGGCGAAATAAACGCCGCGCCGGCGCACGATGAGCAGGCCGAAGAGCGTGCCGGCCACCCCGCCCAAGAGTGTCCCGAGCAGCATGGCGAGCGGGGTGCTGGCGACGAGGTATTTCAGCGTCAAGCCAGCACCATAGGCGCCCAGGCCGAAATA
>DATJAC010000300.1:0-7541 GCA_035516655.1 Alphaproteobacteria bacterium | reverse complement strand
AACGCGTGCCCAAGGCCGCCCCCGGCTTGCGCACCGAGACGTTCACGTCGGCGCGCATCGAGCCCTCCTCCATGTTGCCGTCGCAGGTGCCGAGGTAGCGCAGGATCGAGCGCAGCTTGCGCACATAGGCCCCCACCTCCTCGGCCGAGCGCAGGTCGGGCTTGGAGACGATCTCCATGAGGGCGACGCCCGAGCGGTTGAGATCGACGAAGGTGCGCAGCGGGTCTTGGTCGTGGAGGCTCTTGCCGGCATCCTGCTCGAGGTGGAGCCGCTCGATGCCGATCTCGCGCTGCGAGCCGTCGGGCAGATCGATCGCGACCTTGCCCTCGCCCACGATCGGCTGCTTGTACTGGGAGATCTGATAGCCGGCCGGCAGGTCGGCGTAGAAGTAATTTTTGCGGTCGAACACCGAGACGCGATTGATCCTGGCGTTGAGCCCGAGCCCCGTGCGCACGGCCTGGGCGATGCAGACCTCGTTGATGACGGGCAGCATGCCCGGCATGGCGGCGTCCACGAACGAGACCTGCGTGTTGGGCTCGGCCCCGAAGGCGGTCGCGGCGGCGGAGAAGAGCTTGGCCTCGGAGACCACCTGGGCGTGGATCTCGATGCCGATGACCACCTCCCACGCGCCCGTCTTGCCCGGGATGAGTGCGGTCATGCTCAAGCACTCCCTGCGGTGAAGCCGGGACGTGCTGCGAATCCCGCCGCCGCCTCGAGCACCGAAGCCGCACTCAAGACCGTCTCCTCGGCGAAGGCGCGGCCGATGATCTGAAGGCCGAGCGGCAGGCCGTCCTCCGAGAGGCCCGCTGGCACCGAGACGCCGGGAAGCCCTGCGAGGTTGGCCGGCACGGTGAAGACGTCGTTGAGATACATCGCAATGGGATCGTCCATCTTCTCGCCGACCGCGAAGGCGGCACTCGGGGTGGAGGGGGCGAGGATGACGTCGACCGTCTTGAAGGCCTCGGTGAAGTCATTGAGGATGAGGGCGCGCACGCGCTGGGCCTTCAGGTAATAGGCATCGTAGTAGCCGGCCGAGAGCACGTAGGTGCCGATCATGACCCGCCGGCGCACCTCGCGGCCGAAGCCCGCGGCCCGGGTGTTCTCGTACATCTCGCTCAAGTCTCCGCCCGGCACGCGCAGGCCGTAGCGCACGCCGTCATAGCGCGCCAGGTTGGAGGAGGCCTCGGCCGGGGCGATGATGTAGTAAGTCGGCAGCGCGTACTTGGTGTGGGGCAGCGAGATTTCGACGAGTTCCGCGCCCGCGTCTTTCATCCAGTTCCAACCCTGCTGCCATAACAAGTCGATGCCGATCGGCATGCCGTCGACCCGATACTCCTTGGGGATGCCGACCTTGAGCCCTTTCAGCGAGCGGCCGAGGGCGGCCTCGTAATCCGGTACCGGCAGGTCGACCGAGGTCGAATCCTTGGCATCGTGCCCCGCCATCGCGCGCAGCATAATGGCGGCGTCGCGCACGCTGCGCGTCATCGGGCCCGCCTGATCGAGGGAGGAGGCAAAGGCGACGATGCCCCAGCGCGAGCAGCGCCCGTAGGTCGGCTTCAGCCCCACGATCCCGGAGAAGGCCGCGGGCTGGCGGATCGAGCCGCCGGTATCCGTGCCGATGGCACCGAGTGCTGCACGCGCCGCGACGACGGCGGCCGAGCCGCCCGAGCTTCCGCCCGGCACCAAGGGGCGGTTGTCGCCGCGCCGGCGCCAGGGATTCTCGACCGGTCCGTAAAAGCTCGTCATGTTGGACGAGCCCATGGCGAACTCGTCGAGATTGGTCTTCCCCAGCATGACCGCGCCCGCGCGCCAGAGCTGCGCCGTCACCGTCGATTCGTAAGGCGGGGTGAAGCGATCGAGGATGTGGGAGCCGGCCGTGGTGAGCACGCCCTCGGTGCAGAAGAGATCCTTGATCGCGAGCGGGATGCCCTCGAGGAGGCCAGCCTCACGGGATTTGATCCGGGCATCCGAGGTGCGCGCCATGGCAATGGCCCGCTCCGGCGTCTCGCTGATGAAGGCATTGAGCGGGCGTACGGCCTCGACCGCGCGCACATGCGCGTCGGCAAGCTCCTTCGCGGAGAAGCTGCCCTGGGCGAGGCCGGCGCGCGCCTCGGCGATGGTGAGCTCGGTCAAGGCGGTCATTCGACCACCTTGGGGACCGCGAAGAAACCCGCGACGCCCTCGGGCGCGTTCGCCAGAATCTTCTCCCGATAGCCGCCGTCCGCGACCTTGTCCTGGCGCCGGGGCAGCTTGGCATCGACGGTGCTGGCGAGCGGAGCGACCTTGGAGGTGTCGACCTCATCGAGCTGCTCGATCCAGGCGAGGATTTGCGAGAGCTCGCGCGCGAGCGGCGCCAGCTCCTCGTCCTTCACCTTGATGCGCGCGAGGCGCGCGATCTTGCGTACGGTAGCTTCGTCGGCCGACATGGGCAATTCCGAAATAAGCTGTGGCCCTGCTGCGAGATACCGCTCCCTCACCCCGCTCGCTGCGCTCGCCGCCCTCTCCCGCCAAAAGCGGGAGAGGGTGCGATGGATCGCTTCCCTCGCCCGCTTTGCGGGAGAGGGAAGGGGCCCGTCGCGAAGCGACGGGAAGGGTGAGGGAACAGCGCGCCGCTTTCGGCAGGCCCTTGTCAGGACCGGCCGGATTTGCGGCCGGAAACTAGCACTCAGGCGCTCTCGCCCGCAACAGCCCTTGCCGCACCGCAGCCTCCTCTATATCCAGGCGCCATGCCCGAGCCCCTCCCCTCGCTCGCCGAGCTCAAGCGGCAGCTCCCGCCGGGGGCGCGCCTCCTCGGTCTCGACGTCGGCCAGAAGACGATCGGCCTCGCCCTCTCGGACACCACCCTCACCGTGGCCTCGCCCATGGAGACGATCCGGCGCGGCAAATTCGCGAGCGATGCCGAGCGCATCCAGCGCATCGTCGCCGAGCAAGGAGTGGGCGGCCTGGTCGTGGGCCTCCCCATCAACATGGACGGGAGCGAGGGGCCGCGCTGCCAGTCCGTGCGCCAGTTCGCCAAGAACCTGCTCGAGCGCCTTCCGCTCCCGCTCGCCTTCTGGGACGAGCGCCTCTCGACCGCGGCGGTGACGCGCGCGCTGCTCGCCGCAGACATGTCGCGCAAGCGCCGGGCCGAGACCGTCGACAAGCTCGCCGCCGCCTACATCCTGCAGGGTGCCCTCGAGGCCGCGCGGGGTTGAGCGTGCAAGCCGCGGGCCAGTTCGGCTGAAACCTCATCCTTCGAGACGCGTCGCATGCGCGACGCTCCTCAGGACGCGGAACCGGGTTTAGGGTTTCACCCCGGCGTACGCTGAGGAGCCGCCGCAGGCGGCGTCTCGAAGGATGGGGTGAAACTGACCCGCGAGCCGGTCATTGACAATCGGGCGGGGCGGAGTAGCGTGAGCGCCATGACCGCCCTCGCCGGCAGACAAGGGCCGCGCTATCGGCATCTCGCCGATGACTCGGCCCCCTTCGAGAAGATCTCGATCGACAAGCTGACGCCCATCATCGGCGCCGAGGTCGGCGGGGTGAACCTGGCCGGCCCGCTCGACAACCGCACGCTCGACGAGCTCCACCGCGCCCTCGCCGAGAACCTGGTGATCTTCTTCCGCGACCAGGAGCTGACGCCGGAGCAGCACCTCGGCTTCGGGCGCCGCTTCGGCGAGCTCCACATCCATCCGGCGGCCCCCCACGTGCCGGACCATCCCGAGCTCATGATCGTCCACGCCGACAAGGACAGCCCGCGCGCCAACGGCGAGCGCTGGCACAGCGACGTCTCCTGCGATGTCGAGCCGCCCATGGGGAGCATCCTCTACATGAAGACCTGCCCGCCCGCGGGCGGGGACACGCTCTTCGCCAGCATGTATGCGGCCTACGAGGCCCTCTCCGAGCGCATGAAGCATTACCTCGAGGGCTTGCGCGCCGTGCACGACGGCGAGCATGTCTATCGCGGCACTTACGCCAACTACGGGATCAAGGACAAGGCGAGCTATCCCCGCGCCGAGCATCCGGTCGTGCGCACCCACCCCGTGACCGGCAAGAAAGCGCTCTACGTCAATCGCGGCTTCACTTTGCGCATCCTCGACCTCCCGCCGGACGAGAGCGACGGCGTGCTGCGCTATCTTTACGACCACATGGAGAACCCGCTCTTCCAGTGCCGCTTCCGCTGGCGCCCGAACTCCATCGCCTTCTGGGACAATCGCTGCGTGCAGCACCGCGCGATGTGGGACTACTGGCCGCATACCCGGATGGCATACCGGGTGACCGTGCGCGGGGACAAGCCGGTTTGACTGCGGGGCCGTGCGGCGGCGGCCGGCCGTGACGCCGATCCTGCTCGCGATCCTGCCGATCTTCCTCGTCATCCTGCTCGGCCTCGCCATGCGGCACTTCGGCTTTCCGGGCGAGGGCTTCTGGGAGCCGGTCAACCGGGTCAATTACTACCTCTGCTTCCCGGCCCTCCTGATCCACACCCTGGCGCGCGCCGATTTCCGCGGGAGCGGCGTCGTCGCCATGCTCGGTGCGACCGCCGCCGCCATCCTCGTGCTGTCGCTCCTCCTGCTTGCGGCCCGCCCGTCCTTGCGCATCGGCGGCCCTGCCTTCACCTCGCTTTTCCAGGGGGCCCTGCGGCAGAACACCTTCATCGGCCTGGCCGCGGCCGCGAGCCTCTACGGAACGAGCGGCCTCGCCCTCTCGGCCGTGCTGCTCGCCGGCTACGTGCCGCTGGTGAACCCGATCGCGATCGCCGTGCTGGTGCGTTACGGCCGCGGCGACCGCGGCAGCGGGATGGCCGCCATGGTGCGCGAGATCGCGCGCAACCCGATCCCCATCGCCTGCGCCATCGGCCTTGTCCTCGATCTGAGCGGCATCGGCCTTCCCTTCGGCAGCGCCCCGCTCCTCGACATCCTGGGTCAAGCCTCCCTTGCCTTGGGCCTCCTGGCCACGGGCGCCGGGCTCGAGGGCCTGCCGCTCCGGGGGGCGCGCCTGCCGATCCTCCTCGCCACCGTCATCAAGCTCGCCCTCCTCCCCGTCCTGGTCTGGCTGCCCCTCGCGGCCTTCGGCGTGGACGGCTTGGCGCTCAGGATCGCGGTCCTGTTCGCGGCCCTGCCGAGTGCCTCCGGCTCCTATGTGCTGGCGGCCGTGCTCGGCGGCGAGGCACCCCTCATGGCGGTCATCATCGTGATCGAGACGGCCCTCGCCGTGGTCACCATGCCGCTCGCGCTTGCCTGGTTGACCTGAGCACCCGCGCGCGCTAGAGCCGCGCCATGGCGGGCGAGGCAGGCGGTAAGTCGAAGCGCAAGGGCGGCAACCCCGAGGTTGCCATCCGTCCCGCCGCCCGCGCCGACATCCCGGCCCTGGTAGCCCTCGAGCAGCGGACCTTCACGGGCGACTGGGTGAGTGCGCGGAGCTTCCGCGAGCTGATCCGCCGCGGCCATGCGCTGACCCTCGTCGAGGAGTGGCGGGGCGAGATCCGCGGCTATGCGCTCCTCTTCTTCCGCCGGGGCAGCCGGGTCGGGCGGCTCTACTCCTTCGCCGTGGCCCCCGAGCACCGCGGCCAGGGCTTGGCCAAGGCGCTCCTCGCCGCGGCCGAGCGCGCGGCACGGGAGCACGGTGCGAGCCTGATGCGACTCGAGGTGCGCGCGGACAACGTCGAGGCCAAAGCGCTCTACGCGCGGCTCGGCTATCGCCCGATCGGCTCCACGGCCGCCTATTACGACGACGGCATGGACGCCGTGCGCATGGAGAAGCGGCTCCTTGCCCAAGCTGCGGGCAACTGAGCTGTCGGCACCCCCTCCCGCCGCCGCCGCGACGAAAAATGGCACGCCCCCGAAGATTGCAGTTGAGCCCGCCGCCGGAATGGACGACCATCCGAGCGATCTCGCGCGAGCCTGGAGGCGGCCCCTTCGCCAGCCGAGCTTCGGCCAAGGCCTGCCGCTCCTCCCGCCGGATCGACCCAGGCCTGATCCAGCTGCCCGCTGACAGGCCGCGGCGGACGCACTATCTAAGTGCGTTGAGCCCAAGTGGGCGGAAAGGCCCCCGGACGACGACCGACTGCAGCGTGATGCCGACCGACAAAATGGATTTAGCGCCGAGGGCCCCCGCGTGCCGGGCCGCCCTCGTGGCGACCGTGGCGTCCCCGACCGCGAAGGCCGAGGCATGACCGCGCACATCATCGTCGTCGACCGGCGCTCCGACTTCAAATGGGACGACTCGGGCCACCCCGTGGTGACCGCGCGGGAGTATCTCTCGCGCCCCGACGCCTTCATGTCGCGCTACCCGCGCATCGTCAATCTCTGCCGCGACTATGACTACATGAGCTACGGCTACTACTGCTCGCTTTTGGCCGAGGCGCGCGGCGAGCGCGTGATCCCCTCGGTCTCGACCATCCTCGACCTCTCGCGCAAGTCGATCTACGGGCTCGCCCTCGACGAGCTCGACGAGCATCTCGAGAAGACCGCGAAGAAGGAGAGCAAGCGCGCGCCCGAGCCCTTCACCCTCTTCGTCTTCTTCGGCATGCCCGAGGAGGAGCGCTACCAGGACCTGGCCCACCAGATCTTCGACCTCTTCCGCTGCCCGCTCTTGAAGGTGCAGATCCAGCCGAGCGAGAAATGGCGCATCACCTCGATCGAGCCCGTCCCCTTGAACGAGATCAAGGCGGAGCAGGAGCCGCTCTTCGTGCGCGGGCTCGAGGCCTACACCCGGGTCGCCTGGCGCCCACCCAAGGCGAAGCCCCCGCCGCGCTTCTACCTCTCGATCCTGCAGAACCCCCAGGAGCAGCTCCCGCCCTCCTCCGGCCGCACGCTCCAGAAGTTCGTCAAGATCGGCGAGCAGATGGGGCTCGAGGTCGAGCTCCTGGAGAAGAAGGACTACCACCGCATCGCCGAGTTCGACGCGCTCTTCATCCGCGAGACCACGGCGCTTGACCACCACACCTACCGCTTCGCCAAGAAGGCGGCCTACGAGGACATGGTGGTGATCGACGACCCGAGCTCGATCCTCAGGTGCACGAACAAGGTCTACCTGGCCGAGCTCATGCGCGCGCACCGCGTCCCCACTCCGCGCACGCTCGTGGTCGACCGCGCGCGCATGGGCGAGATCGAGGCCGAGCTCGGCTATCCTCTCGTGCTCAAGATTCCCGACGGCGCCTTCTCGCGCGGCATCTTCAAGGTCACGAGCAAGCAGGAGCTCAAGGACGCCTCGGCCGAGCTCTTCCGCCGCTCCGAGCTCATCATCGCCCAGGAGTTCGTGCCCACCAAGTTCGACTGGCGCATCGGCATCCTGAACGGCCGGCCGATCTACGCCTGCCAGTACTTCATGTCGCGCAACCACTGGCAGATCGTGAAGTACAGCCCGAGCGGGCGCTTCTCCGAGGGTGGGTGCAAGACCCTCGCGGTCGAGGAGGCGCCCCAGGCCGTGGTCGCCGCCGCGGTCAAGGCCGCGCGCCTCATCGGCGACGGGCTCTACGGCGTCGATCTCAAGGAGACCGAGCGCGGACCGGTGGTGATCGAGATCAACGACAACCCCTCGATCGACATGGGCGTCGAGGACGC
>DATJAC010000299.1:0-4146 GCA_035516655.1 Alphaproteobacteria bacterium | reverse complement strand
GGAAGTGCGATGCACGCGCTCGTCGGCTATTCCGCCCGACCCGCGGGCGTGCAGCTCGCCGCCTATGGGGCAACCCTTCTCGGCTTGACGGCACTGACAAGGCTGGCAGCGCGCGGACGCTCCGCAGCGCGCGGACGCTCCGCCGAGCGCCCCGCGAGTGCCGTGCCCGTTCCGTCCGTTCCCGACGGAAGCTGAGAACCACAACGAAATGCAAAAGCGAGGTTGGAGATGCGCAATCTGATGTTGGCTGCCGCCTGTCTCCTGCTGGCCGGACCGGCAGGGCCGGTGCTGGCCGAGGACCAGCCGCATTTGACCATCAAGAACCACCGCTTCCAGCCCGAGCGCCTCGAGGTGCCGGCCGGGGTCAAGTTCAAGCTGATGGTGAAGAACGAGGACGACACGGCGGAGGAATTCGAGAGCTTCGAGTTGAACCGCGAGAAAATCGTGCCGCCGGGACAGGAGATCCCGGTGTTCCTCGGCCCGCTCGACAAGGGCGAATACAAGTTCTTCGGCGACTTCCACCAGGACACGGCGCAAGGCGTCTTGATCGCGAAATAGCGGCGATCGGCATCATCCGGGGGGACTATGAACATGGCGGCGACCGCCTTCGGGCTGCGAACGCGCCTCGGCACTGCCATTGCCGTGGCGGCCCTCCTCCTCCCGCTCGCGGCACGGGCCGATTTCCACATCCGCTCCCCCGACGAGATCGACCAAGGCGAGATCGAGATCGAGCATAACGGCTCCGCCACCATCGACCGGAATCCGGCGAAGGCCGGGGAGACGAGCTACACGACCGAGTTCGGCTACGGCGTCAATTCCTGGTGGCATCCCGAGTTCGAGCTCGATTTCGGGCGCGATGCGGGACCAGGGGCGACCACCCAGTTTCAGGGCGTGACCTGGGAGAACACCTTCATGCTGACCGAGCCCGGAGAATATTGGGCGGACCTCGGCCTCTATTGGGAATATTCCTATTCCCTCCTGCGCGGCACGCCGGACGACACCCTCTTCGGCCCGCTCATCCAGAAGGACATCGGGCACACGACCCACACGCTCAACCTCTTCCTCAGCAAGGAGATCGGCCCCAACCAGGACGTCCGCGGCGTGGACTTCAGCTACGCCTGGCAGAGCCGGTGGAATGTCTACCAGCTCGCCTCCCCCGCCGTGGAGATCTACGGCGACGCCGGGCGCGCCGCGCCCTTCGCCAAATTCCAGAACCAGCAAGCCCTCGCCGGCCCCGTCCTGGTCGGCTCGGTGCTGCTGGGCAAGCTCGGCAAGCTCAAGTACGAGGCGGGCTACCTGTTCGGCGCCACCCGCGCCACCGCGAGCGGCACGGTGCGCTGGCGGCTCGAATGGGAGATGCATTTCTGAGGATCGGCGCGGAGGTCCCTGCCGCCGCCGCTGCAAGCCTCAGCCCGACTTCGCCCCCGCCTTGGCCTCGAGGAGGGCGAGCAGCCCCTTGAGCAGCTGCTCCGGGCTCGGCGGGCAGCCGCGGATGGTGATGTCCACGGGGATGACGGCCGCAGCGGCACCCACGCAGGCATAGCTCCCGGCGAAGAGCCCGCCGTCGGCAGCGCAGTCGCCGACGGCCACGACCCACTTCGGGTCCGGGGTCGCGCGGTAGGTGCGCTCGAGTGCCTCGCGCATGTTCTTGGTCACCGGCCCGGTCACGAGCAGCACGTCCGCGTGCCGCGGCGACGCGACGAAGCGGAGGCCGAAGCGCTCGAGATCGTAGAACGCGTTGCTGAGGGCGTGGATCTCGAGCTCGCAGCCGTTGCACGAGCCGGCATCGACGGCGCGGATGGCCAGGCTGCGGCCGAGGTGCCGGCGCGCTGCGCGCTCGAGGGCCGCCGCCAGCTCCGCCGTCGCCGCATCGTCGGGCAAGGGAGCCGCCTCCGTGAGCGGGCCGTGGAGCATGCCTTCGAAAAAATGTTTGCGCATGACGCGAACGCCCTCAGAGATCGTGGCCCGAATAGGAGCAATTGAAGGATTTATTGCAGAGCGGAAAATCGGCGACGATGTTGCCCTCGATCGCAGCCTCGAGGAGCGGCCACTGGAACCAGGACGGGTCGCGCAAGTGGCAGCGCTCGACAGCGCCCGCTGTCCCCAGCCGCAGCCACACCAGGATGTCGCCGCGGAAGCCCTCGACGAGTGCCACCCCTTCGCGCGCTGCGGTCGGTCCGACGCTCGGAAGCTCGCCCCGCACCGGACCCGCCGGCAAGTGCTCGAGGATCTGGCCGACCAAACCCAGGCTCGCCTCGACCTCGCGGATGCGGATCCAGACGCGCGCGTTGACGTCGCCCTCCTCGCGCACCGGCACCTCGAAGCGCAACCGGTCGTAGGGTGCATAGCCGGGGCGGCGGCGCGCGTCGAAGGCCCGTCCCGAGGCGCGGCCGACATAACCGCCGGCACCGAACTGCCGGGCGAGCTCCGGGCGCAGCACGCCGGTTCCCACGGTGCGGTCGAGGAGCGAGGCGGTATTGTCGTAAAGCCGCACCAAGGCGGGGAAGCGCTCGCCGATCTCCGCCGCGAGGGAACGGAGAGCGGCGATGCCGGCTTCCGCCGGATCGACGGCAATCCCCCCCGGGACCACGCAATCGCGCATCAGCCGATGGCCGAACGCCGCATGTGCGGCCCGCAGCACGCGCTCGCGTAAGACCGCACATTGGGCGTGCATGAGGGCAAAGGCCGCATCGTTGCAGATGGCCCCGATGTCGCCCAAATGGTTCGCCAGCCGCTCGAGCTCGGCCATCAGAGCACGCAGCCACTCGGCCCGCGGCGGGACGTCGCCGCCCGCGGCCGCCTCCGCGGCCCGTGCGAAGGCAAGGGCATAGGCGACCGTGCTGTCGCCTGAGACGCGGCCGGCAAGCTTGGCCGCGCGCTCGAGCCCCGCCCCCTCCATCAGCTTCTCGATGCCCTTGTGGACGTAACCCAGGCGCTCCTCGAGCCGTACGACCGTCTCCCCGCCCGCGGTGAAGCGGAAATGCCCGGGCTCGATAATGCCCGCATGGACCGGGCCGACCGGAATCTGATGCAGGCTCTCCCCCTCGGTTGGAAGGAAGGGGTAAGCACCGCCCTCCCCGCCTTGAGGCCGCGGCAGCTCGGCCAACGGCCGGGACAAACCCCAGCGGCCGTGGTCGAGCCAGGGGCGCGCATCCTCGGCCCCCTCGGGCTCGAAGCCGTAAAGATCGCGGATCGCGCGCTCGAGCCGGATCGCCGGCGCATGCGCGGCACCAAGGGAGGGGAATGTCCCGCTCGGACAGGCGAGGCTGAGTACCGCGAAGTCGCAAGTTCCTTCGTCGAGCACTGCCATATGGACGGCCCCCCGGTCGCCCCACAGTCCGAGCAGGGTCACCCTGCCCTGGCAGAGCTCGTCGGTGGCCAGCCGCCATGCCGCGGCATCGACGACCACGCGCGGAACCGGGCGATGGCCCTCGAGCGGCCGTCCCAGTGCGATCAGCTCTTCGAGTACTGCCATGCCCATCCCCGCTTCAGCCCAGGAGGCTCGCGACATTCTGGAACCAGATCACGAGCTGCGCCGGCAGGTAGATGCCGGCAGCGGCGACGAGGGCCAGGTGCGCAAAGAGGGGAGCATAGGAGGCGGTGACGGGTGCGGTCTCGCCGCGCGGCTCGCCGAAGGCAAGCGAGCTCAGACGCAGCAGCAGGGCACCGAGTGCAACCAGCAGGCCGAAGGCGAGCGGCAGGGCGAGCAGCGGCGCGCGCGCGAAGGTCGAGCTCAGCACGAGGAACTCGCTCGTGAAGATGCCGAGCGGAGGCAGCCCCGCGATCGCGACGACGCCCAAGACGAAGCCCCAGCCGAGCAATGGGTGGCTCTCGGTAAGGCCGCCGATCTCGCTCATCCGCTGCGTGCCCTTGACTTGCGCGATGTGGCCGACGGCGAAGAAGATCCCCGATTTCGTCAGGCTGTGCATCGTCATGTGCAGGAGTCCGGCGAAATTCGCGAGCGGCCCGCCCATCCCGAAGGCAAAGACGATGATCCCCATATGCTCGATCGAGGAGTAGGCGAACATCCGCTTGATGTCGCGGCGGCGGTAGAGCATGAACGCCGCGAAGACGCAACTGACGAGACCGAGCGTCACCATGAGCGGACCGGGCGCCAATGCCGCCTGATTGGCGGTCATCAGTATC
>DATJAC010000298.1:0-11406 GCA_035516655.1 Alphaproteobacteria bacterium | reverse complement strand
GCACTCGCTCCTCTGCCCGCCGAGCGCGGTGGTGCAACAAGGGCAGAGGCCCGGCCGGGGTGGAGTTGAGCATGAGTGAAGCGGCAAGAACCATCGACCGCGAACGCTCCTTTCAACGGGACGTGGCGAAGCTCGAGCTGGGGGCCGGTGCCGTCTTCCACGGCGAGACCATCGTAGCCCTCGCCAAGGCCATACTCCAGGCGGGCGTGTCCTACGTCGGCGGCTACCCCGGAGCGCCGGTGTCGCACCTCGTCGACGTGCTCGCCGACGCACGCGACAGCGTGCTCGAGCCGCTCGGCGTGCAGCTCGAGGCTTCCGCGAGCGAGGCAGGTGCTGCGGCATTGCTCGGAGCCTCCATCCACTATCCGCTGCGCGGGGCGGTCACCTGGAAGTCGATCGTCGGCACCAACGTGGCCTCGGACGCGCTCTCGAACCTCGCTTCGGCCGGGGTGGTCGGCGGCGCTCTCATCATCGTGGGCGAGGATTACGGCGAGGGTGCGAGCGTCATCCAGGAGCGCACCTATGCTACCGCGATGAAGTCTTCGCTCCTGCTGCTGGAGCCCCGCTACAACCTGCCGCGCATGGTCGAGCTCATCGAGGAGTCCTTTGCCCTTTCGGAAGCAAGCCATCTTCCAGTGATCATGAGCCTTCGCATCCGTGCCGCGCATATGACCGGCAGCTTCGTGTGCAAGGACAACAAGGCGCCCCGTTACAGCCTCAAGCACGCACTCCCCGGCGCGCGCTTCGATTACGGCAAGATCGTGCTGCCGCCCTCGTCCTACGCGCACGAGAAGGCGAAGTTCGCGGAGCGGCTGCCGGCCGCACGGGCATTCGTCCGAGACCGCGGTCTCAACGAGATGCATGCGGGGGCGGGAGGCCGTTTCGGGATCATCCTGCAAGGCGGCGCCTATGGGACGGTGATGCGGGGCCTCCGCCTTCTCGGTGCCGCCGATGCCTTCGGCCGCTCGGACGTGCCGCGTCTCGTCCTGAACGTGACCTACCCGCTGGTCCCCGAAGAGATCAGGCACTTCCTCGCCGGCAAAGACAGCGTGCTCGTGGTCGAGGAGGGCAACCCGAATTTCATCGAGCAGCAAGTCCGCGCCATCGCGCAAGAGGAGGGCCTCGTCGTCCGGATTCACGGCAAGGACGTCCTGCCGATGGCGGGCGAATATAGCGCCGACGTGGTGCGCGGCGGGCTGGCGGAATTTCTGGAATGCGCAGCACCGGGGTCGATCGGGCGCAGGGCGGCCGTGCGCGCAGCCGAGATCGCGGAAATCGCCGCGACGCGCGTCAAGGCTCCAGCGAACCTGCCCGCGCGGCCGCCGGGCTTCTGTACAGGCTGCCCCGAGCGCCCCGTGTTCACGGCCCTCAAGCTCCTGGAGCGCGAGCGCGGGCCCATGCACGTGTCCTGCGACATCGGCTGCAGCACGTTCTCGACGATGGCGCCGTTCAACATCGGCAATACCGTGCTCGGATACGGCCTCAGCATGGCGAGCGGCGGGGCGGCGGCGGCGGCCCTCGGCCAGCCTATCGTCGCCGTGATGGGCGACGGCGGCTTCTGGCACAACGGCCTCACCTCGGGTGCCGTCAACGCCGTGTGGAACGGCCACGATGCGGTTCTGGTCGTGCTGGAGAACGGTTATGCCTCCGCCACCGGCCAGCAGCATGTGCCCTCGAGCGGCTCGACGCCCTGGGGCCGGCGCGTCCGTGTCTCGATCGAGCAAGCGTTGCGGGCGATCGGCGTCCGCTGGATCAGGCGTGTGGATTCCTATCGCCTGCGCGACACCTTGAGGGCACTCCGCGCCGCTCTCGACGCGCGCGGTCCGAGCCTGCGGGTCGTGATTTCCGACCGCGAGTGCATGCTCGCGCGGCAGCGTCGCGAGAAAGCGGCCCTTGCAGCCGTCGAGGAGGCCGGCCGGCCGATTGCGCGCGCGCGCTTCGGCGTCGATGAGGAGGTCTGCGTCGGCGATCATTCGTGCATGCGCCTCAACGGCTGCCCGTCCCTCACGCTCAGGCCCCAGCATGATCCGCTCAAGGACGGGCCGAGTGCCATGGTCGCGTCAAGCTGCCTCGATTGCGGCCTCTGCGGTGCCGTGATCGGGGTGGCGGGTCTTTGCCCCTCCTTTTACCGTGCTGTGCGATGGGTCAATCCGACCCGCTGGCAGCGTTCCCTTGCGCGGCTCGAAGGGCGGCTGATGACCGCGCTCGGGGCGTCATGAGCGCCGCTGGTCCAAAGAGCGTGCTGATTTGCGCGCTCGGCGGGCAGGGGGGCGGGCTCCTCGTGCAGTGGCTCAGCGAGGCCGCACATCTCGCGGGGTTCCCCGCGCAGGCGACCTCCACTCCCGGCGTGGCACAACGCACCGGCGGCACCACTTACTACTTCGAGCTCTATCCGGACCGCGCGGCCGCGGCGGAGCCGGCGTTCTGCCTGTTTCCGAGTGCCAGCGACGTCGACCTCGTGGTAGCACTCGAGCCTGTCGAGGCGGCGCGCGCGCTGCATAACGGCTACATCGATCGAAATACCACGGTCATCGCACGCGCCGGCCGGGTCTACGCGATCGGCGAGAAGATCGTCGGCGGGGACGGCACCTTGCCGGCGGAGATCGCTCTCGAGAGCGTGAGACAAGCGGCCGGGCGCCTTCTGGTCCTCGACGCGGCGGAGCGCGACGAGGGACAGGCGAACGCGCTCGTCTTCGGTGCGCTCGCCGCCGCGGGCGTGCTGCCGCTCACGCTCGGCGATTGCCGCCGGGCGATCGCAGCGGTGGGGGTCTCTCCCCGGGCGAATCTTGCCGCATTCGAGCGCGGCACCGGGGCGCGGACGGCCGCCCCGCCGGAGAGCGGGGCGAAGCGGGAAGGCAGGCTGCTTCCCTGCCCGAGTGCGCTCGCCCCCGCACTCGCAGCGCTCCCGGAGCGCCATCGCCCCGTCATCGCTCATGCCGCGGCTCGCTTGAGCGATTACCAGGACGTGGCCTATGCGCGGCGATATCTCGAGCGTCTCGGCACGGTCGCGCGCATGGACAGTGCGGCGTCCGAGCTCGCTCCCGAGAGGACTCTCACCGGCATCGTGGCTCCCCGACTCGCAAGCTGGATGATGTATGAGGACGTGATCCGCGTGGCTCAGCTCAAGACGCGCCCGGGGCGCCTCGGGCGCATTCGCGCCGAGCTCGAGGCGGGGTCCGCTGAGCCCGTGGCCGTCACGGACTTCCTGAAGCCCGGGCCCGACGAGCTGCGGAGCCTGCTGCCGCCGTGGCTCGGCCGGCTCGCGCCAGTGGCGAAGTCGGGGCAACGGCGGGGCGGCGTGGCACTCAAGGTGCCGACGAGCCGGCCCTGGGGCTATGCGGCAGTCAAGCTGCTCGCCTCGCTGCGGTGGTGGCGCCCTCACACCACGCGCTTCGGCGAGGAGGACCGCGCAATCGCCGCGTGGCTCGCCGCGATCGGAGCGACAGCGCCGCTCGACTATGCGCTTGCCTGCCGGCTCGCGGAGCTCGCCGTACTCGCGCGCGGCTACGGCGACGTGCGCGCCCGCGGGCTTCGGCGTTTGGGCGATCTGCTCGCCGGTTGGCGCAAGCGCCTGACATCGGATGGGACGACGCTCGCGCGCGAGGTCGCCGCTCTCTTGGATGCAGCGCGCAACGACCCCGACGCGGGCTCGGCACCCGTTTAGAAGTTAGAAGGATGACCGCCATGACTGCGCAAGCCGCGAGACCGAGACGAAGCGAGCCGTCGCACGGCGAATCGTCGCACGGCGAACCGTCGCACGGCGAACCGTCGCACGGAATGTTCTCGCCCGACATCGAGACGATGCCGCGCGAGCGATTGCGGGCACTTCAGCTCGAGCGCCTGCGCCGCGTGCTGCACCACGCCTACACCAACGTCGCTCACTACAAGCGCATCTTCGATGCGGCCGGCCTCCGGCCGTCGTCGCTGCGCGGGCTCGACGACCTCGCCCGCTTCCCCTTCACCGCCAAAGCCGACCTGCGCGACAATTACCCCTTCGGCATGTTCGCGGTGCCGCGCGAAAACCTGCTCCGCCTCCATGCCTCCTCGGGGACCACCGGCAAATCGACCGTGGTCGGCTATACCGCGGCCGATCTTTCCAGCTGGGCGTCGCTCATGGCGCGCTCGCTTGCGTGCGCCGGCGTGCGCCCGGGCGACATCGTGCACAACGCCTACGGCTACGGGCTCTTCACGGGCGGCCTCGGAGCGCATGACGGCGCTCAGCGGCTGGGTTGCACGGTCGTGCCCGTATCCGGAGGCAGCACGGAGCGGCAGGTGACGCTCATTCGCGACTTCGGCGCGAGCGTGCTCTGTGCCACGCCGTCCTACGCCCTCAACATCGCGGAAGTCGCCCGCGACATGGGGACCGATCTCAGCCATGGGCCGCTCCGCCTCGGGGTGTTCGGCGCCGAGCCCTGGAGCGAACAGCTGCGCCACGAGCTCGAGGCGCGCTTGGCATTGAAGGCGATCGACGTCTACGGCCTCTCCGAGATCATGGGCCCCGGCGTCGCCTGCGAGTGCCATGAGGCCCAGGCCGGTCTCCACGGTTGGGAGGACCATTTCCTCTTCGAGGTGATCGATCCGAAAACCGGGGCGCGGCTGGGCCCGGGAGAGACCGGCGAGCTCGTCATCACGACCCTCACCAAGGAGGCGCTGCCGCTCATCCGCTACCGTAGCCGGGACATCACGCGCCTCACCGACGAGCCCTGCGTCTGCGGCCGTACCCATGTTCGCATCCAGCGCATCACCGGGCGCAGCGACGACATGCTGATCGTGCGCGGCGTCAACATCTATCCCTCGCAGGTCGAGGCCGTGCTGATCGGGTTTCCCAAGGTATCGCCGCACTACCAGCTCGTGGTGGAGCGGCGGGGTGCGCTCGATCACGCCACCCTCGAGGTCGAGGCCGATCCGGCCGCGGGCGCCGACCCGGCGAGCTACGCGGCGATCGCCCAGGCGGTGACGCACCACCTGAAATCGCTCCTCGGGGTGAACTGCGACGTCGTGGTGAAGCGGCCCGGCGAGGTGCCCCGCTCGCAAGGCAAGGCCGTCCGCGTTCGCGACCTCAGGGCGAAGCCGTGAGCCGCCGAAACAGCACAAAGCATTGAGGGCACCGCGATGGAAATGCGAAGACATGTCTGCCGCACACTCCACGACGAGCATGCGGCGACCCTCAGCGTCCTCAAGCGCATGGAAATGCTGCTCGGCCGCCACGGGAGCCACTGTCCTCCCGACCTCGCCAACCCGGCGCTCGCGGCCCTCCTCAAGGACCTCATTTTTGGGGTCGATACGGAGATCGGTCCTCACTTCGCTTTCGAGGAAAGCCACGTTTTTCCGATCCTCGATCAGGCGGGCGATCACGAGATCTGCGCTCTCTTGCTCGCCGAGCACCGCGAGATTCTGCCGCGCGCCCGGAACCTCGCGGAGCTCGCGCGGCATTTCCGCGCGCGCGGCCTTAGCGAGGAGCTCTGGGCCGAGTTTCATGCCGTTGGTGCCGAGCTGATCGAGCGCCTCGTCGCCCATATCCAGAAGGAGGAGATGGGGCTTTTGCCGGTGTTGGACGATCTCCTCGAGGAGGAGACCGACGGTCGGCTGGCGCTGCAGTTTGCCGAGCTGCGTTGAAAAGGCACGGCGCAATCGAGAGGGAAGGAGATCGCGATGCCGACGGGAAAAGCAGGCGGGGCCCGCTCCGCGCCCGGGGAGAAAGCCCTCAGGCTCCGTTCGCTCGCTGCGAGCGACCTCGCCGCCATCGTGGCCCTCGACCGCGCCGTGGTCGGACGCTCGCGCCGGGGCTTCTACGAGCGGCGCCTGGCGCATTTCGCAGCCGAGCCCGGGGCCTTCGTGGCGCTTGGCGCCGAGCTCGGCGGGCGGCTCGTCGGCTTCGCCTTCGCGCGCCTCTACGAGGGCGAGTTCGGGCGCTTGGCCCCCGAAGCCTCCCTCGACGCCATCGGCGTCGATGCCAAGGTGCGCCGCAAGGGCATCGGCCGCGAGCTGATCGAGGCCATGGCCGAGGCGATGCGGCTTCGCGGCATCAAGGAGCTCTCGACCCAGGCGGCGTGGACCGCGGCCGATCTGATCGGCTTCTTCGCGCGCACGAACTTCGCACCCGCACCGCGCATCGTGCTCGAACGCTCCGTCGCGGATATGGTTGCGCTCTGAGAAAAGGAGACACCTCATGCCGCCGGTCAGGAGCAAGACACCGACCACGCCGCCCGAAGGTCCGGCGGAGATCGACTATGGCCGCCCCGCGGGCGAGGAATTTGCATCCCTCGCGCGGGACCGAGTGCCGGTGCGCTCGATGACCTCGGACGATCTCGCCGGCATCGTCCGCATCGACAGCCGCATCACGGGACAGAGCCGCGAGGGCTATTACCGGCGCAAGCTCGTCGAGGCCATGGGAGAATCGGCGGTGCGCGTCTCGCTGGTGGCCGAGCTCGACCGCGAGGTGGCGGGATTCGTCATGGCACGGGTCGACTTCGGCGAGTTCGGCCACACCGAGCCCGAGGCCGTGATCGACACCATCGGCGTCGACCCGGGCTACGGTCACAGGGGTGTGGCACAGGCGCTGGTCTCCCAGCTCATGGCCAATCTCGCGGCCCTCAGGGTCGAGCGCGTGCGCACCGAGGTCGATTGGAACCACTTCGCCCTGCTGGGTTTTCTCGAGCGCCTCGGCTTCCGCCCGCATCGGCGCCTCGCACTCCGGCGCGTCGTCGGCTAAAGCAAGTCCCGATTGCATAGGCGCAGTGCGCGCTTCGAGACGCGGTGCTTCGCACCGCTCCTCAGCATGAGGTAGGTTCACGATTGCACAAAGAACCTCCTCAGCCTGAGGAGCGCCCGAAGGCCGCGTCTCGAAGGCCGCACCGATTCCATCTAGCCGAAACTTGCTCTAACCAAGTCCGCCGCGCTCCAGGCGCTCCCGAGAAATCACCGCGTTCCCGCCTCACGATGCCGCGGCGAGCTCGCCGAGCCGTGCGAGCTTCTCGTGGCGGAAGGCCCCCCAAAGGGCGGCCCCGATGGCGCCGGCGTAGATCGATTGGGGGTGGCTGCGCACGGGGAAGGCGACTTTCTCCTTGGCCATCGCCTCCTGGAGTGCCAGCACGAGGCCCTCGTCGAGGGCGAGGCCGCCCGTCATGAGGACCACCCCGTCGATGCTGCCCATGGCCTTGAGCAGCTTGGCCAGGCGATCGGCCATGGAGGAATGGATGCCCTTGAGGATATTGGCGGAGGTGATGCCGCGCGAGACCATGTTGATCACGTCGGTCTCCGCGAGCACGGCACAGATGCCGCTCACCTTCTCCGGATTGTCCGCTCCTCGCGAGAGCCCGCCGATCTCATCCTGGGCGATGCCGAGATAGCGGGCGATGTTCTCGAGAAAGCGGCCCGAGCCGGAGGCGCATTGGCTCGTCATCTTGTAGCTCAGCACCTTGCCGCGCTCGTCGATGCGGATGGCGCGGCCGTGGAGTGCCCCCACGTCGAGGGCGGCGCGGGCAGCGGGATCGAGGTAGATCGCACCGCGGCCGTGGGTCGTCATGGAATAGAAGTGGCCCGTGTGGAAGGCGAGCGACTCGCCCTCGCCGGTGGTCGCGACATAGGCGACGTCCGCGGGCTTGAGCGAGGCCTCCTCGAGTGCCTGCTTGTAGGCCTCGGCCGCGAGCTCGAGCGGATCGCGGCTGCGCACGCGATCGGTGCGCCGCGCCAGCCAGCGGCTCTCGTCGCCCTCGACCTCGAACAGCACGGTCTTGATCATCCCGGTGCCGATGTCGATGCCCGCGGTCACGACCATGGCCCGTCTCCTCAATTCTCGACCGCACGGCGAGCGAAGGCGGCGGCCCCCAGCGCACCCGTGTAGATCGATTCCGGATTGATGTTGATGACCGCGTCGCCGTAGTTCTCCTTGATCAGCTGGCGCAGCTCCTTGACCGCGGCCTCGTTCTTGGCGACCCCGCCGGTAAAGGTGAACTGGTCGCGCACGCCGCCGGAGCGGGCGAGGATCGACATCGCGCGCAGCACGATCGCGCGGTGGAGGCCGGCCATGATGTCCTCGCGCTTCTCGCCAAGGGCCAAGCGGTCGCGCAGTTCGGCTCCGGCGAACACGGTGCAGGTCGAGTTGATCCGCACCGTCCGCGTGGCCTTCATCGCCATGGGGCCGAGCTCGTGCAGCCCCATGTTCATCTCGTCGGCGATGTAGCCGAGATAGCGCCCGCAGCCCGCGGCGCAGCGGTCGTTCATCTGGAAGTTCTCGACGATGCCGCTCGCATCGACCTGGATCGCCTTGGTGTCCTGGCCGCCGATGTCGAGCACCGTGCGGGTCTCGGGATACATCATGTGGGCGCCGAGCCCGTGACAGAGAATCTCCGAGCGGATGTGCTCCTTTGAGAAGGGCAAGGTCACGCGGCCGTAGCCGGTACCCACGAGATAGGTGTCCTCGAGCGGAATCTCGAGCGCATCGCGCACGAGGGGCCCCACCTGCGCGGCGGCCGACTTGAGCTCCGGTGAGCTGTTCGCGACGCGCTCGAGGGCGCGCAGGAACTTGCCGCTCATCTCCTCGGCAGGGGGGCGGTTCTCCACCTCGATGATCGCCTTGTCGTAGACATTGAGGAGACGGTCGTAGGAGAGCCCGCTTGCCTGCGCGACTTCCTGGCCGATCGTCATGAAGCGGGACCCCGCGATGTCGCGGAAGAAGTCCGACTTGCGCCGCGCGCCGGGTGCAAAGAGGGCCGGCGCCTCCTCGCGCAGGCGGACGAAGACGGCCTCGATGGCCGCCGCAAGTGCCGCCTCTTCGCCCTTGAAGCGCTGGCTCTTCGCGTTCGCGCGGCAGGTCTCCTCGAGGTCGACGAGCTGCTCGAGGAACTGCTCGAGCCGGAACCCGCGCTCGAGGTTCTGAAGCAGGCCCTCCAAGACCGCCTCGAGCTCCGGCATCCGCGCGAGGCCGCGGTGGACGAGCGTGAAGCGCGTATTGATGAGTGCTTCGTACCTCGCCACCTTGCAGGCCGTATCGTAGTTCGAGCGCGAATTGGTGATGCCGCGGCCGAGCACCTCGAGGTTCTCGTCCATCACCACCGCCTTGGTGGTGGTCGAGCCGAGGTCGATGCCGATGAAGCAGCGCATGGCGTCCTCGCTTGGGCTATTCGGCAGCCGCGGCCGGCGGCTTGGTACTCTGGCGCTTTTGCTCGATCATCTGGAAATAGCTCTCCAGCCGGTTCTTGACGTTGGCCGGAGAGAAATAACGGGGATCCACGAGATCGGTCTCGATGAAGGCGGCGGGCTTGCCGGTGCGCCGCTCGATCTCGCGCAGGACCAAAAGCTGGCCGGCGGAGAAGCTGTTGCAGCTCTTGATCGAGTTGATCAAGAGGCCGTCCGCCTCGTACTCGTTGATGTACTTCTCGATGAGACCGATCCGGCTTGGCAGGTTGCGGTTCGTGTAGCAGCCGAGGCAATATTGCGCGAGCGATTCGAGCGGATGGTCCGGATCGTGGCGGAAGCCGAGATCGTAGACCCCGCCCACCTTGGTATAGGTGCTGGCGACGACGACGGCACCGTCGTCGTAGAACATCTTCCAGAAATCGCGGAAGCTCGTCCAATTGGGCGGCCCTTCCACCACGAGGCGGTAGCGCTCCTCGTGGATCTCGCCGTCCGGCGTCACCGGTCCCTGGCGCTTCTGGATGCGCTCCTCGATCTCGCTACGCAGGAGACGGTAGTACTCGCTCGCATCCTCGGTGCCGCGGAACGCCGTGAAGATCGGCCCGATGTAATAGACGCCGCCGAAATAGGCGTCGATGGGCGACGGCTTCGTCTTCGCCGACTCCAGCACCCAGACGAAATCCTCCTCGGCTTTCGCGGATTCCTTGAGGTATTGGCGCAGCCGGTCGATGTCGAACTTGACGCCGCTCACCCGCTCGAGCTTGGGGATCACCTCTTCCTTGAGCTGCTTGACCACGTAGTCGACCATGTTCTTGGAGGCGTGGCCCTCGCCCTCGTAGGGCACGTGCAGCATCGCCGTCTCGCACTTGTATTGCTCGCGCAAGAGCTCGAACCACTTCATGAAGGTGAAGCAGCCGGTGTAGGAGAGCAGCAGCAGGTCGGGGTCCGGCAGCGTCCTGCCGTCGGGGCCGAGATTGCCCTTCGCCACCATGCCCAAATCGGACTTCACGTAGGTGCAGACGTCCTCGGAATGGCCGCGCTTCTCCGCTTCCATGATGTAGGCGCCGCTCTTCTTGCGCATGGCGTTCTGGATGGCGTTGATCTCGGGCAGGTTGTTGACCACGTCGAAGCACATGATCAGCTCGTTGAGATTGCCCGGCACGAAGGTCGAGGCGACCTTGCGGCCGGCCTCTTTCGCGGTGGCGAGCAGCTCGTAGTTCTCGGCGATCATCTCCTTCTGCTTGAGCATCGACCGATCCTTGACGGTCTCGCCGACGGGTACTGCGCTCATCGCTCGCTCCACAGCTTGATGGAATCCGAAAATGTGCCGGCCTGCTCGCGGATCGGCTGCATCTGCCCCGAGTTCTCGGCGTATTTGAAGGCGATATAGGGGATGTTGTGGGCCGCGAGCACGTGCTGCAGCATCGGCCGCTCCAGAAGTGCCGGGTCGCAGAAGCTGGGGGCCGCGAAAATGACGCCTTCGGCTCGCGCGCGCTTCACCGCCTCCACCAGATAGGCGCCCTTCTTGGCCTGGTCGGGCTCGTACTTGGCGGACGTGCTGCCCGAATTGTGCAGATAGGCAAGGGCCAGGTTCCGCAAGGGATCGCCTTCGGCCGGCACGTCGGAGTTCTCCCAGCGGTTGACCAGCATGAAGTCGTCGTCGACGATGTAACAGCCGGCAAGCTCGATCGATTTGATGAGGTTGAGCGGCGGCTGCTCGCAGAAGGCACCGGTGACGACGACGCGGGAGTTGTCGCGCCGCGGCCGCTCCTCGCTCGCCGCCGCCTCGAGATATTCCTTGAGTAGGCGGCTGTGCTCCTCGACCGCGAGGATCATGCCGGCGCGCATGAGCAGATACACCTCGGAGGAGGGCGCCTTCCACGGCTGCCGGGCGCGAAAGGCGTAGACCTCGCGCACCAGGCGCCGGTTCTCGTTGTAAAGGGCAATCGAGGTGCTAATCGCGTCGTCGCTCACCTCGCGCCCGCTCAATTCGGCGAGCATCTGCCGGAGCTCGTTGAGCTCGTTGACGTAGAACTCGCCGCCGATGTCGTCGCGGTAGTTCTGCGGCACGTCGAAGTAGCGGCTCTTGACCTTCGGGAACATGATCTTCCACATGCCCGAAAGGTTCCGGATGACGTCGCAGATGCTGGGGAAGAGCATGCCGTCCACGAAATCGAGCCGGCCGCCCACACCCAGCTCGATCGTCGAGCGCGGAATCCGGCAGATGTAGCTTTGGTAATAGGCATCGCCGTGGATGACCTCGAGCTGATC
>DATJAC010000297.1:0-3789 GCA_035516655.1 Alphaproteobacteria bacterium | reverse complement strand
GAGCTGCATGGCGCAGTTGTCGGCGAGCATGTGCGTGAGCTCGACGTCGGCGTAGTCGCGCTTGTGGAGGTCTTCGACCACCTCGCGCCAGAGCTTGCCCGCCTCCATGACGTTCGCCTTGTCGACCGAGGTCACGTGGTTGCGCCGCCCGCGAGCGAGCTCGAAGGCGACCCGCGCCACGCGCTCGATCTCGTCGCTCGTGTAGGCGTGGGTGTTGACGCCGCGCCGGCGGCCGTCGGGCAGGGTCTCGACCCCGCGCGGCTCGCCGAAATACATCCCGCTCGAAAGCTCGCGCACGATGACGAGGTCGACGCCCTCGCGCGTCTCGGGCTTGAGGGTCGAGGCCTCGGCCAGGGCTGCCAATCCCCTGATCGGGCGCAGGTTGGCGTAGAGGTCGAGGGACTTGCGGATGCGCAGAAGGGTCCCCGCCTTGCGCACCTCGGGCGGGAGCTCGGTATAGGCGAGCCCGCCCGCGGCCCCGAAGAGGACGGCATCGGCCGCAGCCATGAGCGGGATCGCCTCCTCGCGCAGGAGCCGGCCGTGGGCCCGATAGGCCTCTATGCCGTAGAGCTCCGTCGTGAGCTCGGCCTCGAGCCCGCGCTCGGCCATGAACCATTCCGCGATCCGGCATTCCTCGGCCACCACTTCGGGTCCGATGCCCTCGCCGGCCATGATGAGGAGATGTGCGCGATTTCCCGCCATGGCGGGAGAGAAGCAGGTTGGCGCCTGCGCGTCCAGCCCCTATGCCGTTCCGATGCCGCCCGCTATGCTGGCGCGAACTTTAGCGGGAGCGAGACATGCCCGACACGATTGCCCGGCCTACCATCGGGGCCGAGGACCACGGCGGCCCGGTCGATACCTTCTATCTCAAGAAGGGCACGCCGCGGCACAAATCCATCGCGCGCGCCGAGGGCATCTATATGTGGGACAACGAGGGCAGGCGCTACATCGACGCCTCCTCGGGTCCGGTGGTGAGCAACCTCGGCCACGGCAACAAGCGCGTGCTCAAGGCGATGATCGCACAAGCGGAGAAGGTGGCCTACGCCCACCACAGCGCCTTCGAGAGCGAGGCCAACGTCAAGCTCGCGGAGCTCGTGACCGGGCTCGCCGGTCCCGGCTTCGAGCGCGCCTTCTTCGTCTCGGGCGGCTCGGAGGCGACCGAGAGTGCGATGAAATTCGCGCGCCAATATGCCGTCGCCAAGGGCGAGGCCGCGCGCTGGAAGGTGATCGGCCGCGAGCCGGGCTATCACGGCGGCACGCTCGGCGCCCTTTCCGTCACCGGGGATCCCGTCTCCCACGCCATCTTCGGCCCGATGATGAAGACGATGCCCAAGGTGCCGGCACCCTTCACCTACCGCCTGCCGCCCAACCACGACCCCGATTCCTATGCCCGTGCCGCGGCCACGGCCCTCGAGGACTGCATCCGCCGCGAGGGGCCGGAGACGGTCCTCGCCTTCATCATGGAGCCGGTCGGCGGCCTGGCGACGGGCGCCCTCGTCGCCCCCGATCACTATCACAAGGCCGTGCGCGAGATCTGCGACCGCCACGGCGTGCTCCTCATCTACGACGAGGTGATGAGCGGGGCCGGGCGCACCGGCAAGTTCCTCGCGGCCGACCATTGGCCACAAGGGCGGCCCGATCTCGTAACCCTGGCCAAGGGCATTGCCGCCGGCTACACGCCCATGGGAGCCCTCCTCGCCCCCGACCGCATGGTCGAGACCGTGGCGGCCGCGGGCGGCTTCATGCACGGGCACACCTATCTGACCAACCCGCTCTCCTGTGCCGTCGGAGTTGCCGTGGTGAGCGAGATGATCGAGCAGGGCCTCATCGCCAATGCCGAGCGCATGGGAGCGCTCCTGCGCACGCGGCTCGAGGGGCTCAAGGCCAAGAGTGCGATCCTCGGCGACGTGCGCGGCAAGGGTTTGCTGCTCGCGATCGAGATCGTCATGGACAAGGAGACCAAGGCGATAGCACCGGCCGAGTACCTCGCCGTCTATCGCATCGCCGAGCTCGCGGCCGAGCGCGGCCTGCTGCTCTATACCCGCCGCACGGCGGGCGGCAAGTACGGCGAATGGCTCATGGTCTCGCCCCCGCTCATCGTGACCGCGGCCGAGATCGAGGAGATCGTCGAGCTCATCGGCCTCACGCTCGCGGATTACGAGGCCGAGCTCCGCGCCGAGAAGCGGATTTGAGCGCAGGACGTGACGTCGATGAATTCGCGCTGTCTCCGGAGCCTGCGCTGAGCCCCGCATGACCTACCGCGTCAACAGCCTGGTCAAAGCCGTGGCCGCACCCGCGATCGCGGAGGCGCACGGCTGGGTCGCGGGGCGGGCCTTCCCGGCGGAGAAGCCGCTCCTCGACCTCTGCCAGGCGGTCCCCAGCTATCCGCCGGCGGAAGCACTCCAGGCCCATGTCGCCGAGGTGGCGCGCCGTCCGGAGAGCTCGACCTACACCCCGATCCTCGGGCTTTCCCATCTGCGCGAGAAGTTGGCGCGCCGCATGAGTGCGAATTACGGTGCGGAGATCCCGGCCGAGCGGGTCGGCATCACCGCCGGCTGCAATCAGGCCTTCTGCCTCGCCGCGACGGCACTCGCGGGGCCGGGGGACGAGGTGCTGCTGCCGCTCCCCTATTATTTCAATTACCAGATGTGGCTCGAGATGGAGGGCGTGCGCGCGGTGCACGTGCCTTGCCGCGAAGAGCGGGCGGCGCTGCCGACGGTCGAGGACGCGGCCCGCCTCTTGAGCGAGCGCACGCGCGCGATCGTGCTGGTGACCCCCAACAATCCCACGGGAGCGATCTACCCGCCCGCCCTCATCGAGGCCTTCTACGAGCTCGCCCGGGCGAAGGGCCTCGCCCTCGTCCTCGACGAGACCTACCGCGATTTCCGCCCGGAGACGACGCCACCCCATGGCCTCTTCCGCAAGCCCGGCTGGGAGGAGACCCTCGTCCAGCTCTACAGCTTCTCGAAGGTCTATAGCCTCACCGGCTATCGCGTGGGGGCGATGATCGCGGGCGAGCGCATGCTCGGCGAGGTCGCGAAGATCATGGATTGCGTCGCGATCTGCGCGCCGCGCATCGGCCAGGAGGCCGCGGCCTTCGGGCTCGACCACCTCGAGGCCTGGCAGCGCGAGAAATGCGCCCTGATGCAGGAGCGCCTCGAGGCGCTGCGCCGCGTCTTCGCGGACAACCGTCTCGCCTACCGCCTGGTGAGCTCGGGTGCTTATTTCGCTTATGTCCGCCATCCCTTCGAGGGTACCCCGGCGGCAACGGTGGCGCAGCGCCTCGCGCGCGAGGAGAATCTCCTCTGCCTCCCCGGCACCATGTTCGGTGCCGGCGAGGAGCCCTATCTCCGGCTCGCCTTTGCCAACCTCGACAAGGCCCTGATGCCGGAGGTCGGCCGCCGCCTCCTCGCGAGCCAGGGCTGAGCCCCGCGCGTGGCGCAGGCGAAGCACCTCGCCGAGATCGCCGCCACCCTCCTCGAGGAGAGCGCACCGCGCGCCAAATCCTTGATCGTCACCGTGTTCGGCGACGCGGTCGAGCCCCATGGCGGTGCGGTCTGGCTCGGCAGCCTGATCGCCCTCCTCGAGCCCTTCGGCCTCAGCGAGCGGCTCGTGCGCACCGCCGTGCTGCGCCTTGCGCGCGAGCATTGGTTGAGCGCAACCCAGATCGGCCGGCGCAGCTATTACGGCTTCACCGCAAGCGGGCGGCATCGCTTCGAGGATGCCCACCGCCGCATTTACGCGGTCGAGGCGGGCCGCTGGTCGGGACGCTGGCACGTCGTCCATCTC
>DATJAC010000296.1:0-22788 GCA_035516655.1 Alphaproteobacteria bacterium | reverse complement strand
GATGAGGCGCTCGCGGATGAGCTGCCAGATGATGCGGGTCATTTCGTCGCCGTCGAGCTCGACGACCGGGTTCTTGACCTTGATCTTCGCCATTGCGCGGTCCTTGAATGGTCAGGTGGGGCGCGACAATAGCATTCCGCGTCGCCCGCGCAAGGGGTCGGCCGTCGCCCGCAGCCGTGCGCGGGGATGCCGCCGCTCCTGAAGACGGGCGGCTACAGCCGCTCGTCCGCGGCGGGGGTGGACTCCGCCCTGGCGAGCTTCTTGAGGCTTGCCAACGCTTCCTCGATGGAGGGAACGACGCGGAGGAATTGTTCGGCACGCGCGGGAGCAAAGCCCTCCTCCACGAGGTGGGCAATGAGGCCTCGAAGCGGGCGCCAGTAGCCGCGCAGATCGACCAGCACGATCGGCTTTTGGTGGAGGCCGAGCTGCTTCCACGTCAACACCTCGAAGGTCTCGTCAAGGGTGCCGAGGCCGCCGGGGAGCACGAGGAAGGCATCCGCAAGGGCGAACATGCGCTCCTTGCGGACATGCATGCTGTCGACGATCTCGAGGCGGGTGAGCGCCTTGAGCCCCTTCTCCTGGCGGGCAAGAAAGCTCGGCAGGATGCCGATGACCTCGCCCCCGGCCGCTAAGCTTGCCTGGGCGAGGGCCCCCATGAGGCCGATCCCGCCGCCGCCATAGATGAGGGTCAAGCCGTGCTCGGCGAGGGCCTGGCCGAGCCGCACCGCGTCGTCCCGGTGGCGGTGGTCATGGCCGAAGGAGGAGCCGCAAAAAACGCAGACGGATGAGACCTTGGCCATGAACTCGTGTCGCTCCCGGGGCTGGGCGGATGGCGTCGTGGCAAGTGCGCTTGCCGCCCGGACCGGACTAATATGCCTGCCGGCGAGCGGCTCTGGAAGGCCGCTCTGCTGCCGCGATCAAGCGCTTGTGATGGGCGCTTCCCTTGCGCGCGCGCGGGACTCCCGCCAGAGTGAGGCGGCTGTGCGGGCCGGCTGCGGTCGAGCATGTCGCAAGGGGCGGCCGGTCGGGCCCGCGGACAGGAGCGGAGGTGACATGAACCGAATCGTCAGGACGGCATTGCTTGCCGGTTTTTCCGCGGCGGCCCTTGCGGCCGGAGTCGTCGCGAGCGGGGCCGAGGACATGGCAAAGATCATCGACTACCGCCAGAACATCATGAAATCGAATGGGGCGCAGGCGGCCGATATCCTCATGATCATCAAGGGCGATGTGCCCTTCGGCGCCAAGAACGTGGTGGCGCACGCCGAGGTCATTCACGAGTTGAGCAAGCTCGTCCTCGACGCCTTCCCGAAGGGCTCGGGTACTGCCGCCGGCAAGACCCGGGCGAAGGACGAAATCTGGAGCGACTGGGACGGCTTCAAAAAGGATGCGATGGCGCTCGAGACCGAAAGTGCGAAGCTGGTCGAGGTCGCCAAGGGCGGCGATATGAAGGCGATCGCCGATCAGGTGGCGGTGATGGGGAAGGACGCGTGCGGCGCCTGCCATAAGGACTTCCGCGCGGCCCAATGAGGCGCATGCCGAGCGCCTGCCCCGGGGCGGCTCCGCGTCCTCGGCACTCCCCGCTCGTGATCGACAGACCCCCCTCCGTCATGCACACTGGCGGCCGAGCGGGGACTTTGCGTGCGGACCTTGCTCATTGACGACCATGCGCGGCCGCGGCCCGCGGCACTTACGAAAGGAGACTGGATGTTGCGTTTCAGGACCGTTTGGATGGGGGGACTCGCCGTCTGCGTTCTCGGCTCGGCCGTGGCGGCGTGGGGTGCCAATGACGACATGGCGAATATCATCAAGTACCGCCAGGGTCTGATGAAGGCGAACGCGGAGCACGCGAGGGACATCGGCATGATCCTCAAGGGCGAGGTGCCCTTCGACGCGCGCCACATCATGGAACATGCCGAGGCCATCAACGCGATGAGCAAGCTCATCATCCAGTGCTTCCCCAAGGGCTCCGGCTCGGCCGCGGGCAAGACCCGGGCGAAGGACGACATCTGGACGCACTGGGACAAGTTCATGGCGGATGCCGTGGCGTTGCAAACGGAGAGCGCGAAGCTGATCGAGATCACCAAGACCGGCAACATGAGCGAGATCACCACGCAGATGGCGATCGTGGGGAACAACTCCTGCGGCGACTGTCACGACGATTTCCGCCAGCACGAGTGAGTACCGCGCGGCGGCGGGGCGCGGTCTTCTAGACGACGTCAGAGTGCGAGCCATGCCGGAGCGATGGAGCCCTCAGGCGGTGCCGCGCGCGATGTGGCCCTTGGCACTCGTTGCGGCCTTGATCGCGCTGGCACCGGTGCCTGCAATGCCTGCCGCCGCCGAGGTGGCGGTGGGCTCCGCCGAGCGCGGCGCCTACGTCTTCGCGGCGGCGGGCTGTGCGGAGTGCCATACGGCCAAGGGCGGCAAGCCGCTTGCCGGCGGACGTCCCCTCAAGACCCCGTTCGGCACCTACTACTCCCCCAACATCACGCCGGATCCCGCGACCGGCATCGGCAAATGGAGCGAGGGCGACCTCGAGCGCGCCTTGCGCGAGGGGATCGGGCCCGACGGCACGCACTTCTTTCCGGTCTTCCCCTACCCCTCCTTCACCTTCATGACGGACGCCGACATCCGCGACCTTTATGCCTATCTCAAGAGCGTGCCGCCCGTCGTTCAGGCCAATCGGCGCCACGACGTCGATTTCCCCTTCGGCTTTCGTCTGCTCATGCTGGGGTGGAACCGGCTCTTCCTCAAGCGCGGACCCCTCGTCCCCGATGCCGATCGCTCGGCCGAATGGAACCGCGGCGCCTATCTCGTCCGCGCCCTCGGCCACTGCGGGGAGTGTCACACGCCGCGCGGCGTCTTGGGCCAGCTCAAGCTGGCCGCAGCCCTCTCCGGCAGTGCCGCAGGTCCCGAAGGGGGGACCGTGCCCAACCTGACGCCGGACAAGGAGACGGGCATCGGCTCGTGGAGCGAGAAGGACATCACCTACCTGCTCGAGACCGGGCAGACCCCGGACGGCGACGACGTCGGCGACGGGATGCGGGCGGTCGTCGATGCGGGTACCAGCAAATTGACGCCTTCGGACAGGACCGCGATCGCCGTCTACCTCAAGTCGCTCCCGCCCATCCGCCATCAGCTGCGCAAGCCGAAGGCCACGGACTGAGCTCGCCGCGCGCGGTCGCCGGCACACGATTCAGCACTTTTGTTGCGCGCCTCGGTCAAGCGTATTAGCTTGGTCCCGCAGCAGGACGGGAAGAGGGCGGCGTGAAAAGAGGAGCGCTCATCGGCGGTATCGTCGCGGCCGTCGTCCTCGGCGCCGCCCTGTGGTTCGCCTGGCACGAACGGGGAGGCGAGACCGCCCCAGCCCCCGCTGCCGTGAAGACCGCATCGGCACCGGAAGCCGCGAAATCGCCGCCGCAACCGCCGGCCAAAGCCGACGAGACGCCGAGCTTCGACGTGGTGCGGATCGAGGGAGGCCATGCCGTGATCGCCGGCCGTGCCGCACCCGGTGCCCGCGTGAGCGTGCTCGACGGCTCGAAGACGATCGGCGAGGCGACGGCGAATGCGAACGGGGAATGGGTGCTGACGCCGGGGGCGACGATAGCACCTGGCGATCACGAATTCAGCCTCTCGGCCAAGCTGCCGGATGGGCGGACGCTCGAGTCGGAGCGCATCGTGGTCGCCGTCGTGCCCGAAGCGCAAAAGGACATCGCCGGCCGGCCGGCGAAGGGTGCGGAGGCCTTGGCCCTCGCCGTACCCCGCCAGGGTGGCACGAGCGAGCCCAGCAAGGTCCTCGCGGCCCCGCCGACCGGAAGCACGTCCACCCCCGACCAGGCGCCGGCCGCGCGCGCCGCGGCCGGCGGAGGGAAGAGCGCTCTCAAGCTCGCCGTCGTCGATTACGACGAAGCCGGCCGCCTCGTTCTCTCCGGCAACGCCAGCCCCAATGCGGGGATCGAGATCTATCTCGACAATCGGGTCCTTGGCCGGGCGCAGGCCGATGCGGACGGTCATTGGAAGCTCGTTCCCGAGGGCAAGGTAGAGCCCGGGCTCTACACCTTGCGGCTCGACGAAATCGGCCCTTCGGGCCAGGTTGCGGCACGCATCGTCCTACCCTTCACCCGGGCGAAGCCGGGTGAGCTTGAGCCGGGTGCCGCCAAAGTGGTGGTTCAGCCGGGCAACAGCCTGTGGCGGATCGCGCGCCACAATTACGGCGAGGGCATGCGCTACACGGTGATCTACGAGGCCAACAAGGACCAGATCCGCGATCCCGATCTGATCTATCCCGGCCAGGTCTTCGCCGTGCCCAAGTCGAATTAGCCTTGCTTGTCCGCCCTTTCGCAGGGCCGCGCGGACTCTGCGGCACCGGGCGCGGTTTTTTTGCGCAAGGCGCCGGGACGACGGCACTTTTGGCGTACTCGATGCGTTATTTAGGGGGAGGATGGGCCGGTGCTTCGGGTGCTGCAAAGCGGTAGCTAAAGTGCCTGGAACAGGGCAATATCACCGCCGAATTCGGTCCTGCGCCGGAACAATGCCGATCCACGCAACAATTGAGGAGGATGTGAGAATGTTAGGGAAATTCGCATTGGCGATAAGTGCGGCCGCCTTGGCCGCAGGCGTGCTGGCGTTCGGTGCTGATGCCGAGGCGCAAACGGGCGTCAAGGTGGGCACGCTGACCTGCAACGTGGACAGCGGCTGGGGCTTCGTCTTCGGCTCCTCGCGCGGCTTGCGCTGCGTCTACTCGCCCGTCCAGGGCGTCGCCGAGAATTACGCCGGCCAGGTCAACAAGTACGGCGTCGATATCGGCTACCAGCGAGGCGGGGTGATCGTCTGGGGCGTCATCGCACCGACCTCGACCCTCGCACCCGGCGCGCTCGCGGGCGATTACGGCGGCGTCACCGCCAGCGCCACGGTTGCGGTCGGCGTCGGCGCCAACGTGCTGGTGGGCGGCTTCAACAAGTCGATTACCCTGCAGCCGCTCAGCATCGAGGGCAATACCGGCCTCAACGTCGCCGCCGGCATCGCGGCGGTCAGTCTCAAATTCCAGCCTTGAGCCCCAGGGCGGCGTCTGTCGTTGCCGCCCGAAGGACTTGCCTCGAACGAATTGCGCGGGCATCGCGGGTCGCTTTAGCGACCCGCGGACGCTCTCCGGCTGCTTGGGGGGTGCGGCGGCGGAGAGCGCCGAAGTCTGGAAAAACTAATTGTGACAATATCTTACGCAAATAAATAGCGGCAGGGACCCGGACTTGTGCTAAATCTCGCTGCGCGCGGAGCGGCTCCGTGCTGCAATCGGGGGCGGGATCTTGCCGGCAAATCTTGCCTTGCCCATTCATCGCGATGGTTGGCGCTTCATAGCGCTCTTTGCGCTCGCGGCCGCACTCCTGTTCTGGCTGGCGGCCCCGCTCGGCTGGTGCGGGCTGGCATTGACCCTGTGGTGCGCCTATTTCTTCCGCGATCCCGAGCGCGTGACGCCGGTGCGCGAAGGGCTCGTGGTGAGCCCGGCCGACGGCCTGGTGCTGCCCATCGTCGCGGCCCCGCCGCCGCCCGAGCTCGAGATGGGTTCAGATCCGCTCACGCGCGTGAGCATTTTCATGAACCTCTTCGACGTGCATGTGAATCGCATTCCCTGCGCCGGCCGGGTGGTGAAACGCACCTACCGCCCCGGACGCTTCGTGAACGCCTCCTTCGACAAGGCGAGCGAGGGGAACGAGCGCCTGGCGCTGCGCCTGGCACTCGAGGAGGGCGAGGGCGGCAGCCGGCGCGAGCTCGGCCTCGTGCAGATCGCGGGGCTGGTGGCACGGCGCATCCTCTGCGACGTCGAGGAGGGTAGGCGCGTGCGCACCGGCGAGCGCTTCGGCATCATCCGCTTCGGCAGCCGCGTCGATGTCTATCTGCCGCCCGGGCTCTCGCCGCTGGTGGCGGCAGGACAACGGTTGCTCGCGGGCGAGACGGTGATCGCCGACATGCGCGGCCAGGAGCCGGCACGCCCGGGGGAGGTACGCTAGATGTTGGCCCCAAGCCCGCGCCAGCGCTTGAAGGACTTCTCGCTCAACAAACTGATCCCCAACATCCTCACCGTGTTGGCGCTCTGCGCCGGGCTCACGGCCATCCGCTTCGGCATCGACGGGCATTTCCAGCCCGCCGTGGTCGCGATCGTGCTCGCCGGGATCTTCGACACGCTCGACGGCCGCATCGCGCGCATGCTCGGCGGCAGCACCAAGTTCGGCGCCGAGATGGATTCGCTCTCCGACGTGGTGGGCTTCGGCGTGGCGCCGGCGATTTTGCTCTATCAATGGGTGATGCGGGCGGCGGGCAGCATCGGCTGGGCGCTCGTGCTGGCCTACTGCGTGTGCTGCGCGCTACGGCTCGCGCGCTTCAATACGCGCCTCGGCAACAGCGATCTGCCGCCCTGGGCCTACCGCTTCTTCACCGGGGTACCCGCCCCGGCCGCGGCCGGGCTCGTGCTGACGCCGATGATGATCAGCTTCGACCTCGGTCCCGGCTTCTTCGGCCACGTCTTCGTGAACGCGGTCGTGATCGTCGCCGTCTCGGCATTGATGGTGAGCCAGGTGCCGACCTACTCCGGCAAGGGCGTGCGCGTGCCGCAGCACTTCGTGCTCCCGCTCCTCCTCCTCGTCGGGCTCCTGGCAGCCTTCCTCGTGAGTGCCCCCTGGTCGACCTTGACCGCGGTCGCCTTCCTCTACATCGGCAGCATCCCGGTGAGCGTCATCGAGTTCCGCCGCCGCGCGAGGGAAGCGGGCCGCACCCCGCTCGCCGACCGGCCGATCGATTAGCCTCTCCGTTTTCGCGAGAGCTTGCCCCGCGGCGTCCGCGCGCGCCGCGCACAGCGTCCGTCGCGCCGCCCGGTACGGGCGGCGCGAGCGGTCGCTCAAGTGCGGTTGATCTTGTGGTTACCCGGCACGATAGGGGGCCGAATCGCGGGCCGCAAGCTCGCTGAACCTTGCGCCGAGCTGCCTACAATCTCTTGTTGGGCAGCAGATTCCTTCGGCAAGATATTGATGGCTCGGAGCTGCCGGGGAGGCGGCCCGGCAGAGCTATTGGAAAATCGCGCGACTCACGAGGCTTATCCCGGTCAGGAGCAGGATGACGAGGAGCCCCTTGTTGAAGGCCTCCTGCGGCATGCGCTTCTGGATGAGCTGGCCGACGAGGAGCCCGCCGAAGACCGGGATCACGCTCAAGCCCGAAAGGACGAGCTCGCTCCGCCCCATGGCGCCATAGAAGATGAGGGAGGCGATGAGGAGCACCGCACCGACCGTGAAGGCGGTCGATACCGCGCTGATGAAGAAGCGCTTCTCGAGCTTGAGGGCGACGAAATAGATGAGGACCGGCACGCCGTAGAAGGACGAGACGCCGCCGAGCAATCCGGAGAGCACCCCGACCACGGGATTCGTGATCCTCTCATGGCGTACCTCGATCCGGATGCGGTGCTGATAGCGGCTAAAGACGGTGACGACGAGGACGACGATTCCGAGGATGAGCCCGAGCATGCGGTCGTCGAGGGTGACGAGCAGGCGTGCCCCGATGAAGAGTGCGGCCACGAGCGGGAGAAGCAGGTTCCAGAAGCGGCGGAGCACGGCACCCAGGTTGCCGCCCTGGAACGCCTGGAAGCCGTTGCTCACGACCTGGGCGATGGCAAGGGTCATGATCGCAAGCGGCACGGGGACGACTTGGGAGAGGAGAGGAACGGCCACGAGCGGCAGCCCGACGCCGAGCACGCCCTTGATCATCCCGGCCAGCACGAGGATGACCGTCATCAGCACGATCTGCAGCGGCGACAGTTGCTCGAGCAAGGGGGATCCTCTGCAGGACGGGCGGTTCGTGCCGAGGCCGCGGCGGCACTCTCAGGCGGCGGAGCTTGGCAGCAGCTGGGCCACGAAGCGCGGGTAGGTCTCGGCGAGCTCCGCGCGCACCCTTCCGCGCAGGAGGGCGAGTTGCGCGGCGTCGGGACCGGGCGTGGTTGCGATCCGGTCAGGTCGATCGAAGGCGAAGCCGGTATTGTCGAGGACCTCCTCGATGCCGTGGCCCGGATGCACGCTTTCGAGGCTGAAGCGCCGGCGCTCCTTGTCGAAGCTGAAGAGGGCGAGTCCGGTCAAGAGTGCCGTGGGCCCGCCGGGCCGATGCACGCCGGGCTCGCTGGTGCCGGGCGCGCTCACGAAGTCGACTTTCTCTACGAGGGTGCGCCGGCTGTGCTCCTCGCGAAAGAGGATCACGCGCGGGACGAGGTAGTAGAGATAAGCCGAGCCGAACGAGCCCGGCCAGCGCACCTGGGTGCGCGGATAATCGCCGAGGCCGACGAGGTTGATGTTGGCCTGCCCGTCGATCTGGCCCCCGCCGAGGAAGAACGCGTCGATGCGTCCCTCGGCCGCGCAATCGAAGAGCTCGACGCCGCCGCCCGTGAAGAAGTTATGGCGGCGCGAGCCGAGCAGATTGACTCTAAAGAGGCTCTTCGCCTGCGCGCGCGCGAGAAGGGCACCCGCTGCGGGAATGGGCGAGGAGGCGCCGACCGCGACGTGGCGGCAGCCGGAGAGGAGCCGTGCCACCGTCGCGATCAGAAGCTCGCTCGTGCTGAAGCCGGTCATTCCGCCGCGGCGGCCGCATGGGGCCGCGCCAGCCAGCTGGCCAGGATGCGGCGGAAGCCTTCCTCATCGCGCGCCTGGGCGACGTAGCGCTCGAGCACCACCTCATCGGCGGCATAGTCGTCCCAGAAAGCGAGCGGCCAGGCGCCGCGCTTGGCCTCGGCGACGGCACTCACATAGAGGGCCGGCAAGGTGCCCGCCGCGCGGCACTCGTCCTCGAAGAGGCTCTCCTCGCGGATTTCCTCGACGGTGACGAGGGTGGTCTTCGCCGCGTGCGCCATCACCGCGAGCTCGCGGCGGCGCCCGATCCACACATTGCCCTCGCGGTCCGCGAGCGGGGCATGGAAGAGGGCCACGTCGGGCGCGATCGCCGGAATGGCCATCAGCGTCTCGCGGCGATCGAAGGGGTTCGTCATGAGCTGCCAATCGGGGCGCGCCTTCACGAGGTCGCTGCCGACGATGCCGCGCAGGGGGAGGTACGGCAGGCCCTTCTCGGCCGCCTGGAGCCCAGCGTGGATGGCGGGGCAGGTGGCGTCCAAGAGGCGGATCTTGCCGTTCCGCACCGCGTCCACGAAGCGCGGTGCCGCTCCGAGCTCGCCTAAGGTCACGGCCGAGGTCTCGAGGGTCTGAACGGCACCGGCACCGATGAGAAGCTCGGCCTGGAGCCCGCTTGCCGGCACGCAGACGAGATGCAGCCCCCTGACCCCGCGGCGGATGAGGGCAAAGGTCGCCGCCATCGCGACTCCGGAATAATCGGTCGGGACGGCGAGCTTCGCACCCTCCGGCACCAGCTCCGCGAGCGCCTCGAGGCTCGGCAGGATCGGGCTCTCCATGGCAATCCCCAGCACTTGCGACTGCCCGCCAAAGTGAGGCAGTTTGCCGCGGAAGGCAAGTTGGCTCGGTGGTCGGCGCCGCAAGCAAGCCCCTCGACACCCGGCGGGGCTGCGGCAATGATGGCGTCCGCCGGTTCCTTGGAGGATCCCGATGTCTCCCGCCAGGCCCGCGGCCCACGACTGGGCGCGCGACGTCCATCGAGTGCTGAGTGCCTACGAGGTGCGCCAGGTGGCGACCGTGCCCGATGCGGGCCTCACGCGGCTGCTCGAGCTCGCCGCCACCGATCGCACGATGCGCCTCATCACGCTCACGAGCGAGGAGGAGGGCATCGCGCTTGCGACGGGGGCGTGGCTCGGCGGCGCGCGCGCGGCACTCCTCATGCAGAGCAGCGGGGTCGGCAATTGCATCAACATGCTCTCCCTCCCGGCACTCTGCGGCGTGCCGCTTCTCATGGTCGTGACCATGCGCGGCGAATGGGGCGAGTTCAATCCCTGGCAGGTGCCCATGGGCCAGGGCGTGCGCCCGGTGCTCGCCGCGATGGGGGTCAAGCTCTTCCCGGTCGAGCGCGCGGAGGAGGCGGGGGCCGCGGCCGAGGCGGCGGCCGGCATCGCCTTCAACGGCGGGCTCCAGACGGCCGTCCTCCTGACCCAGCGCATGCTCGGCGCCAAGCGCTTTGCCGATTCGGAGTGAGGGAAGGAACGCCATGCTCAACCGGCGCGCGTTGGTTGCCGACATCCTGGCCGGGCGCGGCGAGACGCTCCTCGTCACCGGTCTCGGCTCGCCCACCTACGACGCCGCCGCGGCCGGCGACCATGCGCTCAACTTCTATCTTTGGGGGGCGATGGGAAGTGCCGCCATGATCGGCTTGGGCCTGGCGCTGGCGCAGCCCGAGCGCAGGGTCCTCGTGATCACGGGGGACGGCGAGCAACTCATGGCGCTCGGAGCACTTGCGACCATCGCGGCCGAGCGCCCGCGCAATTTGGCCCTCTTGGTCCTCGACAACGAGGCCTTCGGCGAGACCGGCCGGCAGGCCGGCCTGACCGGCCGCGGGGTCGATCTCGCGGCCGTCGCGGCGGCGGCGGGGTTCGCCGCGACGCTCAAGATCACGGATGCCAACGACACGAGCGCGCTCGTCAAGCTGCTCTACCGCACGCCGGGCCCCGTGCTCGCCGCCGCCAAGATCTCGCTCGAGCCCGAGCCCCTGGTGCTGCCCGAGCGCGACGGCCGTTATCTCGCCCAGCGCTTCCGCGCCGCGCTCCTGGGCCCCGCGCGCGCGACGCGGTAAGTCGGCCGCCCGGCCCGTCTCCGTGCATGCGCCTTGACGCGCCCCGAGGGCTGCCCCCACTATGACCGGAGCGATGGTCCCCGTTCGTCGGGGAGAAGAGGGAATGCGGTGCGGCCGTGGGGATCGACTCCCCGCAGCCAATGCCGCGGCTGCCCCCGCAACTGTAAGCGGCGAGCCGGCACCCGAGAGCCACTGGGAAACCGGGAAGGCGGGTGCGAGACGGCGCCGAGCCGCGAGCCAGGAGACCTGCCATCGCCTGTCCTTGCGAGCGATCCGGACGGGGTGCGCCGGGGAGCGGGAATGTTTTCCGCCACCTCGTCCTCCCCATCGGTTGCCGGCTCGGAAGCGGCACTTCGCGGACTCTTGCGGCCCGGGGCGGACCCATGCGTTACGACATGCCTGCGCGCGGTTGCGGACGATGAGCGCGGGATCGAACCTTCCGCCTTTGACCCTCGTGCTCGGCGGTGCGGCCTCGGGCAAGAGCCGCTATGCCGAGGCACTCGTCGAGCGGGCGGCGGTGCGGCCGATCTATATCGCCACCGCCGAGGCCCGCGATCCGGAGATGGCCGAGCGCATCCGCCTTCATCGCGCGCGCCGCGGCGCGCGCTGGCGCACGCTCGAGATGCCGCTCGAGCTCGTGCCGGCCCTTGCCGCTCATGCCGGCCCCGATGCCGGCGTGCTCGTCGACTGTCTGACGCTCTGGCTCTCCAACCTGCTCGACGCAGGGCGCGATGCCGATGCGGCGGCTGCGGCACTCCTCGCAGCCCTTCCGGCGCTGGGCGGTCCCGTCGTCTTCGTCGCGAACGAGGTCGGGCTCGGCATCGTGCCCGAGAATGCGCTCGCGCGCCGCTTTCGCGACGCGGCAGGCCGCCTCAACGCAGGGCTCGCCGCCGCCGCCGATGCCGTCGCTTTCATGGCGGCGGGGCTGCCGCTCCACTTGAAGACGCCGCCGCCCTCGGGAGCATGAGCATGGCAAGTCCAGGCAAGCTATCGGCCACCATCGTCACCGGCTTCCTCGGTGCCGGCAAGACCACGCTCATCCGCCACCTTTTGCGCACTGCGAACGGCAAGCGCCTGGCCCTCATCATCAACGAGTTCGGCGCGATTGGCATCGACGGCGAGATCCTCAAGGGTTGCGGCGACGCGAGCTGCGGGGAGGAGAACATCATCGAGCTCGCCAACGGCTGCATCTGCTGCACCGTGGCTGACGAATTCCTGCCGACCATGCAGGCCCTCCTCGAGCGCCCGCTGCCGCCCGACCACATCGTGATCGAGACCTCGGGCCTGGCCCTGCCGAAGCCGCTCGTGCAGGCCTTCAATTGGCCCGACATCCGCACTCGTGTCACCGTCGACGGCGTGGTCGCGGTCGTCGACGGCCCGGCCGTCGCCGAGGGCCGCTTTGCCGGCGATCTCGCCGCCCTGGCAGCACAGGTCGCGGCCGATCCCACGCTTGAGCACGAGAGCCCGCTCGAGGAGCTTTTCGAGGATCAACTCGCGGCGGCGGATCTCGTGTTGCTCAACAAGGCCGATCTCCTGGACCCGGCGGCACTCGAACGCGTGGCTGCCGAGCTCAAGGTGGCGCTACGCCCGGCGGTCAAGCTCGTGCCCACGCGCCATGGTGCCGTCGATGCCGAAGTCCTCCTCGGACTCGGGCTCGCGAGCGAGGGCGACATCGGGAACCGGCCCTCCCATCACGACGACGAGAGCGACCACGATCACGACGAGTTCGAGAGCATCGCGATTTCCTTGTGCGAGTTGGCGCACCCCGCGGTCCTCGTCGACCGGCTCGAGCCGGTGATCGCGCGTCACGACATCCTGCGCGTCAAGGGCTTCGCCGCAGTTGCCGGCAAGCCGATGCGCCTCGTCGTGCAGGGCGTGGGCGCCCGCGTGCAGCACTACTACGACCGCGCCTGGGCGGCCGGCGAGCCGCGCGAGGGCCGGCTCGTGGTGATCGGCCAGAAAGGCCTCGCGACCGCCGCCATCCGTGCGGCGCTTGAGGGGTGAGACAGATGTCTGCGCGTGTGCGCTACACTTCACCCCCACCCCAACCCACCCCCCTCGAGGGGGAGGGGGGTGGGCTGCGCGATGGTCGTTCGCGCAGCACGGAGGGGGCCTGATGCACCTCCTCGCGGCGGCACCGGGCGGCGTTCTCGACGGCTCCCAGGCGATCGATCTGGGACAAAGCGCGGGCGAGCTCGTGGTGCTCTCGGCCGCGGATACCGAGCTCGCCTCTTTGGCGGCCGCCTATGCGCGGCTGGCGAGCCCCCGTCCCACGCTCCGCCTCGCAAGCCTCAAGCAGCTTACCCACAACCTCTCGGTCGACCTCTATGTCGAAAGCGTCATCCGCCATGCGCGCCTCGTCGTCGTGCGCCTGATGGGAGGGGTCGGATATTGGCCCTATGGCGTGGAGCGCCTCGTGGCCTCTGCGCGCGCTCATAAGAGCGAGCTCGTCTTCCTCCCCGCCGACGATCAGCCGGACCCTGAGCTCGCAAGTCTCTCGACCCTGCCGCCCGCGACCTGCCATCGCCTGTGGCGCTATGCGCTCGAGGGCGGAGCCGAGAATGCGCGCAACTTTCTCGCTTATGCCGCGACCCTCATCGGCTACGAGCTCGCCTGGCTCGAGCCGGCCCCGCTTCTTCAAGCTGGGCTCTATTGGCCCGGTGCCGCGCGCGCGACCCTCGAGGACGTCTCGGCGCATTGGCTCGAGGGAGCACCGGTCGCGGCCCTCGTCTTCTATCGCGCGCTCGTGCAGGCGGGCGATCTGGCACCCATCGACGGGCTGATCGAGGCACTTCAGGCGCGCGGGTTCAATCCGCTTCCGCTCTTCGTGGCGAGCCTCAGGAACGCGCTTTCGGCAAGCCTAATCGGCGAGCTCCTCGCCATGGAGCACCCGAGCGTCATCTTGAACGCGACGGGCTTCGCGGTGGCGAGCCCGAATGGCGCGCGCAAGCCGACCCCATTCGACGCCGCCGATTGCGCGGTTCTTCAAGTGGTGCTCGCGGGCTCAAGCGAGGCCGAGTGGCGCTCGGGTACGCGCGGCCTCTCGGCGCGGGATCTCGCGATGAACGTCGCCCTGCCCGAGGTCGACGGCCGCATCTTGGCACGCGCGGTCTCCTTCAAGAGCGAGCGGAGTTTCGACAGCTCCACGCAATGCTCGATCGTCGTGCATGCGCCTGTCGCGGATCGCATAGCCTTCGTCGCCGATCTCGCCGCGGCCTGGGTGCGCTTGCGCAACGCCCCGGCTCGCGAGCGCCGCATAGCCCTCGTGCTCGCCAACTATCCCCATCGCGACGGCCGGCTCGGCAACGGGGTGGGGCTCGACACGCCCGCGGGCACGCTCAACGTGCTGCGCGCACTCGCCGCCGCGGGCTATGGCGTGGAAAATTTGCCCGCCGACGGCAAGGCACTGATCGAGACCCTCCTTGCGGGCCCGACCAACGATCTTGCCGGGCGGCGCGCACGCGCGGGCGGGGTGCGCTATCCGCTCGCCGCCTACGAGGCGTGGTTGGCACGGCAGCCGGAGTCCGTGCGGCATGCGGTCGACGCGCGTTGGGGCGAAGCCGCGCGCGATCCCTCGGTCGAGGGCGATGCCTTCCGCTTGGGCGTCCTCCGGCTCGGCAACGTCGTCGTCGGCATCCAGCCGGCGCGCGGCTACGGCGTCGATCCGCTCAGGACCTATCACGACTCTGCCCTCGTCCCGCCCCACGGCTATCTCGCTTTTTACGCTTGGCTCAGGACGGCATTCGACGCCCATGCCGTCGTCCATATGGGCAAGCACGGCAATCTCGAATGGCTGCCGGGAAAAGCCCTCGCCCTTTCGGCCGCGTGCTTCCCGGAGGTCGCCTCGGGAGCGCTGCCGCATCTCTATCCCTTCATCGTCAACGATCCCGGCGAGGGCAGTCAGGCCAAGCGGCGCGCGCAGGCGGTGATCATCGACCATCTGACCCCGCCTCTGACGCGCGCCGAATCCTACGGCCCGCTTGCCGAGCTCGAGCAGCTCGTCGACGAATATTACGATGCCTCGGGCATGGATCCGCGGCGACTGCGCCATCTCGCGCGCGCGATTCTCGAGTTGAGCCGACGCATCGGGCTCGACCGCGACTGCGGCATCGCTGCCGGGGAAGGCGAGGATGCGGCCCTCGCCAAGCTCGATAACTATCTCTGCGAGCTCAAGGAGCTGCAGATTCGCGACGGCCTCCACGTCTTCGGCGAGGCACCGCAGGGCGGGCAGCTCACGGACCTCCTCGTTGCCTTGACGAGGCTGCCGCGCGCAAAAGGCGAGGGCGGGGACGCCTCGCTCCTGCGCGCACTGGCGGCCGATCTCGGGATCTCCCGCGGTTTCGACCCGCTCGATTGCGTGCTCGGCGAGCGCTGGAGCGGGGCGCGGCCGCCGGCCCTTGCCGGCAGCGCCCCGTGGCGGACGAAGGGCGACACCGTCGAGCGGCTCGAGCTCCTCGCCAAGGCGCTCGTCGCCGGCACTGCGGCGCCGGAGGAGAACTGGAGCGGCACGCGCGCGGTCCTGGCCGAGATCGAGGGGCGCGTCCGACCGGCGCTCGCGGCAAGCGGGGCGGCCGAGATCGCGGCAGTGCTCGCAGGGCTCGAGGGCCGCTTCGTCGAGCCCGGACCGTCGGGAGCACCCACGCGCGGACGCCTCGACGTGCTCCCCACGGGGCGCAACTTCTACTCGGTCGACAGCCGCACCGTCCCCACGCCCGCCGCCTGGCAGCTCGGCTGGAAATCGGCGGGGCTCCTCATCGAGCGCCACCGCCAGGAGCACGGCGAGTGGCCGAAGGCGCTCGCACTCTCGGCCTGGGGCACCTCCAACATGCGCACCGGCGGGGACGATATCGCGCAGGCGCTCGCCCTCATGGGCGTGCGGCCGAGCTGGGACCCGGCCTCGCGCCGCCTGAGCGGCTTCGAGATCCTGCCGCTCTCGCTCCTCGACCGGCCGCGGGTGGACGTGACGCTCAGGATCTCCGGCTTCTTCCGCGACGCCTTTCCCTCCCAGATCGATCTCGTCGATTCGGCCGCCCGCGCGGTTGCGGCCCTCGACGAGCCGCCCGAGCTCAATCCGCTTGCGCAACGCGTCGAACGGGACATGCGCGATCTGATCGCCCAGGGCAGCGATGAAGCCACCGCACGCCGCCGTGCGGCGCACCGCGTCTTCGGTTCCCGCCCGGGCGGCTATGGCGCCGGGCTCCAGGCGCTCATCGACGAGGGCCAGTGGGAGGAGGAGCGTGATCTCGCGCGCGCCTACCTTGCCTGGGGTGGCTATGCCTATGGGGCGGGTGCGGAGGGTGCCGCCGAGCACGGGCTCTTCGGACGCCGCCTCGCAGGCGTCGACGGAGTCGTCCACAACCAGGACAACCGCGAGCACGATCTCCTCGATTCAGACGACTATTACCAGTTCGAAGGCGGGCTTGCGGCCGCCGTGCGCCATCTTTCCGGACGCGAGCCGGCCCTCTACCACAACGATCATTCGCGCCCCGAGCGGCCGCAAATCCGCACGCTCGGCGAGGAGATCGCGAGGATCGTGCGCGCGCGCGTGGTCAATCCCAAGTGGATCGCGGGCGCCATGCGCCACGGCTACAAGGGTGCCTCCGAGATGGCCGCCACCGTCGACTACCTCTTCGCCTTCGCCGCGACCGCGCGCGTGGTGGGCGACCATCATTTCGATGCCGTCTACGAGGCCTATCTCGCGGATGAGCGCGTAAACGCTTTCCTCGTCGCGAGCAACCCTGCGGCTGCGCGCGAGATCGCGGCGCGCCTGCTCGAGGCCGAGGCGCGCGGGCTGTGGCGGCCCCGCTCGAACTCGGCCGCGCCGCGGCTGGAGGCACTTGCCGGACGCGAGCGCGCGAGGTCGCCCCATGAGCGATGAAATGAGCGAAGAGGAGATCAACGCGCGGGCGAACGAGAAGGCGCGCAAGCGCAAGGCCGTGCGCGCGCGCATCCTCGCCACCAAGACGCGCGAGAAGGGCCTCCTCATCGTCCATACCGGCAAGGGCAAGGGCAAATCGACGGCGGCCTTCGGCCTCGTCCTGCGCGCCCTCGGCCACGGCATGCGGATCGGCATCGTGCAATTCGTCAAGGGCAAGTGGGAGACGGGCGAGCGGCCGGCCCTCGAGCGCTTCGCCGAGCTCGTCGACATCCGCACCATGGGCGAGGGCTTTACCTGGGACACCCAGGACCGCGCACGCGACATCCGCGCTGCGGAGGCGGCCTGGGAGACCGCGAAAGCGATGATCGAGGCATGCCGCGGGCCGACCCCGCGCTACGACCTCGTCGTCCTCGACGAGCTCAATATCGTGCTGCGCTACGACTATCTGCCGCTCGCCGAGGTCACGGCCTTCCTTGCCGCCAAGCCCGAGCGGCTTCACCTCGTCGTGACCGGACGCAACGCCAAGCCCGAGCTCGTGGCGGCCGCCGACCTCGTGACCGAGATGACCATGGTGAAGCATCCCTTCGAGGCCGGGATCAAGGCGCAGAAGGGGATCGAGTTCTGATGGCCGCCGCGGCCCTCATGCTGCAGGGGACGGGCTCGGACGTGGGCAAGTCGCTTCTTGTGGCCGGCCTCTGCCGCGCCTTCGCGACGCGCGGTCTCGCAGTGCGCCCCTTCAAGCCGCAGAATATGTCGAACAACGCGGCGGTCACAGCCGAGGGCGGGGAGATCGGGCGCGCGCAGGCGCTCCAGGCGCGTGCCGCGCGCACGGCACCCACGGTCGACATGAATCCGGTGCTGCTTAAGCCGCAGGGCGAGACGGGTGCGCAAGTCGTCGTGCGCGGCCGCGTGCTCGGCAATAAGACCGCGCGCGAGTATCAGCGCTTGCGCGCGGAGTTGCTGCCCGAGGTGCTCGCGAGCTTTGCACGCCTCGGCGAGGGTGCCGATCTCGTGCTGGTCGAGGGTGCGGGCAGTGCGGCCGAGGTCAACCTGCGCGCGGGCGACATCGCCAACATGGGCTTCGCCGAGGCCGTGGGCGTTCCGGTCATCCTGGTGGGCGACATCGAGCGCGGCGGCGTCATCGCCCAGCTGATCGGCACGCATGCGCTTCTGAGCGGGGCGGAACGTCGTCTCGTCAAGGGCTTCATCGTCAACAAGTTCCGCGGCGACGCGCGGCTCTTCGATGGCGGGGTCGGCGAAATCGCGGCGCGCACCGGACTCGCGTGCCTGGGCGTGGTGCCCTGGTTCGAGGAGGCAGCGAGGCTGCCGGCCGAAGACTCGCTGGCCCTCACCCGCGCCCAACGCAATGGCACCGGTACGATCAAGATCGTCGTGCTCGGCTACCCGCGCATCGCGAATTTCGACGATTTCGATCCGCTCGCGGCCGAGCCCGACGTGGACTTGCGCTTTTTGCGAGCGGGCGAGCCCATTCCGGGCGAATGCGACCTCGTCATCCTGCCGGGCTCGAAGGCGACCCTCGCCGACCTCGCCTTCCTGCGCAGAGAAGGTTGGGACATCGATCTCCTGGCTCATCGCCGGCGCGGCGGTGCCGTCCTCGGCATTTGCGGCGGCTACCAGATGCTCGGCGCGCGCGTGGCCGACCCTGCCGGCATCGAGGGGCCGCCCGGCGAGGTGGCCGGCCTCGGGCTGCTTGCGGTCGAGACGGTGCTCGCGGGCGAGAAGCGCCTCGTCGAGGCTGCAGGCTGCGAGGTGGCGAGCGGTGCCGCGGTCAAGGGCTACGAGATGCATATGGGGCGCACGACGGGTCGAGAGGGCGAGCGCCACATGCTGCGGCTCGCGACCGGTGCCGACGGGGCCGTCTCGGCCGACGGTCGCGTGATGGGCTGCTATCTCCATGGTCTCTTCGCCGCGGACGATTTCCGCCGCCGTTTCCTCGCCAGGCTCGGAAGAGCCGAGGCGAGCGGGGTTCGCTACGAGGATGGCATCGAGGCGACCCTCGATCGGCTCGCGGCACACCTCGAGCGCCATCTCGATCTCGACCGGCTTCTCGCGATCGCGCGCGGCGGGGACGGGAGGGCGGCAACGCGTCCGGGTGCGGTGGTAGCACTCGGGGTCGGTTGCGACCGGGCCGTCGATGCCGACGAGCTCGCGGCCCTGGTGGCGGCCTGCCTCGCCGAGGCGGGGGTAGCTGTATCCGCGGTCGCAGGCCTCTTCACGCTCGAGCGCAAGATGGCGGAACCGGCCCTCACCCTCTTGGCCGAGCGGCTCGCCGTGCCGGCGCGCACCTTCACCGCGGCCGAGCTCGAGGCCGAGACGCCGCGCATTGCTCATCCCTCCGAAGCGGTCTTTCGCGCGGTCGGCTGCCATGGCGTCGCCGAGGCGGCGGCCCTGGCCGCGGCCGGCAGCACTGGCCGTCTTATCCTCGAGAAGCGCCGCTCGGCGCATGCGAGCTGCGCCTTGGCCCTCGCAGCACGGCCGATCCGCGTCGAGGAAGTCGGCCGCCCGCACGCGTCGGACGTGCCGGCGGCGAAGCGGAAGCGCGCGCGATGACCGTGCATTTCATCGGGGCCGGACCGGGGGCCGCCGATCTCATCACCGTGCGCGGACGCGACCTCATCCAGCGCTGTCCGGTCTGCCTCTATGCGGGTTCGCTCGTTCCCCGCGCGCTCGTCGCCGCCGCGCCGAGGGGTGCGCGCGTCATCGACACGGCGTCTCTCACGCTCGGCGAGATCATCGCCGAGATGGCAGAGGCGGACGGCAAGGGCCAGGACGTGGCGCGAGTCCATTCCGGCGACCCGTCGCTTTACGGGGCCGTGGCGGAGCAGATGCGCGAGCTCGACCGGCTGGGGATTGCCTACGACGTGACGCCCGGCGTGCCGGCCTTTGCCGCCGCCGCCGCCCTTCTCAAATGCGAGCTGACGCTGCCGGGGGTGAGCCAGAGCGTCATCCTCACGCGCACCGCGGTGCGCGCGTCGGCCATGCCGGCTGGGGAAGAGCTCGAAGCCCTCGGGCGCTCGCGCGCGACCCTCGCGATCCATCTCTCGGTGCGCAACATGCGCACGATCACGGCCAAGCTCACCCCGCTCTATGGGGCCGATTGCCCGGTCGCGGTCGTCTATCGCGCGAGCTGGCCGGACGAGCGGGTCATCCGCGGCACGCTCGCCGATATCGCCGGCAAGCTGCGCCGGGCGAAACTCGCACGCACGGCCTTGGTCCTCGTCGGCCGCGCCCTTGCCGCGCGCGATTTCGGCGCGAGCGCGGTCTACGATGCGAAGCATGCCCGCGCCTTGCGGCCGCGGCGGAAGCGCACATGAGCGGCACCCGATCAGCGCGCGCTGCGGCCGATCGGCCTTCCGGCGCGATCGAAGATGACGACGTCGACTGCGACGGGCGCCCCCGCAAGCACGCTGAGCGCGGTCTCGCGCGCGCGAGCCGCCACCGCGTCGCCGATGGCGAGCCCGGCCGCGCGCGCGAGCTCGAGGGTCTCGAGAGCAGAATTGGCAGTCCTTACCTTGGCAAGGAGCTCCGGGTCGGCGCCGAGCTCGGCGAGGCGCTCGGCCAGCCAGCCTTGATCGACCTGGCTGCGCCCCGAATGGAGATCGAGATGGCCTTGGGCGAGCTTGCCGATCTTGGCGAAGCCGCCCGCGATGGTGAGCTGCGGCACGGGATGCCGCCGGAGATACTTGAGGAGCCCGCCCGCGAAATCGCCCATGTCGAGGAGGGCCGTCTCGGGCAAGCCGTAGAGGGCCCGGATCGCCGCCTCGGAGGTCGAGCCGGTCGAGCCCGCGACGTGAAGGAGGCCCGCGGCACGGGCGACGTCGATGCCGCGCTGGATCGAGTGGATCCAGGCCGAGCAGGAGTAGGGGACGACGATGCCCGTCGTCCCCAGAATGGAGAGCCCGCCGAGGATGCCGAGGCGCGGGTTCCAGGTCTTCTGAGCGAGCGCCTCGCCTCCCGGGATGGCAATCTCGATCACTACGTCGCCGCGGCCGTGATGCTCGCGCGCCACCTCGGCGATGGCCTCGCGCATCATCTCGCGGGGCTTGGGATTGATGGCGGGCTCGCCGGGCGGAAGCGGGAGGCCCGGCTTGGTCACGGTCCCCACCCCCTCGCCCGCGCGAAAGGCAACCCCGCTACCCGCGGGCCCTTCCCGCACCGTCGCCAGCACGAGCGCACCGTGCGTCACGTCGGGATCGTCGCCCGCGTCCTTGACGACGCCGGCGCGCGCGAAGCCGGCCCCCAGCTCCTCGCGCGCAAGCACGAAGGCGGGCCGCTCGCCCCTCGGCAGGGTGATCGTGACCGGATCGGGGAAGCTGCGGGTCAAGAGTGCCGTATAGGCGGCCTTGGCGGCCGCGGTAGCGCATGCTCCCGTGGTCCAGCCGCGGCGCAAGGCGTCGCCCTTTCTCGTGGCCATGGCGCGCTTATAGACCGTGCTGACCCGCGATTGCTAGCCGCACCGCCGCGTCATCCGTTATGGTCGCGGCCATGAGTGCGCTCTCGCGCGAGCTGCCGGCCTTCGCTCCCGGCTGGGTCTGGCTCACCGGTGCCGGTCCCGGCGATCCCGGCCTCTTGACGCTCCTCGCCCTTCACGGGCTCGAGCAGGCGGACGTCGTCGTCTATGACGCGCTGGTGAGCGAGGCGATCTTGGCCCTCGCGCGCGGCGCCGCCGCCCGCATCTTTGCCGGCAAGCGCGGCGGCAAGCCCTCGCCGACCCAGGCCGACATCTCCTTGCGCCTCATCGCACTCGCGCGCGAGGGCAAGCGCGTGCTGCGCCTCAAGGGCGGGGATCCCTTGGTCTTCGGCCGCGGCGGGGAGGAGGCCTTGAGCCTTGCCGCGGCAGGGGTTCCCTTCCGCATCGTCCCCGGGGTCTCGGCCGGCATCGGCGCGCTCGCCTACGCCGGCATCCCGCTCACCCATCGCGACAGCAACTCCGTCGTCACCTTTTTGACGGGACATAATGCCGCGGGGATCGTTCCCGACGAGATCGATTGGCGCGCCATCGCGCGCGGCTCGCCCGTGCTCGTCATCTACATGGCGCTCAAGCATCTCGCCGCCATCGCCCAACGCCTGCTCGAGGCCGGCCGGCCGGGCGCAGAGCCGGTCGCGATCGTGAGCGACGCGACCTTGCCGAGCCAGCGCGTGCTCGAGACCACCCTCGCCCATGCCGCAGCCGATGCCGCGGCGGCGGCGATGGCACCCCCCGCGATCGTCGCCGTCGGCGAGGTGGTGCGGCTCAGGGCGCATCTCGACTGGCTGGGTACGGTCGTGCAAAAGCGGCCGGCTTCCTCCGCACTCGCCGCGAGCGCCAAGCGGCGTGATTAGAGCATGTCCCGATTAAGCAGAACCGCCTCTCTCGTCACCCCCGCGCAAGCGGGGGTCCAGAACCGATGGAGTCCCGCTTTCGCGGGAATGACGACCGGAGCGGCGATTCCGCTTGAGCGGGAATCGCTCTAGCGCCAGCCCTCATGTCGTCCGCAGCCGGCCTCGTCATTGCCTCGCCCGCCTCGGGCTGCGGCAAGACCACCGCGACGCTCGCCCTGCTGCGGGCCTTCCGCGCGCGCGGGGTCCGCGTTGCTTCCGCCAAGGTGGGGCCCGACTACATCGATCCTGCCTTCCACGCCGCGGCGAGCGGGCGAAGCTGTTGCAACCTCGATCCCTGGGCGATGCGGCACGAATTGCTGGCCGGGCTCATCGAGGAATCTGGCCGGGACGCGGAGCTTCTTCTTGTCGAGGGCGTCATGGGGCTTTTCGACGGGGCGGCGGACGGCAGCGGCTCGAGCGCCGATCTCGCGGCCCTTGCCGGCTGGCCGGTCGTCCTCGTCGTCGACGCGGCCGGCCAGGGGGCCTCGATTGCGGCTCTGGTCAAGGGCTTTCGCGATTTCCGCGCAGAGGTCGAGGTCGCCGGCGTCATCGCCAACCGAACGGCTGGCAAACGCCATCGCGCGATTCTCGAAGCGGCACTTGCGCGCGTCGGCACGCCGCTCCTCGGCTGCCTCCCGCGTGACCCGGCCCTCAGTCTGCCCGACCGCCATCTCGGCCTCGTCCAGGCGCGCGAGCATCCCGCCCTCGAGGCGTTCCTCCGACTTGCCGGCGCACGTGCGGCAGAGCACGTCGACCTTGCCGCCCTCCTGCGTCTCGCGCGTCCGTCACGGCTCGCGGAAGCCGCCGAGCGAGCG
>DATJAC010000295.1:0-4156 GCA_035516655.1 Alphaproteobacteria bacterium | reverse complement strand
AAGGCGGCCATCGTCGGCGGCGCGCTCCTGCTGCTGACCCGACGCATCAAGTCCGAGAAGATCTATGCCGAGATCGACTGGACCCTGCTTCTGATGTTCGCCGGGCTCTTCGTCGTGGTGGCCGGGATCGAGAAGAGCGTGCTCTCGCCGGAGGTCATCGCCAGGGCGGGCGGGCTCCATCTCGAGCGGCTGCCCGTCTTGAGTGCCGTAACGGCGGTCCTTTCCAACCTCGTGAGCAACGTGCCGGCGGTGCTGGCGCTCAAGCCGTTGGTCGCCTCGTTCGCGGACCAGCGGCGCGCCTGGCTCGCGGTCGCGATGGCCTCGACGCTCGCCGGCAACTTCACCGTGCTCGGCTCGATCGCGAACCTCATCGTCATCGAGCGCGCGCGCGCGGAAGGCATCGCTCTCGGATATTGGGCGTATTTCAAGATCGGCGCGCCGCTCACCGTGCTGACGATTCTCATCGGCGTGCTCTGGCTTGGACGATCGTAGCGGGCACCCTGTCGCTACCGCGCCGCGCGAGGCCCCCTCAGAGGAGGGTGCCCTGGTCGTCCCTGCCCTTGGCCTTGCGCGGGCGCTCGGGCTTGCCGCCGGCGGCAGCGGGTGCGGCACTGGCACCAGCGATGGTGGCGCCGACTTGACCGTCCTGGAACTCGATGGCGACCGCCATGCCGGCGGCGGCGGCCGCCGCGCGCGTGACCGCCTCACCCTTGCCGTCGCGCACGAGCGCAAAGCCGCGCGCGAGCACGCGCTTATAGGAGAGGTTCTCGAGGCGATGGCCGAGCCCGGCGAGGCGCTCCCCGGCGCGCTCGGCAAGGTGGCGGACCGCGGGGCCGAGGCGCTCGCCGAAGCGTGCGGTATCGCGCCCATGGCGTGCGAGCTCGGCGGTGAAGGGCTCGCGCCGGAAGCGGGCCGCGGTGGTGGCGAGCTCGTGCTCCTTGGCGCGGACGAGATGTGCGAGGGCGCGCTGCGGCTCGGGCAGGCGGGCCAGGCGCTCGCCGAGGTGCGTCACGAAATTGAGCACCGAGTTGCGCAGCCGCTCGGACCAATCGTCGAGGCGCTGGGTCGACTGCTCCAGGAGACGCCTGGGGTCGGGAAGGCCGCGCGCGAGACCCTCGAGCCGCGTGCGCCGCTCGGCCAGCATGCGCGCGAGCCCGCGGAAGAGGCGCTGGCCGTGCTCCATCACCTGGCCGAGGAGCTCGGCGCGAACCGGGACCGCCATCTCGGCCGCGGCACTCGGCGTGGGTGCCCGCCGGTCGGCGGCGAAATCGATGAGCGTGGTGTCGGTCTCGTGGCCGACGGCGGAGATGAGCGGGATCGCACTCGCGGCCGCCGCGCGCACCACCACTTCCTCGTTGAAGGCCCAGAGGTCCTCGAGGCTGCCTCCACCGCGCGCCACGATGATGAGATCGGGGCGCGGGATCGGCCCGTCCGCGGCCAGGCGGTTGAAGCCGGCGATGGCGGCCGCCACCTGCTCGGCCGCCCCCGCCCCTTGCACGGCGACCGGCCAGAGGAGGACGCGGCGCGGAAAACGGTCGGCCAGGCGATGGAGGATGTCGCGGATGACGGCCCCGGTCGGCGAGGTGACGACGCCGATGATCTCGGGGAGATAGGGCAGCGCCTTCTTGCGCGCGGCATCGAAGAGGCCCTCGGCCGCGAGCTTCTTGCGCCGCTCCTCGAGGAGCTTCAATAGGGCCCCCTCGCCCGCGAGCTCCATCGCCTCGACGACGAGCTGGTATTTGGAGCGGCCGGGATAGGTGGTGATGCGTCCGGTCGCGATCACCTCCATGCCGTCCTCGGGCTTGAGCCCGAGGCGGCCGGCGGTCCCGCGCCAGCACACGGCGTCGAGCACGGCGTCGGCGTCCTTGAGGGCCAGATAGAGATGGCCCGAGCTGTGGCGCTTGAATCCCGAGATCTCGCCGCGCACGCGCACGTGGTCGAAGCGCTCCTCGAGCGTGCGCTTCAAGAGCCCCGAGATCTCGCTCACCGAGAACTCGGGCAGATTGGGCAGGCCGGGGGCGGCGGCGAGGAGGTCTTCGGTCATGATCCGGCGGTCATGTTACAAGAGGCGGCTGCGCACTGTCATGGCAAGTTAGCGCCGTGCGACGCTATGGGCCCTTGCCGAACCGACGCCCGCAAGGCAAAGAGGGCGGTGGAATTGGCGAGGGCCGGACGCGACATGCGCATACTCGTGGTCGGTGGGGGCGGACGGGAGCACGCGCTGGTGTGGGCGCTCGCGGCGTCCCCGCTCGCGGACAAGATCTACTGCGCGCCGGGGAACGCCGGCATCGCGGAGTCGGCCGAATGCGTGCCGATCGCGGCCGAGGACCTGGAGGCCCTCGTCGCCTTCGCGCGCGCGCAGGCGATCGATTTCGTCGTCGTCGGGCCCGAGGCACCGCTCGTCCTCGGCCTCGTCGACCGGCTCGAGGAAGGGGGCATCAAGGCCTTCGGGCCGAGTGCGGCGGCCGCGGCCCTCGAGGGCTCGAAGGGCTTCATGAAGGACCTCGCCGCCCGCCACGGCATCCCGAGTGCGGCCTACGGACGCTTCACGGAGCCCAATACGGCCAAGGCTTACGTGCGCGAGTGCGGCGTCCCCATCGTGGTCAAGGCGGACGGGCTCGCGGCCGGCAAAGGGGTCGTGGTGGCAGCGACCCTCGCCGAGGCCGACGCCGCGATCGATGCCGCCCTCGTGGCCGGGCAGTTCGGGCGCGCTGGCTCGGAGCTCGTCATCGAGGAGTTCCTCGCGGGCGAGGAGGCGAGCCTGCTCGCCCTCGTCGACGGCAGCCATTTCCTCACCCTGCCCTCGGCCCAGGACCACAAGGCCGCCTTCGACGGCGACCGCGGACCCAACACCGGCGGCATGGGGGCTTACTCGCCCGCCCCGGTCGTGACCGCGGCCCTGCAGCAGGAGATCGAGGCGACCATCCTCGCCCCCGCCGTCGCCGCCATGGCAGCGGAGGGCCGGCCCTTCAAGGGCATCCTCTATGCCGGACTCATGATCGACCAGGCGGGGCCCAAGCTCCTCGAGTTCAACGTGCGCTTCGGCGATCCGGAATGCCAAGCGCTCCTCGTGCGCCTCAAGTCGGACCTGCTCCCCGCCCTCGTCGCGGCGCGCGACGGCGAGCTCAAATATTTCGACCTGCGCTGGCGCGCCGAGCCTTCGCTCACCGTGGTGATGGCCGCCAAGGGCTATCCGGGCACTTACGCGAAAGGCAGCGAGATCCGCAATCTTGACGCGGCCGGTGCGGTCGACGGGGTCACGATCTTCCACGCCGGCACTGCCCGCAAGGAGGGCAAGCTCGTGGCCGTGGGCGGACGCGTGCTCGGCATCACCGCGCGCGGGGGTACGCTCGCCGAGGCGAAAGAGCGCGCCTACCGTGCCGTCGACCTCGTCGACTGGCCGGGCGGCTTCTGCCGCCGCGACATCGGCTGGCGCGCACTGCGCGGCTGAAGGCGCTATCATGGCGGATCAGAGGGAGTACCGATCATGAGCGAGGACTGGCCCAGGCTCGCGGCCGAGCTCGAGCGGCTCTTGCGGCTGCGCGCGATCCCCTTCGGGATGAAGCTCTTCGAGTGCCGCGCCGAGATGGAGGCGATCCCCAAGATCAGGCGGCCCGGCTCGGTCCATACGCTCGACCAGGTGGTGGCCCAGGCGGCGCGCCTGGGCTGGACGGTCGGCATCACCGCCGAGGATCTCGTGGGCGCGCAATGCCGCGCCGTGGTCGGGCTCGGCGAGGCCAAGGACGCTGCCTGGCACTCCGGCCGGCACATGGTCGGGGTGTGGTACGAGACCGAGGCAGACGCCAGCGCCCACCAGGCGGCGATGCACACCGTAGCGGACGGGCGCTTCGAGGCCTTGGCGCTGTCGCCCCTCGCCAGCGGCAGGCTCGACCCGCCCGACATCGCACTGTTCTACGCGACGCCGGGGGCGATGATCTATTTCATCAACGGGCTGCAATGGGCCGGCTACAAGCGCTTCGACTGGAGCGTCGTCGGCGAGTCGGCATGCGCCGATTCGTGGGGACGGGCGCTGAAGACGCGCCAGCCCAGCCTGTCGATCCCGTGCTTTGCCGAGCGCCGCTACGGCGGCGTGCTCGACGAAGAGATGCTGATGGCGACCCCGCCGGATTATATCGAGCAGGCCATCGCCGGCATG
>DATJAC010000294.1:0-2330 GCA_035516655.1 Alphaproteobacteria bacterium | reverse complement strand
ACGACACGTCGCCGTCGTTCGCCCATTTGAGCGTCTTTGCCGCGCCCGGTTGCGCCAACGCGAGCGTGAGCACCACGGCGAGTGCTGCCGCCCGTGCCTTCCCTGACATCGCTACCTCCTCTTCCTCGTCCCCGCTATCCTTGCGCGCCGCATCAGCGCCGGCAAAAAGCCTCAAGACGGCACTTTTCCAGCCGGGTCGCGGGGTGTCGAGCCATGACGAAGCCTAGGCGGTTGCATATCGGAGTCAACAGGAATCACCTCTCCGAGCGGCGGCAGAGCGCCACCGCCCGCTCAGGTGCCTTCGGCCGCCGCCGCGGGCCGCACGGTGCTCGCCGCGGCCGCGAGCCGGGCCATCACTTCCGCGCTCGACATCACGTCGCCGAAGGCGCGGATGAAGGTCGAGAAGGTGACGAGGTTGTCCGTCTCGGAGCGTCCGGCATTGGCGTCCGACACCATGATCGTCTTGAAGTCGCGGAACGCCGCCTCGCGCGCGGTCGATTCGCAGCAGACATTGGTGACCGTGCCGGCGACGAGCAGGGTGTCGATGCCGCGCTCCTTGAGCAGCCGCTCGAGCCGACCCGCGCTGCCGCAGAAGGCGCTGAAGCGGTTCTTGGCCACGGTCGCATCCTCGCGGCACACCTCGAGGTGCGGCCAGATGGCATGCCCCTCGTGCCCCTCGCTCAGCACCTCGCGGAAAAAGGCGCCGGCCTTGGGCCCCATCACATGCTCGAAGAGGATGCGCCAGCGGTCGTCCTCCTTCGGGCCATAGGTCGAGACGATCCAGATCACCTGACCGCCCGCCGCGCGCACGGCCTTGGCCAGACGATTGACGGTCGGCACGATCTCCCGCGCGGCTGCGAGCGAGGTCGGCCATTCCGGCTTGAGGAAGGCGGTCTGCATGTCGACCACGAGGAGTGCCGTGCGCGCGGGCTCGAGCCTGTCGTAGCAATGCAGCCGGCCGCGGCGCTCGGTAATGCGCTCCACCAGTCCGGCAGGCCACTCGATTTCGGCCATCGTCCGCTCCCCTTGCCTCGCTCGGCACCGCAAGACGGCGGCGCGCACGTCACAATCGCGCAGTTCGGGGGCAATTGCCAAGGGCTCGCGCCGCGCGGGAAGGTTTGGCCGTAGCCCTGCTCTCCCGCTTCATGCTAAAAATCGGCACGCGTCATTTTCGCCGAGGACCCCCGGCCGGTGCTGGAGCGGGGCCCTCGCCGATCGGGGTATCATCAGTGTCGCTAGCCGAGGGCGGGGCAATCTTGTCGAGCGACGGCCGCGGGAGGAGGCGGTGTGCGGCGAAGCACGTTCGCCGCGCCCGGCATCCTCGCTCATTGCGGCCCGGCACGCGCGCGCGCCTGCGCACCGGCTTCGTCTCGGCCTTCGTGATCGTGGCGGCGAGTGCCGCAGGCGCGCAGGACCTGCCGCCGATACCCCCCGGCCCGACGGCGCCGAGCATGACCGCGGCCGAGCGCGGCCTTAGTACGGCGCTGCGCCAACTCCTCGACGCGGCCCCCGCGCATCTGCTCGACAACGAGCCGCTCGATTTGACGCAGCTCGGCCGCTTCTATGCCGAGCGCGGCAACCGGCCCGCCTGGGCGGGAAGCGAAGAGGCGCGCGAGCGGGCCAAACTCGCCGCCGCAACGCTTGCCGCCGCGGCAAGCGAGGGCCTCAACGCGGCCGACTACCATCCGACGGCACTCGCGGCGGCACTGGGCCCCGCGGATGCGGCCGCGCGCGAGCTTGTGCTGACCGACGCCTTCCTGCGCTATGCCCACGACGTGCGCCTCGGTCGGGTAGCCGCAGCCGACGTCTTCGACGACGTGCGCTTGCCCAAGGCAAGCTTCGATGCGGTCGCGGCCCTCAAATCGGCGCTCGAGAAAGACAGCCTCGCCCGCTTGATCGCCGATCTGCCCCCGCCTCACCCCGAATATGCTCGGCTCAAGGACGCCCTCAAGCGCTACCGCGCCATCGCCGCCGCGGGCGGTTGGCCCCAGATCCCGGCGGGCGACGAGCTCGTGGTCGACAGCGACGATCCTCGGCTCGTCACCCTGCGCGCGCGTCTCGCGGTCGAGGACCAGGCCCTCCAGCCGCTTGCCGAGCAGGCGCCCAAAGGCGACCTCGCGGCGGCGCTTGGACGCTTCCAGGCGCGCAACGGCCTCGCCGTCGACGGCCGCATCGGCCCCCGCACTCTTGCCATGCTCAACATCAGCGCTGCCGGGCGCGTCGATCAGATCATCGCCAACATGGAACGCTGGCGCTGGATGCCGCGCCGTTTCGAGGAGCGCTACGTCATCGTCAATACCGCCGACGGCGAGCTCAGCGTGATCGACCAC
>DATJAC010000293.1:0-19383 GCA_035516655.1 Alphaproteobacteria bacterium | reverse complement strand
CGAGAGGCAGTTGGATTTGACGCTGCAGTCCCCGCAGCCCTCGCACGCCGCCTCGTTGATGACCGCGCGCATGGCCGGGTCGGGGAAGGCGCCGCGCTTGCGGCGCCGGCGCTTCTCGGCGGCACAGGTCTGGTCGTAGACGAGGACCGACACACCCTGCCACTCGCGCAGCTCCTTCTGCACGCTCTGGAGCTCGCTCCTGTGGTTGATCGTGGTGCCGGGGGCGAACTCGGCCCCGACGGCGTATTTCTCGGGCTGGTCGGTGACGACCGCGATGCGCCGCACCCCCTCGCCATAGACCTGCTGGGTGACCTGCGGCACGGTGAGCTGGCCGTCGACATGCTGGCCGCCGGTCATGGCGACCGCGTCGTTGTAGAGGATCTTGTAGGTGATGTTGACCTTGGCCGCGACCGCAGCCCGGATGGCGAGATAGCCCGAGTGGAAATAGGTGCCGTCGCCCAGGTTGGCGAAGATGTGCTTCTCCTCGGTGAAGGGCGACAAGCCGATCCAGGGCGCGCCCTCGCCGCCCATGTGGGTGTAAGTCGCCGTACTGCGGTCCATCCACACCGCCATGAAGTGGCAGCCGATGCCGGCGGTGGCGCGGCTCCCCTCGGGGACCACGGTCGAGCTGTTGTGCGGGCAGCCGGAGCAGAAATAGGGCGTGCGCTTGAAATCGGGCCCCTTGGCCTGGAGCATGCTCTCCTTGGCGGCGAGGAAGGCGAGGCGGTCGGCGATGCGCGCACTCGTATAGAAGCGCGCGATGCGTCCGGCGATGACGCGCGCGATGCGCGCCGGGGTCAACTCGTCGTAGGCCGGCAGCAGGATGGCGTGGCTCTCGTCGAACTTGCCGATCACGCGCGGCCGCACGTCGGCACGCCAGTTGTAGAGCTGCTCCTTGAGCTGGTTCTCGATGAGGGCGCGCTTCTCCTCGACCACGAGGATCTCCTCGAGCCCCTCGGCGAACTGCCGCACGCCGTCGCGCTCGAGCGGCCAGCTCATCCCCACCTTGTAGACGCTGAGCCCGATCTCGGCGGCATGCGCCTCGTCGATGCCGAGGTCCTCCAGCGCCTGGCGCACGTCGAGGTAGGATTTGCCGGTGGTGACGATGCCGAAGCGGCGCCTGGGGCTGTCGATCACGATTCTATCGAGGCGGTTGGCGCGCACGAAGGCGAGGGCGGCATAGAGCTTGTGGCGCATGAGGCGCTCTTCCTGCTCCATCCACCCGTCGGGCCAGCGCAGGTTGAGCCCGCCCGGCGGCATCTCGAAGCCGGTCGGGAGGGCGATCTCGATCCGGTGCGGATCGACATGGACCGAGGCCGAGCTCTCGACCGTGTCCGCGACCGTGATGAAGGCGACCCAGCAGCCCGAATAGCGCGAGAGGGCCCAGCCGTAGGTGCCGAGGTCGAGGAAGTCCTGCACGCCCGCCGGATTGAGCACGGGGATCATGGCGGACATGAAGGCGTATTCGCTCTGGTGCGGGAGCGTGGAGGACTTGGCCGCGTGGTCGTCGCCCGCGAGCAGCAGCACCCCGCCATGCTTGCCGCTGCCGGCGAAGTTGCCGTGCTTGAGCACGTCGCCCGAGCGGTCGACCCCCGGACCCTTGCCGTACCACATGGCGTTGACGCCGTCGTATTTGGCGCCGGGGAAGAGGCCCACCTGCTGGCTCCCCCACACGGCGGTCGCCGCCAGGTCCTCGTTGATGCCGGGCTGGAAGTGGATGTGGTTCTTGGCGAGGAAGCGCTTGGCCTGCCAGAAGGCCTGGTCGAGCCCGCCCAAGGGCGAGCCGCGGTAGCCCGAGACGAAGCTCGCCGTGTTGAGCCCGGCCTTGAGGTCGCGCTGGCGCTGCATCATCGGCAGGCGCACCAGGGCCTGGGTGCCGGTCAGAAAGACGCGGCCGACTTCGAGCTCGTATTTGTCGTCGAGCGTGACGGCGGCCAGCGCCATGGGCGATCCTCCCGGATTGCGCGCCTCTTCTCTGCCCTCAGGGTAATTTTAGTTCGCACCCAAGGCAACGGCGTCGGAGAAGCCATGCGCAAAACGCAAGAATGGGTCGGGAGGGTCGGGGCGGGGAGAAGGATATTGCCGCGGACTCGCCGGGCCGAAAACGCCGTTGCGCGGTCGGAAGCACCCTTGGCCGAGCGAACGCCTGGTGCCGTGGAATCGGAAATTCGTCCGCTCTCAACCGGCCTTGCGCCTCCTCGCCATACCGGCGAAAGCCGGTATCCATGGCCGGAATGGGTCCCGGCTTGCGCCGGGACAGGAAACGGGAGATGTGGCGAATTTCCTATTCGGCTGGGTTCGCGGCGACAGCCTTCTCGTCCCATTCCAGCCCGATGCCCGGCAGGTCCGGAATATGCAGCTTGCCGTCCTTGACTTCGTAGGGCTGGCGCAAGATCGGGTCCGCCCAATCCTGCCACTCGAGCCAGTGCGCCGTTTCGCTCACCCGCATGACGTGGGCAGCCACTTCGGGATAGAGATGGGTGGAGATGGGGATGCCGGCCGCAGCTGCGATGGCGGCGGCGCGCTGCCAGCCGGTCACCCCGCCGATGCGCATGAAATCCGGCATGACGTAGTCGCAGGCCTTCATTTGCAGGGCGTCGTAGAGCGCGCGCGGCCCGTAGAAGTTCTCGCCGATCTGGACCGGCGTCTTGAGCTCGGCCGCGAGCCGCGCGTAACCCTCGAGGTTGTCGTAGACGATGGGCTCCTCGATCCAGGCGAGACCCAGATCGTCGATCGCGTGGCAACGTTCCAACGCCTCGCCGAAGTGAAGCCCTTGGTTGAAATCGACCATGAGGCTCATCTCGCTTCCGACGGCCGCGCGCACTTCTTCGATCGCCGCGAGGTCGTCGCCGAGCCGCTCGCGGCCGAGACGCAGCTTCAGGCCCTTGAAGCCGCCTTCGTCACGCAACTCGACGGCCTCGCGCGCGGCTTCGGCGGATGGGCGCAGCCAGAGGCCGTTGCTGTTGTAGGCGGGCACGGCACCTATGCTGCCGCCCAAGAGCACGCAGAGCGGCACTCCGGCCGCGCGCGCCAGCGCGTCCCATGCCGCCATGTCGATGCCGGCAACCGCGATCATCGACATGCCCTCGTAGCCGACGAAATGCAGCGACCTACGGCCCGCTTCGTAGAGCTCGAGCGGAGCGAGCCTGCGGCCCTTGAGCATATTGCCCAGATCGTGGAGTGCGGGAACGAGATAGCGCATCGCTTTGCGGAGGTAAGGCTCGAGGTAGCTCCGTCCCGTCACACCTTCTTTCGTATGGAGATCGATCAGGATCAGGGGCCACTCGGTGATCGTCGCGATACGTGCGACCACGGGCCGCCTGAGCTTGAGCACGACCGGGCGCGCCCGAATGCTCTCGAGCGTCAAATTCCCGAAGGCCATCCAGCACCTCCCCGCCAGAGCGCGCGTTCCTGAGCCCGCGCCCTAATAGAGCGCCTCGAGCCTCTCGCCGTAGGCCGCCTTGATCACGTGGCGGCGGATCTTGAGCGAGGGCGTCAGCATGCTGTTCTCGAGGCTGAAGGCCTCGCTCGTGAGCATGTAGCGCCGCACGCGCTCGATGGCCGAGAGCTTGGCATTGACCCGCTCGACCGCCTGGCCGACCGCCTCGTGGAAGGCCTTGTCCTTGACGAGGTCAGCGAGGTCGGCTGTAGCTCCGGTCCGCCCTGCCCATTCCTCCGCGAACTCCTTGCGCGGCACCAGGAGGGCGACGAGGTAGGGCTGGCGGTCGCCGTAGACCATGGCCTGGGCGATCTCGGGCTCGAGGGTCAGGAAGCCCTCGACCCGCTGGGGCGAGAGGTTGTCCCCGCCCGAGTTCACGATGATGTCCTTCTTGCGGTCGGTGATCTGGATGTAGCCGTCCTCATCGAGCCGCGCGATGTCGCCGGTGCAGAGCCAGCCCTCGCGCAGGACCTGGGCCGTGCCCTCGGGGTCGTTCCAATAGCCCTGCATGACGAGCTCGCCGCGCACCAGGAGCTCGCCGTCCTCGGCGATCTTGACCTCGACGTCCTTGAGCGGCGGACCGACGGTGTGGATCTTCACCTTCTGCGGCGGGTTGCAGCTCACCACCGGGGCCGCCTCGGTCTGGCCGTAGCCTTGCAGGAGACGTAGGCCGAGCGCGGTGAAGAAGGTGCCGATCTCGGGGTTCAAGGGAGCGCCGCCCGAGACGAGCGCCTTGAGCCGGCCGCCGAAGCGCGCCTTCACCTTGCGGCGCACGAGAAGATCGAGGAATGCATCCTCGAGGCGCTCGGCCAGGCTCAAGCTTAGAGGTGCGGTATGGCGCTTGGTGCCGAGCTCGACCGCCTTCCAGAAGAGCTTCTCCTTGAGCCCGCCCTGGCGCTTGATGGCACTCGTGATGCGGCCGTGGAGCGTCTCGTAGAGGCGGGGGACCGCGGTCATGATGGTGGGGCGCGCCTCCAGCATGTTGGCGGCGAGCGTCTCGGCACCCTCGGCATAGTAGATCTGGGCGCCGATCGAGATGGGGAAGAAGAGGCCCGCCGCGTGCTCGTAGGAATGGGAGAGCGGGAGGAAGCTCAGGAAGACCTCGTCCGCGAGGCCGAGCTGGCGCAGCAGCACCTCGGCCCCCATGCAGTTGCAGATGACGGCCCCGTGGCTGAGCGTCGCCCCGCGCGGCAATCCGCCCGTGCCGGAGGTATGGATGATGCAGCAGGCGGCACTGCGCGGAAGCGAGCCCGCGACCGCGTCGACGTCGTCCGCCATGCCGTCGCCGCGCGTCAGGACCTCGTCCCAGCCGAGCACGTCGATGCCCGGATGCTGGGTGAGCCCGAGCGGCTCGACCGCCACCACGAAGCGCATGGCGGAGGAGAGACGAGCAGCGGCGAGCAGGTTGGTCGCGAGCTTGCGCGAGGAGACGATCGCGGCCTTGGCTCCCGTGTTGCCGAGAATGTGACGATGGTCGTCGCTCGTGTTGGTGACGTAGCCGGGGACCGAGATCGCACCGGCCGCCATGATCGCGATGTCGGCGATGGCCCACTCGGGCCGGTTCTCGGAGACGAGGGCGACGCGGTCGCCGCGCTCGATGCCGGCGGCCCTGAGCCCGCGCGAGAGCCGGCTCACCAGCCGCGCCGCCTCCGCCCAGCTCGTGGCCCGGTAGCTGCCGTCCCGCTTGCCCCAGAGGAAGGGCTTCTGGCCCAGCTCCTGCGCGCGCGCGAAGAACATGCCGGGCAGGTTGGGTATTTTCTTGTAGTCCATGGCGTTTCCCCTAGCGCGTGAGCGGTGCCCCGCCCTCGCGCGCTAGTGTCTTGACATGTCCGGCGAATTTACGGAAGCGGCAAAACGCTTGGTTTACGGCAGGGAGCACTCTATATCGCTTCCTCGCGAGAGGAGTGAACCATGAGCGATAGTGCGGCGGCCGTCCGCGAGACCCCACGAGTCCCCGACAGCCTCCCCGTGTGGGATCTCGGCGATCTCTACCCGGGTCCGGACTCCCCCGAGCTCGCCCGCGATCTCGCGGCGAGTGCGGCCGCGGCCGCCGATTTCGCGGAGCGCTACCAAGGCCGGCTCGCCGAGCTCGAGGGGGCCGAGCTCGCTGAAGCCATCGCCCGCTACGAGCGGATCGCGGAGACGCTGGGGCGGCTCTCGAGCTACGCCGAGCTGCGCCACGCGGCAGAGATGAGCGACCCGGCGATCTCGCGCCAGGCGCAGGACATGCGCGAGAAGGTGACCGACATCTCGGCGCGCACCCTCTTCTTCACCCTCGAGCTCAACCGCCTGGAGGACGATCGCCTCGCCACGCTCTTGGCCGTACCCGCCCTCCGGCACTACCAGCCCTGGCTCAGGGACCTGCGCGCCTTCCGCCCGCACCAGCTCTCCGACGAGGCCGAGCGCCTGCTGCACGAGAAGGCCGTCGCCGGCCGCCAGGCCTGGATCCGCCTCTTCGACGAGACGCTCGCGAGCCTGCGCTTTCCCATGGGCGGGAAGGAGCTCACCGACGCCGAGATCCTCCATCTCCTCTCCGACAAGGACGAGGCCAAGCGCCGCGAGGCCGCGAAGTCCCTCGCCACGGTCCTCGGCCAGAACGTCCGGCTCTTCGCCCTCGTCACCAACACGCTCGCCAAGGACAAGGAGATCGAGGACCGCTGGCGCCGCTTCCCGGCACCTGCCTCCGCACGCCATCTCGCCAACCAGCTCGAGGCCGAGGTGGTCGAGGCACTCGCAACTGCGGTCGAGAACGCCTATCCGCGGCTCTCGCACCGCTACTACCGCATCAAGGCGCGCTGGCTCGGCAAGGAGAAGCTCGAGACCTGGGACCGCAACGCGCCGCTCCCCGAGGACGACGACCGCGAGATCCCCTGGAGCGAGGCGCGGAAGACCGTGCTCGGCGCCTACCGCGACTTCTCGCCGGAGATGGCGGGCGTGGTCGAGCGTTTCTTCCTCTCCCCTTGGATCGACGCACCGGTGCGGCCCGGCAAGGCCTCGGGCGCTTTCTGCCATCCCACCGTGACGAGTGCCCACCCTTACGTGCTCCTCAACTACCAGGGCAAGACGCGCGACGTGATGACGCTCGCGCACGAGCTCGGCCACGGCGTGCACCAGGTGCTCGCCGCCGGCCAGGGCTATCTCATGTCCGACACGCCCCTGACGCTGGCGGAGACGGCGAGCGTGTTCGGCGAGATGCTGACCTTCCAGGCGCTTCTGCGCGGCGAGGGCGACAAGCGCCGCCGCCGCGTCATGATCGCCGCCAAGGTCGAGGACATGCTCAATACCGTGGTGCGCCAGATCGCGTTTTACGATTTCGAGCGCAAGCTCCACGCCGAGCGCCGCGTGGGCGAGCTCACGGCCGAGCGCATCGGCGAGATCTGGATGGAGGTGCAGCGGAAGAGCCTCGGCGACGCCTTCCGCTACGAGGACGACTACAAGGTCTTCTGGAGCTACATCCCGCACTTCATCCACACACCCTTCTACGTCTACGCCTATGCCTTCGGCGATTGCCTGGTGAATTCGCTCTACGCCGTCTACGAGCGCGCCGAGCCGGGCTTTCGCGAGCGCTATCTCGCCATGCTGCGCGCGGGCGGTACGCTCCACCACAAGGAGCTCTTGGCGCCTTTCGGCCTCGACGCCTCGGACCCGGGCTTCTGGGCCAAAGGCCTGGCGCTCATCGAGCGCCTCATCGCCGAGCTCGAGGCAACCCTCTGATGGCGCGCAGGAAGGCAGGGGCCGAAGCGGTGCGGGGGCCGGCCAAGGGCGAGGAGAGCACGCTCACGGCAAGGGTGCGGCGCTACGCGCGCGTGGGCGCCGCCATGGGCGGGCTCGCGGTCGAGCTTGCGGGCAAGCGCTATCTCGGGCTCTCGCTCGACCGCGGCCGCCACGCGAGCGACTTGGCACTGGCCTTAGGCGGGCTCAAGGGCCCGCTCATGAAGGTGGCCCAGCTCCTCTCGACCATTCCCGACGCGCTGCCGAGCGAATATGCGAGCGAGCTCTCCCAGCTCCAGGCGAACGCGCCCCCCATGGGCTGGCCCTTCGTGCGCCGGCGCATGGCGGCCGAGCTCGGCGAGGATTGGCTCGAGCGCTTCAAGTCCTTCGAGCGCACGGCGGCGCGTGCCGCCTCGCTCGGCCAGGTCCATCGTGCGGTGGCGCGCGACGGGCGGGCGCTAGCGGTCAAGCTCCAATATCCCGAGATGGCCTCCGTTGTGGCCGCGGACCTGGCCCAGCTCAAGCTCGTCTTCGCCCTCTACGAGCGCTACGACAAGGCCATCTCGACGCGCAACATCCACGCCGAGCTTACGGAGCGCTTAGGCGAGGAGCTCGACTACGAGCGCGAGGCGCGTCACATGCGGCTCTACGGCGAGATGCTGCGCGCCGAGCGGGGTGTCGAGGTCCCCGAAGTGCTGCCCGAGCTCTCGACCAAGCGGCTCCTCACCATGACCTGGCTCGAGGGTGCCCCCCTCGTCGCCTGCAAGGACTGGCCGCTCGAGCGGCGCAACAAGGTCGCCTACAACATGTTCCGCGCCTGGTACGTGCCGTTCTATTTCTACGGCGTCATCCACGGCGACCCGCATCTCGGCAATTACACGGTGCGGCCGGAGGGCTCGATCAACCTCATGGACTTCGGCTGCATCCGCGTCTTCAAGAGCCCCTTCGTGCGCGGCGTCATCGATCTCTATTGGGCGCTCTCGAACGAGGACCAGGCCTTGGCCGTCCACGCCTACGAGACCTGGGGCTTCAAGAACCTGAGCAAGGCGGTGATCGAGACCCTCAATCTGTGGGCGCGCTTCGTCTATGCCCCCCTCATGGAGGACCGCGCCCGGCTCATCGAGGAGACCAACACCGGAAACTACGGGGCCAAGGTCGCGAGCAAGGTGCACCGCGAGCTGCGCCGGCTGGGCGGGGTGACCCCGCCGCGCGAATTCGTGCTCATGGACCGCGCTGCCATCGGGCTCGGGGCCGTCTTCCTCCATCTCGGCGCCCACATCAACTGGTACCGGCTCTTCCACGACCTCATCAAGGACTTCGACGAGGCCGCCCTTGCCAAGCGCCAGGCCGCGGCCTTGAAGCGCCACGGCCTGCCGCTGCCGGGGTGACGGCGGGCTCAGCAGCGCAGCACCTTCACCGCGCGGGTCTCGGCGGCGTAGGCGAGGATCACTCGGTCCCGGGTCAAAAGCGGGACGGCGAGCTCACGGGCGGTCGCGACCAGCAGGCGGTCGGCGGGATCGCCATGAAAGGGCTCGGGCAGGAAGGACGAGGCCAGGGCCGCACTCGTCGTGAGCGACGTTTCCCGCACGCCGGGCTGGGCCAGAAAGCGCGCCAGCCATTCTGCCGGCGTGGGGGCGAGCGACAGGATCCTGCCCTTGCTCACGAGCAGGCCGATCTCCCAGGCCGAGACCGGCGAGACGAGCACCCCGCCCGCCGAGCGCGCCGCCTCCACGGCACCGCGCGCCGAGCGCTCGATCGGCTCGCCCTCGGCGATCCAGATGATCGCGTGCGTATCGAGCAGGAGCATGCGCGCTCAGCGATGAAGGATCCCGCGCGCCGCGTCGAACTCGCCTTCGTCGAGGGTCGGTCGGGTGAGATCGGCCCCGGGGGCAATCCGCACCGTGCCGTGCAAGGCGCCGTGGAGCGGGGTAAGCTTGAGCTTCGGCGGCACGAGCTCGCCCACGGGCTTGCCGTGGCGCGTGACGACCACCTTGCCGATCTTGCGCTTCTGCAGCGCATCGAACAGCCTGAGGCAGCGCGCCTTGAATTCGGACACGCTGATCGTGATCTCGTCGTCCATGACGCCTCCGCCATCAGTGGTCATAATATTATGACCAATCGCGGGAAACGGCAAGGGCGCCCCATCTCTTTCCGGCCATACCGGCGAAGGCCGGTATCCATGGCGGCATGGGTCCCGGCTTCCGCAGGGACGGGGGATGGTCAGGGATAGACCAAGCTGAAGTGGATGACCCCGCCCGCGGGGCGCAGCTCGAAATAGCACTGCTCGAAGCTCGGCGCCTTGTAGGTGGCGTGCGCGTCGTTCGAGAAGCCGTAGCCTTCGAGGGGCAGGCCGATGAAGTTGGTCTTGAATTTGCCGCTGTCGTCCTCGTCGTGGAAGGCGTTCACCGCATAGACCCCCGGCGGCAGATTGAACTTGAACGTCACGGGCCCGGGTCTGGCCGGCTTCACCTGGTCGTGGTCCTTGGTCGATTTGTCCGGCCATTCGTCGGGGGACGCGTAGACCGAGAGGCGGACGACACCCTTGTCGTCGCGCACGTTGTCGATCGTGATGGTGAGCTCGGCTGCGAGGGCTGCCCGCGGTTGGGTCGCAGCCGCGACGAGCGCGAGGAGCAAGACGACGAGAAGCCCGCCTCGAACGGGTGAGCGCGCGCCAGTGAAATTCATGCTTTGTACTGCGATGTCCGGGCCTTGAGGGGAGGCGATATTGCCAGCTTCCGCGCGCGCGGCCAATGCCATAAATCGCTTGCATTTCGGCCGCTAAGCCCTGCCGTCGCTGCAGCTGCGAAGAAGCCCTTCACAAAGGCTCCGCGGCCGGGCATTGTGACACCGCGCCAGCGCCCCGGGAGGGGGATGGCGGCACGAGGGGATGATCTCGCCATGAAGATCGGCATAGCCAAGGAGCGGCGGGAGGGCGAGCAGCGCGTCGCCGCCACGCCGGAGACGGTCAAGAAGTTCGCGGGGCTCGGGCTCGAGGTGGCCCTCGAGCGCGGTGCCGGGGCCGCCGCCTCCTTCACGGACGAGGCCTACCGCCAAGCGGGGGCGACGATCGTCGAGGACGCCGGTGCTGCCTTGCGCGACGCCGACATCGTGCTCAAGGTGCAGCGTCCGCTCGCGGCCTCCGAGGGAAGCGACGAGCTCGCACTCATCAAGCGCGGCGCGTCGCTCATCGCCATGCTCGCCCCCTACGGCGACCGCGCGCGCATCGAAGCCTATGCCGCAGCGGGCATCTCCGCCTTCGCCATGGAGCTCATGCCGCGCATCTCGCGCGCGCAGTCGATGGACGTGCTCTCCTCCCAGGCGAACCTCGCCGGCTACAAGGCGGTCCTGGACGCGGCCGTAGAGTTCGGCAAGGCCTTTCCCATGATGATGACGGCGGCGGGGACGGTCGCGCCCGCGCGCGTGCTCGTGATGGGGGTAGGGGTTGCGGGCCTGCAGGCGATCGCGACGGCGCGGCGCTTGGGGGCCGTGGTCTCGGGCTACGTCGTGCGCCCCGCGGTCAAGGAGCAGGTGCAGTCGCTCGGCGCCGCCTTCGTCGAGGTCGATGCGGCCGCGACCAAGGAGGCCGAGACCGCGGGCGGCTACGCCAAGGAGATGAGTGCCGAGTACAAAGAGAAGCAGGCGGCGGTGCTGCGCGAGACGCTCAAGAAGCAGGACGTCGCCATCACCACCGCCCTCATTCCCGGCCGCCCCGCCCCCGTCCTCATCAGCGAGGAGATGGTGAAGGAGATGAAGCCGGGCTCGGTGATCGTCGATCTCGCGGTCGAGGCGGGCGGCAATTGCCCGCTCTCGGAGCTGGGCAAGGTCGTGGTCAAGCACGGCGTCACCATCGTCGGCTACGCCAACTACCCGAGCCGCATCGCCGTCGACGCCTCGGCCCTCTACGCCCGCAATCTCTACAATTTCCTCGCCCCCTTCGCGGCGAAGGAGGGTGGCGGCCTCGCGATCAAGTGGGACGACGAGCTCGTCAAGGGCACGCTCCTCACCCGCGACGGCAAGGTCGTCCACCCGAACTTCTCGACCCCGCCCGCCGCCAGCTGACCGTCACGAGGTCCCGCCATGGATCCCACGACACTCGCCGATCACGCCTCCCGCCTCGCCACGGAGGCGGCCAGGCTCGCCGCGGACGCGGCCCGCCTGGCCAACGAGAGCACCCAGATCATGAGCCAGCAGGCCCATGCCGCCGGGCTCGACCCCGCGGTGATGGGGCTCACGGTCTTCGTGCTCGCCTGCTTCGTCGGCTATTACGTGGTGTGGAAGGTAACGCCGGCCCTCCACTCCCCGCTCATGTCGGTGACCAACGCGATCTCGAGCGTGATCATCGTGGGTGCCTTGCTCGCGGCCGGCCCCGCCGACCTCAATTTCTCGAAGCTCATGGGTTTCGTCGCGGTGACGCTCGCCTCGGTCAATATCTTCGGCGGCTTCATCGTGACCCAGCGCATGCTGCAGATGTTCCGCAAGCGCAAATAGGCGGGAGCAGGACCATGAGCGGAAATCTCGCGGCCATCGCCTACCTCGTCGCCACGATCTGCTTCATCATGGCGCTGCGCGGCCTCTCCTCGCCCGAGAGCGCCAGGACGGGCAACCTGCTCGGCATCGCCGGCATGGTCATCGCGATCGCGACGACCCTCGCCTCGCCGGGCGTGGTGAGCTACGGCGTGATCGCCGTCGGCATCCTCATCGGCGGCTCGATCGGCACCTTCATAGCGCTGCGCATCCACATGACGGCCTTGCCCCAGCTCGTGGCGGCCTTCCACAGCCTGGTCGGCCTCGCCGCCGTCTCGGTCGCCGCCGCCGCCTTCTACCATCCCGAGGCCTACGGCATCATGGGGGCAGGCGGCATCCACCTCGCGAGCCTCATCGAGATGAGCCTGGGCACCGCGATCGGTGCCGTCACCTTCACCGGCTCGATCATCGCCTTCGCCAAGCTGCAGGCGATCCTCTCGGGCAAGCCCCTCGTCTTCCCGGGCCAGCACATCCTCAACGCGGCCCAGGGTATTGCCCTCGTGCTGCTCATCGTGTGGTTCGCCGCCTCGGGCTCCGCCCTTGCCTTCTGGCTCATCGTGATCCTGTCCTTGACCCTCGGCTTCCTCCTCATCCTGCCGATCGGCGGGGCCGACATGCCGGTCGTGATCTCGATGCTCAACAGCTACTCGGGCTGGGCGGCCTGCGGCATCGGCTTCACGCTCACGAACAACCTCCTCATCGTCACGGGTGCGCTCGTCGGCTCCTCGGGTGCGATCCTGAGCTACATCATGTGCAAGGGCATGAACCGCTCGATCTTCAACGTGATCCTGGGCGGCTTCGGCGGCGAGACCGCGGCTTCGGCGGCGGGGGGCGAGGCCGGCGAGCGCAGCGTCAAGCAGGGCTCGGCCGACGACGCGGCGTTCATCATGAAGAACGCAGGTGCTGTCGTCATCGTGCCGGGCTACGGCATGGCGGTGGCCCAGGCCCAGCACGCGCTGCGCGAGATGGCCGACCTGCTCAAGAAGGAAGGGATCAAGGTGCGCTACGCCATCCATCCGGTGGCGGGACGCATGCCGGGGCACATGAACGTGCTGCTCGCCGAGGCGAACGTGCCCTACGACGAAGTGCTCGAGCTCGAGGAGATCAACCGCGACTTCGCCTCGACCGACGTCGCCTTCGTCATCGGCGCCAACGACGTGACCAACCCCGCCGCCAAGAACGATGCCAAGAGCCCGATCTACGGCATGCCGGTGCTCGACGTCGAGAACGCGAAGACCGTGCTCTTCGTCAAGCGCTCGCTCGCCTCGGGCTACGCCGGCATCGACAACCCGCTCTTCTATCGCGACAACACCATGATGCTCTTCGGCGACGCCAAGAAGATGTGCGAGCAGATCGTCAAGGCGCTCGCGCACTGAGGCGTGCCGCGCCTCCGTTCAGCCTGCGCGCGGCACCTCAGCGCCGCTTGGCCGCCTTGGCACCGTAGACGAGCGGGACCGCGGCTTGCGGGGAGAGCGGCTGGAAGGTGAAGCTCTCCTGGATATAGAGCCGCACGGCGTCCTTGCCGTGGTCGAGATAGCCGAGCGAGAAATCCTGCCCGACGCTGAGCTCGAAGTCCCCGCCGCGCGTGGAGAGTACCACCGCCCCCTCGACCGCGGGCGCCCACACGATGGGGCCGTCGACGAGCCGGCGCACGTGCTGGATGACGGGATAGCCGCCCTTTGTCGTCTCGGTCAGGCCCGTATAGCACTGCTGGCCGAGTGCGATGGCATAGGGTCCGTCGACCCCGCCCGCGCGCAGCCGCGTGAGGGCCGCCGCCACGGCCAAGGGATAGTCCTCGTAATTGTCCGTGATGCTCACGGGCTTGCCGGGGGCGGCCTCGCAGATGCCGCGAATGCCGGCGGCAGCGTAGCCGTGGAAGACGGCATGGTCCTCCGCCTTGGCGATCGCCTGGGCGGCGGCGATGAGGGCATCGAGGTCGGGGTCCTTGGCCCCGCGCTCGACCGCGTCGAGCTCGGCGCGCGCGAGCTCGAAGGGTACCCTGAGCTCGACCAGCGGAAGGGCCGCGCGCAGCCGCGCCTCGATCCCGCTTTGCGAGGGTGCCGCGACCGTCCGGGTGCGCCCGGTGCCGACCGCGGAGACCGCGACCCCGTGGGGGCCGGAGAAATCGACCAGCTTGCGTGCGGCAAGCGTGGTCTTGAGCGTGCGGGCGGCCTCCTTCTCGATCTCCGCCCAAGCGGCGGCGGAGACCGGTGCGAGCTCGCGCTGGAGATTGTTCATGGCTCAGCTCCCTGCCACGTCGAGGCTGCCGATACCGCGCAGGCTGCCGATGCCGAGCGAGCCGTCGGAGGCGGCACCCGCGGCTCCGTCCGCCGCCCCGCCTTCGGCCGCTATGATCGAGCCCTCCTTGAAGAGATAGGTCTTGAGCTGGGTGTCGAGGTTGGCGTCGCGGCGGCGCAGCCATTCGAGGACCATCGCGAAATGCTCCTCCTCCTCGTTGCGGTTATGGGCGAGGAGGGCGGCCAGCTCCGCGTTCTCGCACGCCTCCATGCGCTGGCTGTACCAATCGACGGCCTCGAGCTCCTCCATCAGCGAGACGATGGCGCGGTGGTTGTCGACCGTCTCGCCCGAGAGTTTCGCCGGATCCTCGTGAAGCGTGGCACTGGAAGCCGCCATGGTCCCCTCTCCGCCGTGATCGCGTTCATTTTCCGCAGGCGCTGGGAGCGCCGTGCCCTGAAAAATGCCGGTTCGCGGCGCAGGGTGCAAGGGCCGGCAACGAGGCCGAGGGGGGAATTTTGTCACCCGCCCCGGCCCGGACGGAGGCGGGACGGTCGGCCGAACCCGCGGCCGGCCTCACTCGCCCGCACCCAGGCGCACGGTCTCGCTCGCCGTTTCTCCCGCGGCGTCGATGACGGAAAGGGTCGCGAAGCCCGGCCCGTCGGGTGCGAAGAAGGCGACCTCGCCGGGCTCTTTGGTGGCGGCGACGGGCTTGCCGTCGACGACCCAGCTGAGCGGCGTCGTACCGCCCGCGGCCTTGAGCGCTATCGCGGCGAAGTGCCCGTCCTCCGTCGCGAGCTCGAGCTTCGCGTCGGCGGGCGGAAAGAGAATGCGCAAGGGGGCTGCCGGCCCAGCGCCCAGAGCCGGCGGGGCACCGCTCGCGGCCAGGCGTCGGAGGGCGATGGGAAGCTTCCGCGCGGGCCCGCTCGCGGCGACCCCGGCCGGCGGGGGCGAAACATTTTCCTCGGGTGGAAGGAGGGCGAAGACCTTGAAGAGGATCGGTGCTGCCGTGGCAATGCCGTAATAGCCCGGGCGCGGCGCGCCGTCGGGCCGGCCGACCCAGACGCCGACGGTATAGCGGCCCGAGTAGCCCAAGGACCAGGCGTCGCGGAAGCCGTAGGAGGTGCCGGTCTTGAAGGCGATCTGTCGCAGTGCCGTGCCGAGTGGGAGCTGCACGAGCGGCTCGGGCGGGACGACACCGCGCAGGATGTCGCTCACGTACCAGGCCGCGGCCGGCGACAGCAGCATGCTGCTGCGAAGGGATGCCGCCTCGGGCCGCACCACGAGGGGCCGCACCCGGCCGCCGTCGGCAAGCCCGGCATAAAGCATGACGAGATCGTTCAAGCTGATGCCGACCCCGCCGAGAGCGACGGCGAGCGAGGGTGCCGTGGCGCCTTCCTCGAAGGCGAGTTCCGCCCCCGCCTCGCGCAAGGCGGCTACGAAGTGCTGCGGTCCCAGGCGGGAGAGGAGGGCGACCGCCGGAATGTTGAGCGAGCGCTGGAGCGCCTCCCGCACCGTCACCTCGCCGTGATACGCGCGGTCGAAGTTCTGCGGCGCGTAATCGCCGAGGCGGAGCGGGGCGTCCTCGACGATGGTGTCCGGACGCACGAGCAGCGCATCGAAGCCCATGCCGTAGATGAAAGGCTTGAGCGTCGAGCCGGGCGAGCGCTTGGCCCGCGTCATGTCGATCTGGCCGAAGGGGGCGGCGAAGTCCGCACTCCCCACACTCGCGCGCAGGCGCCTGTCGCGGTTCTCGACCACCACGACCGCGATTGTGGCTCCCTCCTCGCCGGGCTCGCGGCGGACGAGCTCCTCGACGCGGCGCTGCAGCCGGGCGTCGAGCGTGGTGCGGAGCTGGCTGCCGGGTGCGGCCGTCGCGGCGAGCTCGGCGGCGAGGTGCGGGGCGAGGAAGGGGAGGGCTGCCCGGCGTTCAGGGATCGGCTCGGCGAGGGCTTCCGCGAGCCGGCTCTCGCTCAGCCGGCCGAGCGCTGCGAGCCGGCGCAGCACCTTGTCCCGCGCGCGCTCGGCCGCCTCCGGATGGAGATCGGGCCGCGCGCGCTCGGGGGCTTGCGGCAGGGCTACGAGGAGGGCCGCTTCGCTGACCGAGAGATGGCGCGGCTCTTTGCCGAAGTAGGCGAGCGAGGCCGCGCGCACGCCCTCGAGGTTGCCGCCGAAGGGCGCGAGGGTGAGGTAGATCGAGAGGATCTCCGTCTTCGAGAAATGGCGCTCGAGCTGGAGTGCCCGCAGCATCTCGACGGCCTTGCCGAGGAGCGTGCGCGGCCGGGGCGAGAGCAGGCGGGCGGTCTGCATGGTGAGGGTCGAGCCGCCCGAGACGACACGGCCCGCGGCAAGCCACTGCCAAAGGGCCCGTGCTATCGCGCGCGGATCGACCCCCCAATGCGAGGCGAAGCGCTTGTCCTCATAGGCCTCGAGCATCGCGAGATAGGCCGGGTCGACCTCCTTGGCCGCGGTCTTGAGGCGCCAGGCCTGGTCGGGGGTGGTGAAGGCGCGCAGGATCTCGCCGCGCTCGTCGAGCACCACGGTCGAAGGAGAGGCGTAGCGCGCGAGTTGCGGCGGGAAGAGCCGGTCGAGGAGAACGAGGGTCGCGGCGGCAAGGAGGATCGCCGCGAGTGCGGCCCCGCATGTCGCCTTCAGGGTCATGCCGCGCATTTCCCTGGCCCTTCGCCCACCCCGCCTACTCCTTGCCCGTCACCACGGTCGTCCCCATCGCCGTGCGGGCGTGGAGCACGGGGTGATACATGTCCTCGATCGCCGCGGCGGGGAGCGCATAGGTGCCGGGGGTGGTGGCGCGGACGACGAAGGCGACCTGGAAGCTGTTGTCCTGCTGGACGTAGCGGCTCTCCTTGCCGAAGCTGACCGCGGCGACGAAGCGGTCGTCGCGCGCCTCCCGCATGCGCACGGTCGTCACCTTGAGCCAGGCGAAGTCGCTGTTCTCGTCCGTCGAGGGCTTGACGATGCTCTCGATCTCCCAGCCCGCCGGCAGGAGGTTGACCACCACCGCGTCGTGGTCTTCCTTGTCCGACGCCCTACCCGAGATCGCCACCACGATGCGGTCGTTCTGCTTGAGCTCGGCCGGATCGACCTCGTCGCCGTCGAGGGTCAAGAAGCGGCGCTCGATGGTGAAGCCCTTGGCCTCGGCGGGCTCGGGCGCTTGCGGCGTGCCCTCGATCGTGACCAGGCTCCAGATCGGCTTGTCGCCGGCGTTGCGCACGTCGATGCCTTTCTCGAGGGCGGCCTCGTCGGGGGCGAGCTGGATCGGCTGGTCGCTCGCGGTCGGCTTGCCGTCGAGCTCGACCGAGATCGTGCCGGCCGTCTTCAGGAGGTCGTGGGCCGCGATCAGCATCCAGGCGTCCTCCTGGGTCGTGGTCCCGCCGGCGCGGTAGGTGACGCGCGAGAGATCGTCGAGGAGGAGCTTCAGGAGCGGCTGCTCGTCCGCCTCGGACGTGGCCGCCGTGAGGGCGGCGAGGTCGCGCAGACGCGAGCCGTAATAGTCACGGGTCACGTCGCGGTCGAGCATCTGGCGTGCCAGGCGGAAGCCGTTCGCCGCCCGCGTGCGGTCGCCCGCCATGGCGAGGGCGGCCGCGGTCTGGCCGTAGCCGAGGGCCGAATCCACGGCCGCGAGCTCGTTGTCGTGGAAGTAGCGCAGGTCGCCGAGGTTGGTCGCGTTCATCTTGGCCATGAGATAGAAGGCGTAGGCGCGGATGCGCGCGCGGTGCCATTTGTCCTTCCAGTACTCGCGGGTGTCCTCGTCCTCCGCGGCGGCGACGGTCTCGCGGCCGTGGGTGACCTCCCCGAGCCAGCGCAGGCCGCGCTGCAGGCTCGACTGCGGCACCACGTAGCCCGCCTTCTTCGCCTCGAAGAGAAAATCGAGAGCGAAGACCGAGAGCCAGGGATAGGCCGTGTCTTCCGGGCCCCAGAGGCCGAAATCCCCGCCCGCGCGCTGCATGTCGAGCACGTGGCCGATCGCCTGCTGCACGCGCGCCGGGAGTGCGGTGTCCGCCTTGGCCCCGCCCGCCGCCGCCACCTCGTTGAAATAGAGGAGCGGGAAGGCGCGGCTCGTGGTCTGCTCGAGGCAGCCGTAGGGATAGCGGTCAAGCGCTCCCAAGAGGGCCGGGATATTGAAGCCGCGCCAGCTCGAGATGGTGAGGCCGAGGTGGGCGGTGCCGGGAAGGTAGTCGGCGATGAGCGAGCCGTCGAAATGGACGGCCTGGCCCGGCTGGAGCTCGGCACTCAGGTCCTGTGTCACCGGCGTTTGCGGCGGCCGCACGGCGATCTGCCAGGAATGCTCGACGGCGAAGCCGCCGGGCCCGCTCAGGCGAAGCGTGAAGCTGCCGACCCCGCTCTCCCTGCCCGCGATCGCGAGGGCGAGGATCCTGCGCTCCCCGCTTGCAAGCGTGACGGTGCGCTCGCCCTCGTCGTCGAGCTCGACGGCACCGCTTGCCGCGAGCGCGAGCTTGTAGTCGCCGGCAGCGCCCTCGACGTTGTGGAGGAGCAGCGTGAGCCGGCTCTTGTCGCCGGGGGCGAGGAAGCGCGGCAAGGTCGCGTCCGCCACCACCGGATCGCGCACCGCCACGTTGGCGTCGCCCGAGCCGAGCTGGGTCTTGTTGTAGGCGAGCGCCATGAAGCGGAGCTGGCCCTGGAAATCCGGCACCTCGAGCGTGATCTGCGCGTGCCCGTCCTGGTCGGTCTCGACCAGGCCGGAGAAGAGGGCGACGGTCTTGGTCGGCACGACCGCAAGTGCCGCTCCGCCGAGCGAGGTGTCCCCGCCCACATGGATCGCGCCTGCGGGTGCGTCGCGCTCGTCGAGGAGGTGGCCGTAGTCGTCGCGCATGGCCACGCCGAGCTGGCGCTTGGCGTAATAGTAGTCGGCGGGCGAAGGCGTCTTGAAGTGGGTGAGCTGGAGGATGCCCTCGTCGATCGCGGCAAGCGTCAGATGGGCGCGCTGGCCTTGGGCGAGCCCGCTCACGGTGACCGGTACGGCGAGCTGAGTGCGCGGGCGGATGCGCTCCGGGAGATCGAGCTTAACGCCGAGCGTGCGCTCCGCGAGATCGACCCCCACCCAGCTCACGCCGACCGCGCGCACCGGCTCGTGGGCCTTGCCCGCACTCAAGGGGCGATAGGCGGTCGCCATCACATAGGCCCCGCTGCCCCACTCGGCCTTGACCGGAATCTCGATCGTGGCCCCTTCCGCGGGCACATGGAGCTCGCGGCTCTCGAAGACGTGGTTGCCGGCGACGACGACGAGCACATCGGACTCGAAAGGCGGCTTCAAGGTGATGCGGGCGTTCTCGCCCACCTTGTATTTCTCGCGCTCGGCGACGACGCTCGCCTTGTCGGGGGTGTCCGCGGCGTCGGGTCCGGCGTCCCACCAGCCCGAGCGGAAATCCACGCTGCTCACGGCATTGCTCGCCGCATCCTTGACCGTGAGCAGGTAGCGCCCCCAGCCGGAAAGC
>DATJAC010000292.1:0-6955 GCA_035516655.1 Alphaproteobacteria bacterium | reverse complement strand
GCCGAGCCTGACCGTGGGTGCCGCGACCGAGAGGGCTGCGATCATGCGGCCCTGGCCGTCGCGCACCGGGACTGCGGCCCCCACGATATGGAGCACGAACTCCTGATTGGTCACGGCGAAGCCTAGCCTTCGCGCGCGCTCGATCTCGCTTCCAAGCTGCTTGGCGTCGGTCACGGTATGGCTCGTGAAAGCGGGGCGCTGCCCCAGGGCGAGGAAGGCGGCCAAGCTCGCCGGATCGAGCTCGGCGAGGAAAAGCTTGCCGCTCGAGGTGCAGTGGAGCGGGGCGCGGCGCCCGGCGCGGAAGGTGAGCGTGCGCTGCTGCCGCGGCTCGGCGCTCGCGATATAGACGACCTCGCCGCCGGTCGAGATTCCCAGGCTGCACATCTCGCCGATCTCCTCGGAGAGTGCCCGGAGGAAGGCCTGGAGCGGGGCAGCGGCCAGAGCCGCCGCGAGCACGTCGCCGGCAAGGGCTATGAGGGCGGGTGCCACCGTGAGCTTGCGGCTCCCCGGCACGCGCTGGAGGTAGCCCAGGCGCTCGAGCTCGCGCGTGATGCGGTGAGCCGTCGGCGGCTTGAGGCCGAGCTCGGCCGCAAGCGTCGCGAGCGGGGTGTTGGGCCGCCGCGCCACGGCATTCAGCACCTCGAGCAGCTTGCCGGCGGGCGACGGTGCAACGGGACGGCGCGAGCGGGCCACCGCCACCCCTCAGCTTTCGGCAACGCCGCCCGAGAAGCGATGCAGGAAGGCCTGCAGGCGCTCCGCGCGGGGATTGAGGAGGAGCTCGCGGGGAGCCCCCTCCTCGACGATCGCGCCCTTGTCCATGAAGATGATACGGTCCGCCACGTCGCGCGCGAAGGCGATCTCGTGCGTCACCACGATCATGGTCATGCCGTCCTGGGCGAGCCGGCGCATGACGAGCAGCACTTCGCCCACGAGCTCGGGATCGAGAGCCGAGGTGACCTCGTCGAAGAGCATGACTTTGGGTTCCATGGCAAGGGCGCGCGCGATCGCCACGCGCTGCTGCTGGCCGCCCGAGAGACGGGCCGGATACTCCGCCATCTTCTCGGCCAGCCCGACCTTGGCGAGGAGCGTCTCGGCGATCGCGCGGGCCGCCTTGCGCTCGATCCCGCGGACATGGACCGGCCCCATCATCACGTTCTCGACGGCGCTGCGGTGGGGAAAAAGGTTGAAGCTCTGGAAGACCATGCCGACCCGCTCGCGGAAGCGGGCGATCTCCGCCTCGGAGCGCGGCACGCGTCGGCCGTCGCCATCCTCGCGGTAGCCGACGAGCTCGCCCGCGATGCGGATCTCGCCGGCATCGTAGGGCTCGAGGAAATTCATGCAGCGAAGCATGGTCGACTTGCCCGACCCGCTCGGGCCGAGGACGACGACGGTCTCGCCGGCAGCGACCGCGAAGCTCACGCCGTCGAGCACGGTGAGCGGGCCGAACGCCTTGCGGAGGTCGCTGACCGCGATCATGGCGCCCGCGCCGGAAGCGTCAGCTCGCGAAGGCATAGCGGCGTTCCAGGTGCCGTGCGGCCAGGCTCAAGGGATAGCAGATGATGAAATAGAGGACCATGACGCCGAGGAAGATCTCGAAGGCCGCAAGCGTGCGCTCGACCACCTCGCGCGCGGCGTAGCTCAGCTCCCAGGCGCCGACGACCGAGACGTAGGAGGTCTGCTTGACGGTGGTGAGGGCGGTATTGAGGAGCGGGGGGGTCGCGAGCCGGAAGGCCTGCGGGAGGACGACTTCCCGCAGCATGGGCCAACGCCGCATGCCGAGGCTGCGAGCGGCAGCGATCTGGCTCGACGGCACGGCGAGGATGGCGCCGCGCACGATCTCGCTCACGAAGGCGCCGACATAGACGACCATCGCCGCACCGACAGCGACGTAGGCGTCGACCTTGTAGCCCAGGGCCGGGAACACGTAATAGCCGAGGAACATCACCACGAGGATGGGCACGCCGCGCAGCACGAAGACGTAGACCGCGACGGCGGCGCGCACCGGTCGCGGCCCGACGGCGCCGACCGTGCCCAAGGCGAAGCCGAGAAGCGTGCCGAGCGAGATGGTGGCGAGGGAGAGCCAGACCGTGATCGCCGCCCCCTTGAGCAGGTAGGGCAGGCTGATGATGAGCACATGGAACATCAGCCGAAGCGCACGGCGAGGCGCCGCTCCGCCACGCGCAAGCCGGCACCGAGGGCCGTGGTCATGGTGAGATAGAACAGGGCCACCGCCACGAAGACCTCGTACGAGCCCCCCGTCCGCTCGATGATCATCTTGCCGGAAAGCGTCACCTCCATGACGCCGATCGCGGAGACGAGCGAGGTGTCCTTGACCAGAACGATGAGCTGGTTGCCGAGCGGGGGCAGCATCTTGACGAGCGCCTGGGGCAGCACGACGAGCCGGAAGGCGGTGCGGCTGCGCATGCCGATCGCCCGTGCCGCATCCCATTGCCGCGCGCTCACCGATTCGACCCCGGCGCGCAGCACCTCGGCGAGGAAGGCGCCGTGCTGGAGGGTGATGGCCAAGACCCCGCACATGAAGCCGGAGAGGAAGACGTGGAAGAGCGGCAGGCCGAAATAGATGAGGTACATCTGAATGAGGAGCGGGGTGTTCCGCATCACCTCGATGTAGGCGGCGGCCGCGCCCGCGAGCCAGCGCCGCCTGGCCAGGCGGCAGAGGAGGATCGGCAAGCTCCAGCCGAGGGCCAGGGGGACCGAGAGCGCGGCGATCGCAAGCGTCACCGCGAAGCCCCCGGCCAGATAGGGCAGATAGCGCTCTGCGAAGTGCATCAGCTCGGCGAACGAGCCCATCCCTACCCCGCCCCTCGCGCCAGGGCCGGCCGCCGTCTCATGGGTGATTGAGATAGTACTTCGCGTGCGGCGGCACTTGCGCGAACCACTTCTTGTAGATGGCGCTGTACTCGCTGAACAGGCTGCCGCCCCGCATCTCGGCGACGAGCGTGTCCAGATAGAGCCACCACTTGAAATCGCCCGCGCGCAGGAAGATGGCGTTATTGGTCACGTCCGTCAGCCACTCGTTGAGGACACGGACGTCGGGGTTGTCCTTGACGTACCACCAGGCGACAGGCGCATCGAGCTGGGCCGCGTCGGCGCGGCCGACCTTGACGGCGTTGAACTGGGCGGCGATCGAGTCGAAGGTCACGAATTTGGCTTGCGGATAGAGGCGCTTGCCGCGCTCCTCCTGGACGGGTGCGGTCAAATGCGCCACCGTGTATTTCGGGTTGTTGAGATCGGCGAGGGAGTGGATGGCCGAATCCTGCTTGACCACCACCACGATCCCGGAATCGATATAGGGCCGCGTGAACGCCACCTTCTGCGCGCGATCCGCATAGACCGTCGTCACCTGGATGCCGAAGTCGACGGTGCCATTCTCCACGTTCGGCCAGCGCGCGGCGAAGCCCTGGCGAAAGAGCTCGATCTTGGCGGGGTCGCCGAAGGTGGCCTTGGCGATGAGGCGCGCGATGTCGATGTCGAAGCCGACGAGCTCGCCCTTCTCGTCGACGAAGCCGAAGGGTGGCGCCTCGGAGGTCACGCCGACGATGAGCTTGCCGCGCGCCAAGACTTCGTCGAGCTTCGATTTCTCCTGGGCGACGCCCGCTCGCCCACCGAGCGCCAGTGCCGTCAGGATGAGGACGGCCACGGCCGTCCGGCGCAATGATTTTCTCATGTCACCTTCCCCTCCGCGTTGATTGCGTGCGGGCCCGCTGCCCGCAGCCTTGGCAGCTATTCCGCGGCCGCCGAGTGCTTGCCCACGGCGAGCGAGCTCGATTGGCGAAAATCGACGTCCTTGGGATAGCCGGCCATGGCGCGCTTGATGGCGGTCTCCAGGCGGCCGACCACGTCCTCGATCTCCGCCTCCGTGATGATGAGCGGCGGGCAGACGCGGAAGAAGTTCTTGACCGCGATCGTGGCGACGCCCTCGAGCAGCGCGTTGTAGCGGATGCGCTCCGCCATGGCCGGATCGGGGCGCTTGCTCTTCCTGTCCGCGACGATGTCGAGCATGTGGTAGAGGCCCTTGCCGCGCACGTCGCCGACCACCTCGTACGTGCCGGCCAGGCGGTCGAGATGGCCGCGCAGGATCGCACCGAGCCGAGCTGCGCGCTCCGCGAGCCGGTCGCGCAGCACGATCTCGAGCTGCTTCAGGGCGACGGCGGAGACGAAGGGGTCGCTCGAATAGGTCCCCGCCCAGGGGAGGCCGCATTTCCCGCGCACCTGCTCGGCGAGCGCCGGCGTGGTGATGGTGCCGCATACGGCAAGCCCGGCCGAGAGCCCCTTGCCGAAGGTGACGATGTCCGGCACCACGTCGGAATGCTCGAGCGCCCACATCTTGCCGGTGCGCGCGGGGGCGAGCTGCGCCTCGTCGAGGATGAGGAGCGCACCCCAGCGCTTGGCGAGGGCGGCCAACCGCGGCAGCCACTCGGCCGGCGGCACGATCATGCCGCCGGCGACCGGGATGGTCTCAGCCATGACGGCCGCCACGTCCTGGCTCGTCACGAACTCCATCATGTCCTCGCTCTTCTTGAGGCAGTCGATGTCGCAAGTCGGGTAGGTCGCGTTGACCGGGCAGCGGTAGCAGAGCGGGGCCAGGATGGCGTTCGACTTGGCGGGGAACATGAGCGGGCCGAGGCTCTTGCGCCGCGCCCCGCCCACGGTGGTGAGTGCTTCGGCGGCGAGGCTGCCGCCGTGGAGGCCCCGGATGATCGAGACGATGTCGTACTTGCCGGTCGCGGCGAGGGACATGCGCATGGCGATCTCGTTCGCCTCCGAGCCGGTCACCGCGAAATTGACCACCTTGAGCTCGCCCGGCAGCGTGCTGCCCAGGAGCTCGGCGAACTCGACGACCCAGGGGTTCGAGTACCAGGAGGACTGGTGCACGAAGGTACCGGCCATCTCCCGCATGACCTCGGTCAGCTCGGGGTGCGAATGGCCCAGCACCATGCACATCATGCCGGAGGTGAGGTCGTAATACTCGTTGTCGTCCATGTCGACGAGCTTGGTCCCCTTGCCCGCCTTGAAGATGATGTGCGGCGCAAAGCGCCAGCCGTAGACGGACTTGGCGTCCCGTGCCATGAGGTCCGAGTGCGAGTTCGAGAAGCGGAACGACTTTTCCATGAGTTCCCCCTTGGGCGGGCCGAGCGGCCGAATACGCCACCGTAATACTGAATTTTAGATTCAGTAAAGCGGAATCGGGAAGGCGCTTGCCCAATCGAATGTGTCAGTCGCGATCAGCCCCTCTCCCGCTTGCGGGAGAGGGAGGGACCGGTGCAAACCGGGTACATAGTTAACACCGTAGACCGGCGACATGGGTAACAGGTCAACTATTCGGCGAGGAGGACCTTGCCGATGGGAAAACCGGAGACCCGTGCTGTGGATAAGCGCATGCGCTTTGTGACTGGGGTGGAAGCGGGGGAGGAGACGGTGGCGGCGCTGTGCCGGCGCTTCGGCTTCTCGCGCACGACCGGCTATAAATGGCTGGAGCGATACCGTACGCAAGGGATCGAGGGGCTGGCGGAGCGGTCGCGGGCGCCGCACCAGCACCCGCAAGCGGTGACGGCGGCGCTCGCCGAGCGCTGCCTTGCGGTGCGCTACGCGCATCCGACCTGGGGGCCTGTAAAGGTGCGCGCTTGGCTCGCGCGGCAGGATCCCGAGCTGGCCTGGCCGGCAGCGAGCACGATCGGGGTGCTGTTGGACCGCGCAGGCTTGACGGTGCGGCGCAAGCTGCGCCGGCGCGCGACCCCCTCGAGCGCTCCGTTCGCTGCCTGCGGCGACCCGAACGAGGTATGGTGCATCGACTTCAAGGGCTGGTTCTTGACCGGCGACGGCAGGCGTTGCGAGCCGCTCACCTTGAGCGACGCGCACAGCCGCTATCTCTTGCGCTGCCAGGCGCTCAAGCGCAACGACACCGAGCACGTCTGGCCAGTGCTCGATGCATCGTTCCGCGAATACGGGCTGCCCGTGCGGCTGCGCTCCGACAATGGGCCACCCTTCGCCTCGACAGGTGCGGGCGGGCTGTCGCGGCTGGCGGTCAAAGTGATCAAGGCGGGCGTGCGGCCGGAGCGCATCGCACCCGGCAAGCCGCAGCAAAACGGCCGGCTCGAACGGCTGCACCTGACGCTGCTGCACGATACCGCCGAGCCGCCGGCGCGCAGCCTGCGCGCGCAACTCGACAGGCTTCGTGAGTTCCAGCGCGTCTACAACGAGGAGCGGCCGCATGCAGCACTCGACAACGCCACGCCGGCCGAGCATTACGCACTCTCGCCACGGCGCTGGGACGGCGTGCTGCGCGAGCCCGCGTATCCGGCCGGCCATGCGCTGCGGCGGGTTCGCCCCAATGGTGCCATCCGATGGCGGGACAGCGAAGTCTATCTCACCCAGGCCTTGGCCGGCGAGACGGTCGGCCTCGCCGAGCGCGAGGACGGCGGCTACGTCGTGTGCTACGGCCCGATCGATCTCGGGATCATCGATCATCGCAGCCAACGCCTGCGCAGACCCAAACCCGCGGCCTATGGACTTGTGGATAACCCTGACGGGTTACCCACAACCCCACAGGCCCAACAACCACAAAAATCGACGTGAACGATTCAGGAAAACTGTTAACCATGTCGTCGGTCAGACCTGTCAACTATGTTGCCGGTTGCTCAGGGGCCCATCCCGAAGGGATGGGAAGGGTGAGGGAATGCCAGATGTGGGTGCCGTCCCTCACCCTCCCACGGCCTTGCGGCCGCGGGTCCCTCCCACTCCCGTAAACGGGAGAGGGGCTTATTGCAATCGGCTGACGCGTCACGCGCTCGCGGAGTCAAAAGGCTAATTCCTCATGCGCATTGCGGTCTTGGCGACGGGCGGGGTCGGGGGCTATTTCGGGGCGCGCCTCGCGGCGGCGGGGGAGGAGGTGCATTTCCTCGCCCGCGGACGCCACCTCGCCGTCTTGCGCGAG
>DATJAC010000291.1:0-6889 GCA_035516655.1 Alphaproteobacteria bacterium | reverse complement strand
ACTGTCGGCATCGCTGGCTGCGGCGGGCGTTGGCGATGGCAGGCATCGACGGCACCGGGCATGGTTGGCATGGGTGGCTGCGCACCGAGAAGGCGCTGCCGCGGGAGGCGCTGGAGGACGGCGAGATGGTGCGCACCATGGCGATCGCGGCACTCGAGGTGCTGGAGCAGAGGCGCGGCTGGCGGCGGCGGCTCGCCGTGCTGCTGCGCTCCTTCGGCGATCCCAACGACCGCGCGGTCTTGGCCCAGGCCGCGGAGGACGTCTACTACCTGCCGCTCGCCACCAACCGGCATCGCCGCAACGGCACGCGCGAGCGCGTCCGCGATATCGCCGGACGTTGGCCGCGGCTGTTGGAATTGCGGCTGCAAGCACTGGCCACGCGGGTCCTGTTCGACGAGAACGATCGGGCCATAGGCGTCGAATACCGGCAAGGTGCGAACCAATATCGCGCCCTGCGCCACCCTTCCGCCGCGGCGGGCGAAACCCGCGTTGTGCAGGCGCGGCGCGAAGTGATCCTCGCCGGTGGTGCCTTCAACACGCCGCAACTGCTGATGCTGTCGGGCATCGGCCCGGCCGCAGCACTGGCCGGGCTCGGCATCACGCCGCGGCTCGATCTTCCGGGCGTGGGGCGCAATTTGCAGGACCGCTATGAGGTCGGCGTGGTCAACAGAATGGCGTTTCCGGTCTGGCCGTCGCTGCGCGATGCCACGTTCCGCCGCGGCGACGGGGCGTGGCGACGCTGGGCCCGCTGGCGGCGCGGCATGTACAGCTCGAACGGCGGCGCACTCTGTGTCGCACTCCGCTCCGATCGCGCCGTCCCTGAACCGGACCTGTTCGTCATGTCGCTGATGGCGCCGTTCAAGGGCTACTTCCCCGGTTACTCGCGCGCCATCGCGGAAGAGCGCAACCGGCTGACCTGGAGCGTGCTGAAGGCGCACACGCGCAATCGCGCCGGCGTGGTGACGCTGCGCTCGGCGGAGCCGACCGAGCCGCCGGCCGTCGACTTCCGCTATTTCGACCCGGCGGACGACCCGGAGGGCGCCGACCTGCGCGCGGTCGTGGCCGGCATCCGCTTCGCGCGCCGCCTCGCCGCCCCTCAGCTCCGCTCCGGTGCCATAGAGGCCGAGGAGGTGCCCGGACCGGAGGTGGAAAGCGATGCGGAGCTTGAGCAATTCGTGCGCGACCATGCCTGGGGCCACCATGCCTGCGGCACCTGCGCCATCGGTAAAGCCGAGTCGGGGGGCGTGCTGAGCAGCGATTTCCGCGTCCACGGCACCGCCGGGCTGCGCGTGGTGGACGCCTCGGTGTTTCCGCGCATTCCCGGCTATTTCATTGCCTGTGCCGTATACATGATCGCGGAAAAGGCGGCGGACATGATCCTGGCGGACGCCATGGGATAAAAGGGGCCGGGGGCGCGACGAACGGACCCCGCCGAAAGCGAAGCGGAAGCGGCTCGGGTGAGGCCGCTCACGTTCAACGCGGCACGTCGCCAACGACGACCTCGCACTCGGCTGAGCCGCCGCCGTCCGACCGGCTTTGTCGCCCGCGGCCGGGGACGCTATATTTGGGCTATGAGCAAGCTCACGCCCGAGCTCCTGCTGCGCGCCTATGCCGCCGGCATCTTCCCCATGGCGGACAGCCGGGAGAGTCGGCATCTCTATTGGCTCGATCCGGAAGAGCGCGGCATCCTGCCGCTCGAGCGCTTCCATGTGCCGCGCCGGCTGCGCCGGACCGTGCGCCAGGGGCTCTACGAGGTGCGGGTCGACGCCGCCTTCCGCCAAGTGATCGCGCGCTGTGCGGAGCAGCACGAGGGCCGCCCCGACAGCTGGATCAACCCCGACATCGAGCACCTCTACGCGGCACTGCACGAGATGGGGACGGCGCATTCGGTCGAGTGCTGGAAAGACGGCGAGCTCGCGGGCGGGCTCTACGGCGTCGCCCTGGGTGCCGCCTTCTTCGGCGAGAGCATGTTCAGCCGTCACGCGGACGCGAGCAAGGTGGCCCTCGTCCATCTCGTCGCCCGCCTCGTTCTCGGCGGCTTCACCCTCCTCGACACGCAGTTCGTCACCAAGCACCTGGAGCAGTTCGGCGCCATCGAGATTGCGCGCGCGGATTACCGCCGTCTGCTCGCCGCCTCCCTCCAGGAGCGCGCCGTCTTTCAGCCGGACTTGCCGGCGTCGGCACTCTTCGGGTTCTTGCAGTCGACGACCCAGAGGTCGTAGACGGGATGCTCGAGGGCCGAGAGGGCGGGGCTCGAGGCGAACATCCAGCCGCTGAAAAGGAGCTTCGGCGCCTCTCCGGCTTTCTTCTCGTGGATCTCGAGAAAGGCGGCGGCTTCGGGCGGATCCTCGGGCGGATGCTTGCGGCAGGCGCGCACGGTGATCTCGAGCGTGCCGAAGTCGGCCACTTGCCCGACATTGTCCTCGATCGTCGAGATGCGGGCCGTCACCTTGTCGAGGCCCTGCAATACGGCGGTACCTTCCTCGATCCAGCTCTCGCCGCGGGCCGCGGGGGCGGCCAGCACGAAGAGAGCGAGGACGGCCGGGAAGCGCTTGAGCGCGTGCGCGAGGGGAAGGCGTGTCACGGGGCCTCTCTGGCGCAGGGCTAGGCCTTGCGGCGGTAGGGATTTTCCAGCGCGCGCACGAGGCCGCTCAGGGTCTCGCGCAGCTGCCCCTCGTCGCCGCCCATGAGGACTGCGTCCTCGAGCGCCTCCTGGGAGAGTTCGTAGATCTCCCGCAGGTTCTCATTCAGCACCTTGATCTTCTCCACGCAGCCGAGCGGGGTGCCGTCGGGCGCGCGCCAGACGGGGAACTCGAGGGTGCGCGTGCGTTTGCGCACTGGCTTGCCTCCGTTCGCTCAACTGCGGCGGACTGCCGGCGGGGCCGCGGCAGCCTCACTTGGCGGGTGCCATACCCTGACCCTGGTCGGTCGCGAGAAAAATGATCTTGCCCAGGAGCTCCTCGAGCACCACGGCACCCTCGGTATTGGTGAGCTCCCCGCCCGACTTGAGAATGTCCTTGGCGTTGCCGGGCTCGAGCTTGAGGTATTTTCCGCCCATCAGCCCGTCGCTCGCCACCACCGCCTTGGTGTCGACGGGCAGCGAAAGATTGTGCTCCAGGCTCATGTTGACGACCGCTCGGTAATCCTTGGGGTCGAGCGTCTCGCCGGTGACGATGCCGACCTTGACCCCGCCGACCCGCACGTCGGAGCCGACCGTGAGCCCGTCGACCGAGCTGAAGGCGGCACTGAGCGGGTAGCCGCCGGCCGGCCTCAGGTTGGCCGAGAGATAGGCGAAGACGAGAAAGATCGCGGCGACGACCAGCACGAAGCCGCCCATGATGGTCTCGACCAGATTCTTGCCCAGCACGGCGCTTTCCTCCGCTTAGTCGCTCTTGCCGGATCCGGCCGGTGCCGTGCTCTTGCCGGCGTCGGCGGGCACGCTGTTTTTGCCCTCGTCCGCCGGCACGCTGTTTTTGCCGGCATCTGCCGGCAGGGGCGCCTTGCGCCGCGCCTCCGCCTCCTGCACGACGCGCTGCAGGAGGTGCTCGAAGTCGACCGAATCCTGGACGTAGTCGAACGACGCGCCGGGCTCGAGCATCTCGGGATCGCCGCCCGGATCGATCTTGACGAATTTGGCGCCGAGCAACCCGTCGCTCGCGATGATGGCGGCACTGTCGCGCGGAATCGCCACGCCATCGCGCAGCGTCAGAGTGAGGCGGGCCTCGTCGTGCGGCGCCAAGCGCTCGGCCGCGACCTCGCCGACCCGGATGCCGGCCAGGCGCACGTCGGCATGCAGGGCCAACCCGTCGATGTGGCGATAGAGGGCATAGAGGCGATACCCGCTCACGGCGTGCTGGTTGACGGTGAAGGCGAAGACGACGAAAAGCGAAAAGGCCACGAGGGCCAAAGCTCCCACCAGAATCTCCGCCGTGTCGCGACTGACTTTCAGCGCCAACGCACCCTCCGTGCCCGCGTCACTCGGGACGCCACGGCTCGTAATCGCCGCTCGCCTTGGCGCGCCGGCCGCCGCGGAACTCGTGCCCGCGCGGACGGTAGGCGTAGGGGGTTCCGGTCAGGTTCGGCACGTGCGCCTTGATCCAGGGACGCGTGGGCCGTTCGCCGAGGGGAGGCGCATCGCTCGTGTGGTGGAGCCAGGCGTGCCACTCGGGCGGCACGCGCGAGCCTTCGGGCTCGCCGTTGTAGATGACCCAGCGCCGCTCGCGATCGAGCCCGCCGACGTCGCGCCGCCGTCCGCCCTTCTCGCGATAGTAACGGTTGCCTTCGCCATCGCCCCCCACGAGCTCGCCCCGGAGCCAGGTATAAAGACGGGTGCCGATGCTCATGCGCGCGAGTCCATGTCCGAAGCGGCCGCAAGCGGCAGGCATTCGCCCGCGCTGCGGCGCCGGACTATGGCATTTGGCGCCCGGCACGTCCAGCCCCGGAGCTGCCATCCGTCGGCTGGCCGGTGCTGCGGCGGCGGCGCGGCCGGCCCGGCTGGACAGAGGCCGAGGCGGGCGCTTAGAAAGGGGCGCCATGGCCGATCTTGCGACCTCGTCCGTCTGCCAACGCCAGCCCGCCTTGCCCGCCGCGGCCGTTGCGCGCGCGGTCCCCGCTGCCGCCCGCCGCGCGGGCAGCGTCTTGGCGCTCCGCTAAGACGCCTTCGACCATGAGCCATGCCCCCACCCCTTCCGGCACGCCCCGGCACTCGCCCCAGGCGCGCGCGCAGGGCATTGCCTGTGCGATCGCGAGTGCCGCCCTCTTCGCCTGCAACACCAACTTAGCCCGCCTCTCCTTCGCCAGCGGGGCCGACGCCGCGACGATGAACGCCGTGCGTTTCGTCGTCACCGTGCTCCTGCTGCAGCTCCTCTCCGCTCTCCGCCGCTCGCCCCCGCCGCTCAACCCCCGCCAGCGTTTCGCCGCCCTCGCCCTCGGCGTGCTGTTCTTTCTCACCTCCTTCGGCTACATGGGTGCGATCCAGTTCATCCCCGTGAGCATCGCGGTGTTGCTCCTCTACAGCTATCCGATCCTCGTGGCCCTCATGGCCTCGCTGAGCGAGGGCGAGCCGCTCGGCAACAGCCGCATCGCCGCCCTGGTTCTCGCCTTTGTCGGCGTCGCCCTCGCCCTCGGCGTCACCGCCGCCGATTGGCCCGATGGGCGCGGAGTGGCCCTAGCCGTCCTCGCCGCCGCCGCGATGTCCGTGTTCGTCATCGGCAGCAGCCGCCTCTTGCGCCTGGCCGACCGCGGCGAGGTGAATCGCCTGCTCATGACGGCGGCAGCATTCCTCTTTCTTCTCATGCTGCTCGCCGGCGGGACGGCGCGTTGGCCCGCAAGCGGTCCCGGCTGGCTGGCCTTTGGCGGGGCGGTCATCACCTTTGCCCTCGCCCAGCTCGCTCTCCTCGCCGCGATCGGGCGCGCGGGCCCCGTGCTCGCCGCCACCCTGATGAACCTCGAGCCCCTCCTTACCATCGTCTTGGCGGTCCTCCTCGTCGGCGAGCGCCTCACGGGGCTTCAGCTCGCGGGGGCCGCCCTCGTGCTGAGTGCGATCTATTTGACCGGGCGGCGTCCCGCCCGCAGCGCCCTGAGGCCCCCCGGGACGCCGGCGAAGGCCCGGCCGTCGCCCCATATCCTGTAAGGATTTCGGGCCGGCACCCTAGATATTGACGAGCTCGTCGCCCGATGTTATTCTACGCACCCTGTTGTGACAGCTCTGACCGGTCGAGGATGAGGCTTGCAAAGCGCAGAAACGGGCAAATACTGAGCTTCCCTTCCCAGTCATACGGGGATTGTCTTAAGAAAAGACAAGCCACCGCGGTGCTGTAATTATAATAATACCTTTCACGAACACTCTCCCACCCGAGGTTTTATCTTCAGAATATGCCGTCCGCGCAAAATAATACTTGCGTGGGGTTCTCCATTTCGTCAATATCTGGGGAGAGCGCTGACATAAAACCGCAATGGGTTGTGGGCAGCCGGCGCGGCAAAAGGCGCCTCCGCGGCATCGGAGCGGGGCGACTCGGGGGCTCGGGGATCGCGAACAGAGGGGGGAGACGAGGTCATGCGGATCAAGCGCCTGTTCACCGAGAGTGGTGCCTCGCCTTACGAGCGCATCGAGTTCCGCACGACCGCAAGCGAGATCCGCAACCCCGACGGTTCGGTGGTGTTCCACCTGGAGAGCTTCGAGGTCCCCGCGGCCTGGTCGCAGGTCGCCGCCGACGTGCTGGCGCAGAAATATTTCCGCAAGGCCGGCGTGCCGGCACTGCTCAAGGCGGTTGCGGAGGAAGAGCTTCCCCCCTGGCTCTGGCGCAAGGTTGCCGACGAGGAGGCGCTTCTGGCCCTGCCCAAAGAGCAGCGCCTGGTGGGCGAGCGCGACGCGCGGCAGGTCTTCGACCGGCTCGCCGGGACCTGGACCTATTGGGGCTGGAAGGGCGGCTACTTCGAGGGCGAGGAGGATGCACACGCCTACTTCGACGAGATGCGCTACATGCTGGCGGCTCAGATGGCCGCCCCCAACTCGCCCCAGTGGTTCAACACCGGCCTCCATTGGGCCTACGGCATCGACGGGCCGTCCCAGGGCCACTACTACGTCGACTTCGAGAGCGGAAAGCTGGTGCGCTCGGAGTCGGCCTACGAGCACCCGCAGCCCCACGCCTGCTTCATCCAGAGCGTCTCCGACGACCTGGTGAACGAGGGCGGCATCATGGACCTTTGGGTGCGCGAGGCGCGCCTGTTCAAGTACGGCTCGGGGACAGGCACCAATTTCTCGAAGCTGCGCGGCGACGGGGAGCGGCTCTCGGGCGGGGGGCGCTCGTCGGGCATGATGAGCTTCCTCAAGATCGGCGACCGTGCTGCGGGGGCCATCAAGTCGGGCGGGACCACGCGGCGTGCGGCC
>DATJAC010000290.1:0-26932 GCA_035516655.1 Alphaproteobacteria bacterium | reverse complement strand
CGGCTCGCGGGTCGCCTCCAGGCGACTCGCGAGCGCGGTGGGGGACGGACTATGGGGTCGGCTTCGGCGCGCCGGCGTCCGGCTTCTGCTTGTCGCCCATCATATGGCCGTGCCAGTCGCCTTTGCCGCCGTCATGGCCTTCGTGGCGGCCGTGGTGATGGCCCCAGCTGCGCATCATGGGACGGTCGAGTATCGCCTTCTGGGGGGCCGTCAGCGAATTATACAAGGCCGTGAGCGCGGGTTGCGCCGCCTGCAGGCTCGCCGCCTTCGTCGCCAGCATCTCCTGGAAGAAGGCCGCGCGCTGGACGATGGTCGGGTGCATCTCCGGCTTCGCCGCGTGCGCCATGCACATGGCGTGCATCTTCTCGGCTCCCGGGGCGAGCGCTTCCTGCCATTTGGCCCAGAGCGGCTTCTGCTCGGCGGTCAGGTTGAGCCGCGCCTCGAGGTAGGCGAAGTGGCCCGCGCGATGGGCAAAACGCTCCATGCACATGTCGGCGTGCGAGATATGGTGCATCGGGTGGGGATGGCCGGCGGCGGGTGCGGGGCCAGCACCGGGCGCTGCCGACTGGGCGAATGCGACGGCGGCTCCGAGCGAAAGAGCGGCAATCGAGACAAGGGCGATCCTGCGCAACGTCATCGTTTCCTCCAAGGCATCCGTGAGAGACCACACCACGCGTTCGGAGCGGGACGCGACCTCCTTAGCGTGCTCAATGTTACGATGATACGCTCGGGCTCGCCGCTTCCTGCGCGCGTTTCATTTTCGTCGCATCGCCCGAAACGGATCTACGCGCATCGCGTGCAGCGCCGGCCGCCACGCCGGAGCTGCCGAAAACGAAACGAGGACGGCCTTGGCCGTCCTCGCTGCGCAATGCTGCTCTGCAATCGCTCGATCCGGTGCGTGTCCGACCGGGTCCGAGGCCCTATTGCGGCGGGGTCGCCGACACCTGGCGCCAGGCGCTGCAGGACTGCACGTAAGGGTAGTAGCCCTTCGGATTGTCGCAGTAGTACCAGGACTGCGCCGCCGCGGGGGCAGGGGCGGCCGCCGGTGCCGCCACCGCGGGGGCGGCGTAGTAGGGCGGATAGTAGGCCGGAGCGGCATAGTAGGGAGGATAGTACGGGTAAGGATAGTAGGGGTAGGGCCCGAACACCGGCAGCCCCACGCCGATGCCCACGAACACGCGTGCCGCGGCCGGCGTTGCCGAGAGCGCCGTGAGAGCTGCCAGCAACACCGCGCCCACGACCAAGGGGCGCCTCAATGCGCTAAGAAACCTCATTGTCCGGCCTCCTTGAACAGGTTGCCACTTGGCATATCCACCCATACGGGCGAAGGCCGCCCGCCCTGCGCGCAAAGAAGAGCCCCGCCGAAGCGGGGCCCAGGGCGACCGGCCGCACCTTGGGCAAGGCGGCAACCGGCTGTGACGCCTGATCCAACGATGGCGCGAAAATTTGGCGGAAGTGGGGCGTCAATAGGGAACTCTCGCCGAAATGGGAAGCGAAGCGACGCGCCCCCTTGCCCCCTATGCGGCGCAGCAAACGGCGGCCCCACAGGGACGCGATGTCACGCCCGGCCAGCGTCTTTTCCCCACCCACGCCTCCCCGCTATGATGGCGTCTCGCACGGGCTGAGAGGTGTTCCCGCGTGACGGTCCTGGACTCCCGCGAGGCGAGCCGCCTGGCGCGCGGCGTGTGCCGCACGCTCTACGTGCTCGGCTATGGCGCGCTCACGGAATTCACGCTGAGGAACGGCCGGCGCGCCGACGTGATCGGGGTGAACAGTGCGGGCGAGATCGCCATCGTCGAGATCAAGACCTCGGAAGCCGATTTCCGCGCCGACCAGAAGTGGCCCGAGTATCTACCCTTTTGCGACAGCTTCTTCTTCGCGGTACCCGAGGGCTTCCCGCGCCTCATCCTGCCGGAGGACTGCGGGCTCATGGTCGCCGATTCCTACGAGGGTGCGATCCTGCGCCCCTCGCCCGCCTTGCCGCCCTTGAGCGGCGCGCGCCGCCGCTCCCTCGTCCTCAGCTTCGCGATCACCGCGAGCGCCCGGCTCCAGCGCGCCCTCGATCCCGAGGCGGAGCTTTAGCGTCCGGCGCGCTTCAAGGTCGCGGTCGTGCTGTGGCCGGGAGTGAGCTCGACGAGGAGCACCTTGCCGCCGTAGCCCTCGACGAGCTCGGCACCGACCACCGCGTCGCGCGTGTAATCCGCACCCTTGACGAGAAGGGCCGGCCGTATGGCCTCGATGAGCTTGAGGGGCGTGTCCTCGGCGAAGCTCACCACGAGGTCGACGCTGGCGAGCGAGGCGAGCACCAGCGCGCGCGAGCTCTCGCTCTGCACCGGCCGGCCGGCACCCTTGAGCCGTGCCACCGAGGCGTCGCTGTTGAGCCCCACGACGAGCCGGTCGCACGCCGCCCGCGCGCGCGCCAGAAGCGAGACGTGGCCGGGATGCAGGAGATCGAAGCAGCCGTTGGTGAAGCCGATCTTGAGGCCCTGGCGCCGCCAGGTCTCGATGCGCTCGAGTGCCAATGCCAACGGCACGATCTTGGCCTCGTAGGCACTCAGCGCCTGGCCCGCAAGGGCGGCCGAGAGCTCCTCGGCGTGCGCCACGGCCGTCCCGGCCTTGCCCACCACGATCCCGGCCGCGACGTTGGCGAGCTCGGCCGCCTCGACGAGATCGAGACCGACGGCCAAGGCCGCGGCCAAGGTCGCCACCACGGTGTCGCCCGCACCCGAGACGTCGAAGACCTCGCGCGCCTCGGCCTTGAGATGGTCGACCCCGCCTTGGGCGCTGACGAGGGTCATACCGTCGGCCCCGCGCGTGGCGAGCACGGCGGCGAAGCCGCAGCTCTTGATGAGCGCCTTGGCCGCGGCGACGACCTGCTCGTCGTTGCCGACCGGCATGCGGGTGGCAAGGGCGAGCTCGGCACGGTTGGGGGTCACGACGTCGGCACCACGGTAGCAGCCGTAATCGCTTCCCTTGGGATCGACCACCACGCGCCGGCCGGCTGCGACCGAGGCCTTGATGGCCTCGCCCAGCACCCGCTCGGTGAGCACGCCCTTGTCATAGTCCGAGAGCACCAGCGCACCGGCACCGCCGACATGGCCCGCGAGCCGTGCCAAGAGCGCCTTCTCGCTCGCGGCTGCGATCGGCCGCACGCTCTCGCGATCGGCGCGCAGGAGCTGCTGGCCGCCCGCGACGAAGCGGGTCTTGACACTCGTCTCGCGGCCCGCCTCGACGACGAGGACCGGCTCGACCCCGCTCTCCGCCTTGAGGAGCCCGGCGAGCTCGCGCCCTGCGGCATCGGAGCCGACCACGGAAAGAAAATGCGTGTGCGCGCCCAGGGCCGCCAGATTGCGCGCGACGTTGCCGGCACCGCCGGGCATGGTGCGCTCGCGCTCGATGCGCAAAATCGGGATGGGCGCTTCGGGGGAGACGCGCTCGACCGTGCCGTAGACGTAGCGGTCGAGGATCACGTCGCCGAGGCAGAGCACATGCGCCTTGGCGAGTGCGGGCGCCCGGGCGAGAAGGGCGGAGCGGTCCATCATGCGGTCTCGGGCGTGGCCGAGGAGACGTTCTCAGTCATGGGAGAGCGGCATCCTTGCCTCAGTTCCGCGACGGTACGCTTGAAGGCTGCGACGACGGCGTCAATATCGAAGGTCTCGCGGGGTGTGTCCAGGGCGATCTTGCGCCGTGCAAATGCGCCTCGGACGGGATGCGGTGGGTCCTTCGAGACGCTCGCTGCGCTCGCTCCTCGGATGAGGTCAAATCTCTCTGCCACACACCAAACTTCCTCGTCCTGAGGAGCGCCCCAGAGGGGCGCGTCTCGAAGGACCGATGACGGCGTGTGCGGAACCGACGCTTGCCCTCTCCGCAGCGAGGGTCGATAGTGAACGCCATGGCCTCGATGTCGCAGCCGCCGGCGGCCGAACTGTGGGACGGGATCTACGCCCGCTCGGAGATTCCGCTCGAGCTCGATGCGGGGGCGGAGGGCATCATCGCGCGGGCCCTCGCGTTCTTCGGCGACGTCGCGGGCAAGACCGTGGTCGATCTCGGCTGCGGCAGGGGCGAGTATTCCATCTATCTCGCACGGCGATCGGCGAAGGTCATCGCCTTGGACACCTCGGAGGTCGCCATCGAGCGCCTGCGCGACTTCTGCCGGCGGAATTCGATCGCCAATGTGACGCCGGTTTGCGCCAGTGCGCTCGAGATCGAGAAGGTCGGAAAATTCGACTTCATCTTCGGCACGATGATCCTTCACCACATCGAGCCCTTCGAGGATTTCGCGCGCGCGCTGAAGCGAGCCTTGAACGTCGGCGGCAAGGGCTTCTTCCACGAGAACAGCGCCATGAGCCGCCTCATGATGTGGGGCCGGGAACACGTCGCCGGCCGCCTTTGGATCCCCAAGTTCGGCGACCCGGACGAGTATCCGCTCACCCCGCAGGAGGTGGACTGCCTCAAGCGCTATTTCCGTGCGCACGTGGAATATCCGGAGATGTATCTCTTCCAGCTCGTGCTCGCTTACCTATCGCGCAACAAGCTGGTGGAACTGGGTGCCGCGATCGACCGCTTCCTCTACCGCAAGCGCCTCTTCCTCAAATATTCCTACCGCCAGGACGTACTCCTCGAGAACGCGGCCGTGCGCTGAGGGCAGCGTGCCGCCGAGCGGCTCAGGCGCGGCAGAAGCGGGCACCGGCCTTGCGCTCGGCGCCGTTGGCGAGCTCGTCGTAGATCCAGCGGTAGGTCGCCTCGAGGCCGTGGCCGAGCCGGGTGGCCGGCTCCCAGTCGAGCAGGCGCTTGATCAGGCTGTTGTCGCTGTTGCGGCCGCGCACTCCTTTGGGGGCCGCGAGATTGTAGCGCCGCTCAAGCTTGATCCCGGCGATGTCCTCGACGATGTCGACCAGCCGGTTGATGGTCACGAGCTCGCTCGAGCCGAGGTTGATCGGCTCGAGCACGGGGTTGCTCATGATGAGCCCGATGCCCGTGACGCAATCGTCGATGTAGGTGAAGCTCCGCGTCTGCTCGCCGTCGCCCCAAATCTCGATCTCGTGCCGTCCGGAAAGCTTGGCCTGGGTCACCTTGCGGCAGATCGCGGCGGGTGCCTTCTCGCGGCCGCCGTCGTAGGTGCCGATGGGGCCATAGACGTTGTGAAAGCGTGCCACCCGCGTCTCGATCCCGAAATCCTCGGTGAAGTGCCGGCACATGCGCTCGCTGAAAAGCTTCTCCCAACCGTAGCCGTCCTCGGGCATGGCGGGATAGGCGTGCGCCTCCTTGAGCGGGACGACGTCCGCCGAGAGCTGCTTGTCCGCGGCATAGACGCAGGCCGAGGAGGCGTAGAAGAAGCGCCGGCAGCCGGCGTCCCTGGCGGCCATCAGCATGTGGGTATTGATCAGCACCGAGAGCATGCAGAGCGCCTTGTGGCTCTCGATGAAGCCCATCCCGCCCATGTCGGCCGCGAGGTTGTAGATGCATTGGGCGTCCTTGGCCGCCGCGATGCACGCGTCCTTCTCGCGCAGATCGAGCTGCCGGTTGTCGAGCTCGGGGAAGTGCTGGAACCAGTCCGCGAACGGCTTGATGTCGACCGCGCGCAGACGGCGGCAGCCGCGCCGCCTGAGATCGGCGACGAGATGCCCGCCGATGAAGCCGCCCGCACCGGTCACGACGTAAAGCGAATCCTTGTCCATTTCCATGCTTCAGCTGCGCTTCTCGAGCGCCCTCTCGAAAACCTTCCCGAACGCGGCGGCGATGGCGTCAATATCGAAGGTCCGCCGCGCGTAGTCCAGGGCGTTCTTGCCCATGCGCGCGCGGAGGGCGGCGTCCTCGACCAGCCGTGCCGCGGCGGCCATGAAGCCCGCCGCGTCGGCCGGATCGACGACGAGGCCGAGCTCGCGGCACTCGATGAGCCGGGCGGCAAGATTGGCCTTGGGAATGGCCGCGAGCACCGCCCGGCCGGCGCAGCAATAGCTCAGCACCTTGCTCGGCACGGAGAAGACGCCGGCGTCGGGCTCGAGGATGGCGACGAGCACGTCGCCCGCAGCATTCACTTCGGCGAAGCGCTCGAAGGGCTGGAACGGCAGCAGGCGAAGGTTGTCGAGCCCGAGCGCCTGCTTCCGCGCCGCGAGCCAGTCGGCCCCGATCCCCTCGGAGACGACGACGACGGCAATGCGTGCATCCGCGCGGAAGTGCCGGGCGAGATCCGCGAGCAGGGCGGGATTGTGCTTGAGGCCGAGCGTGCCCGAATAGAGCAGCACGATCTTGCCGTCGAGTCCCTGCTGGCGCGACCAGGCGTTTTCCCGAGGGGCCGCCGGCAGCTCGGCGAAGGGCGCCCAGTTCTCGATCACGAATAGGCGCTTCGCCTCCACGCCCCAGTTGGCGAGGATCGGACGGAAGTCCTCGGTGATCATCACGACCGCATCGCTCGCGCGGGCGACGGCGCGCTCGAGCCGCGTGTAGTAGGCGCCGATCGGTGCTGCGAGCGGCCCGAGCTTGGCGCGAAAGTAGCGCCCGATCGCCATGCTGTAGAGGTCCTGAACCCAGAACACGAAGGGGATGCGCTCGGCACGGCACCAGGATTGGAGGCTCGCGAGCGGATCGAGCGGGGTGTTGCCGCAGAGCACGAGCTCGGGGGCGAAGGCCGCGGCACGGCCGCAGAGCTGCGCGCCATAGGCCTGTTCCTGGGCGCGGCGGAGGAGAAAGCGGTATTTGGCGAAGGGCTCGCCGAGGTCGAGGCCCTCGATCGTCAAGCCGGCCGCATCGCCGGGCTCGCGCGCGAGCCGGCCTTTGGGCGTCTGGAAGAACGCCGCATGGAGGTGAAGCACCTCGTGGCCGCGGCGTGCCAAGGCGCGGCTGAGCTGCGCTTGGAAGGCGTGGCCCGAGTAGTCGTGAACCAGGATGCGCATGATGAAGCCTGTCTCGGCCCTGCTCCCGCTGCAAGGAGACGGCGGCGCTTTGACGCGGCCGCGACCATAACAGCTGCCGCCGCCGCGGTCGAGGTGCCGGCCGCGGCGCGCGGCAGTGGGTCGGTTTCACCCCATGCTGAGAGGCTGGCCGGAAATGAACGCTCTATCTTCAATGCATTACCTGCCACACGTCGTCATTCCCGCGAAAGCGGGAAACCATCGTCGGCCTCGAGCCGGGCTTCGGACATGGACCCCGGCTTTCGCCGGGGTGACGAATAGAGCGTTGAAAGTGAACGGATCATTTTGAGTCAGACTCTCACGAGCGTAGCACTTGCCACGCGTCTCGAAGGATGAGTCTGCCCGGGGCAGTCTGTGATATGAAGGCGCCGCAGCGTGGGAGTGCCATGGACCGGGTCGCGCGCGTTCTCGTCTATCGCTTGGGCAGCCTGGGCGACACGGTCGTGGCCCTGCCATGCTTTCATCTCATCGCACGGCGTTTCGCGGATGCCGAGCGCCGGGTCCTCACCAATTTTCCGGTGGCGGGCAAGGCGGCCCCGCTCATGAGCGTGCTCGAGGGAAGCGGGCTCGTCCACGGCGCCTTCCACTATCCGGTGGGCCTGCGCGATCCCCTGGCACTCTTCGCCTTGCGGTATCAGATCAGGCACTGGCGCCCGGACCTCCTCGTCTACCTCGCAGCCCCGCGCGGCCGCCTCGCCGTGGTGCGGGATCTCGCCTTCTTCCGCCTCTGCGGGATCCAGCGCTGGGTGGGAGCACCGCTCGCGCGCGACCTCGCCGAGAACCGCGTCTTGCCGGGCGGGGCGCGGGAAGCCGAGTCGGCGCGGCTGGCGCGCTGCTTGGCAGCCCTCGGCGACGCGGGTCTGGACGCGCCTGCAAGCTGGGAGCTCTCGCTCAGCGTTGCGGAAGAGGCGGCGGCCGAGCGCGCACTTCAAGGCTGGCCGGCCAAGGGGGATTTTCTCGCCCTCGGCATCGGCACCAAGTTTCCCGTCAACGACTGGGGCGAGGCCAACTGGCGCAGTGCCCTAGCCGCCCTCGGCCGCCGCCATGGCGCACGCGGCCTGGCCATGGTCGGGGCGGAGGAGGAGAGGGCGCGCGCCGAGGCCGTTGCCGCCGCTTGGCCGGGGCCCCGGCTCAACCTCTGCGGCCGGCTCGCCCCGCGGGAGAGTGCCGCCCTGCTCCGCCGCGCCCGCCTCTACCTCGGCCATGACAGCGGCCCGATGCATCTTGCCGCCGCGGTCGGCACCCGAGTCGTCGCCGTGTTCAGCTCCCGCCAGCCTGCCGGCATCTGGTTCCCCCATGGACCCGGCCACCGCGTGATCTGCCCCCGAAGGGCTTGCGCCGACTGCCGGCACACGCCCTGTCTCAAGTGCGGCCAGGCCTGCATCCTCTCGATCGCCCCCGCCGAGGTCGCCGAGGCCGCCGCGGAGGCGCTCGCCGAGGGCGGCGCACGATCTTGAAGGGTCGCGCGATGGCGGTGCCGCAGGCAGGGCCGCGGCCGCCGGCGATTTTTTGGCGCGAGTTCTATATGGTAGGCCGCGGAGCTGCCCAAGCGGAGTCCGCATTTCCGGAATTGCGATGAAGGACGTCTTCACTTCCTACATTGCGCAAGGGTTCGCGCTTTTCGGCAATTTCGTCGGCGGCGTCATCGCAGCTCGCCTCTTGCTGCCGGTCGGCCGCGGCGAGCTTGGCCAGGTGATGCTGTGGCCGATGCTGCTGTCCTCGCTCGGCGCCTTCTCGATCGGCGACGCGATCATCTATTTCGCCGCCGGGCAACGCGCGAACATGCCGCGGGTGATCGCCTCGGCCTTCGCGATAGGGGCCGCTCTCAGTTTGGTGCTCGTGCCCGGCGGCTATTTCTTGCTGCCCTATCTCAATGCCGGGGCCAGTCCCGAGGTGGAGCGAATCTCCGAGCTCTTCCTCGTCTACATTCCGCTCGGCTACGCCGGCTTCTATGCCATATGCGCCTTCCAGGCCATCCACCGCTTCGAGCTGTGGAACTTCCTGCGCGCCCTCCTCTCTTGGGCCTACGCGGGCCTGGCGGTCGCGTTCTGGCTCACGCACGAGGCCTCCGTGCCCGCCTTTGCCGCGGCGTCGCTGCTCGCGAATCTGGCCGTGTTCCTCACCGGTGCGGTCCTGCTCCACCGCATCGGGGCACTCGGCTTTCGGCCCGATCGCGGCCTGATGAAGCACATGATGGGCTACGGCGCGCGGCTCCATTTGGGGAATCTCCTGGCACTCGCCTCGCAGCGCCTCGATCAGATCCTGATCACGCAGTGGCTTCCCGCCGCCGAGTTCGGCTTTTACCTCGTGGCGATGTCCGTCTATCTGAGCGCGACGGGTCTCGTGACCCTGCTCGGTTCGCTGCTCTTTCCCAAGGTTGCCGCCGCAGAGGACGATGCGGCGCGCGCGGAAGCGATGGGGCCTTACTTGCGCCTGGCCCTCATTCTCTCGCTTGGCGGCGGCCTCCTCCTCCTGGTCCTGGCCCCTTGGCTGATGATCTGGATCTACGGGGCGGCCTACCACCCGACCGTCGGTGCGGTGCAGGTATTCGCGATCGGTGTCGCGCCCTCCGCCGGCAAATCGCTCTTGAGCCAGGCGTTCAAGGCGATCGGCCAGCCGAAGACGATCATCGTGGCGGAGGCTGCTGCCCTGGTGGCAAGTGCGGTAGCCCTCGTCATCCTCATCCCGCTCTTCGGCATCGTCGGTGCGGCGAGTGCGTTCGTGTTGGCCCAGACGGTCGGGTTCGCGGTCCTGGCGATGGCGCTGCGCCGCCGGCTCGGCATGGCGATCCTCCCGCTCTTCACGCCGTCGCTGAACGATTTTTCCTTGGCCGCAAGATGGCTCAGGGAGATGCTCGGAGTGCCTTGAGGCTGAAGCCGCACCCGGCGCTATCCCGCCGGCTTGCGCGCGAAAAATGTGGCGCGAAAGGCGCTCCCCGCAAGCCGGCGGAAGCGCGTGGGCAGATTGAGGCACTCGACGTCGCGATAGCCCGCCTCAGCGAGGAGGGTCATCACCTTGCCCGGCACAAAGCTGTGCGGATGCGCGTCCACCACGATCGCTCCTTTCTGCGTGCGGCGCGTATAGTGCTCGAATTTCATCCGGCCGAGGGCTGAAAAGCAATCCACGCCGATCAGGATGATGCCGCCCGGACGCAGCGCCGCATAGGCGTTATGCAAAATCCCGAGCGGGTCTTGCGTATGATCGATCACGTTGTAGGTAATCGCCGTGTCGAACGACTCGGAGAGATCGAGGGCCTCGCCGGGGCGCTGCAGGTACTCGCCTTCGCGCGCGAGCGCTTCCGTCCATTCGATCACGGCGCGCGCCCAATCGACCCGTGCCGCCGCAATTTCGGCCACGGCGAGGTGCGGCAGCGGCTCGACCTTGACCAGGCGTTTGAGGGTGCGCTTGTGGGTGTAAAACGATGCCACGCTCAGGCCCAGCGGCCCGCAGCCGATCTCCAGCACCTCCTTGCCTTCGAAGAGTGCCGAGAGACGCGCGGGCTCGAGGGCCTCGAGAAAGAGCGACTTCTCGGCACAGATGCGCAAGAGCTCGGCCAAGGTGAGGCCGCGCCAATATTCGTATTCGACGGCCTGGGCCTCGGCCCAGCGCGCGGCACTCACTTCCCCGGTCATGGCCAAGCCTCGCGGCCTCCGCACGTTGCCAGCGCCCTTGGCCGAGGATACCTTACCCCGGCGGCCTGGGGGATGATACGGCAAGCACAATGGCCAACGATCGCATAATCGTCTTCAACCCCTACACCCATCACAGCTATCAGACGGCCTACGGCCTGCAGCAGGCGGGCATGCTCGACCGCCTCCTGACCGCGTTCTATTACAAGCCTCACTCGCCGTGGTGGGCGTGGCTCCGCAGCCTGCCGCCGCTGAGCCGCGCGCGCGCGGAGCGCTACCTCGGGCGGCGCAACCTGGCCGGCCTCGACGAGGCGCTGGTCTCCCATCTGCCGCTCTTCGCCCTCCTCGACTATGCGATCGAGCGCACGCCGGCACTCCGCGCGCGGCTTTCGCAAGCACGGCGCTGGAAGCTCGAATGGGTCGAGCGTTGGGCGGGGCGCATCGTGGCGGCACGGCGGCCGAAGGCGGTGATCGGCCACGACATCGCGTGCCTGGAGACCTTCAGAGCCGCCAAGGCCGCAGGGGTGATCTGCATCCTCGATCAGACCACCGGCTATCTCGAGGCGGCCTTGCGGATTTTTGCGGAGGAGAAGCGGCTGCAGCCGGATTTCGCCGAGGACTTGGAGGTCCAGGACCCCGCCTGGGTGTTTCCCCACGCCCGCGCCGAGCTCGCGCTCGCCGATTGGGTGCTGGCACCCTCGGATTACGTGCGCGACACTCTCCTGCCCCTCGGTGTCGCGCCCGAGCGGATCGTGAAGCTGCCCTACGGCGTCGACACCGGGCGCTTTGTGCCGCGGCCGGGAGGGAGCGAGGTGGCGGAGCGTCATGGGCGATTTCGCCTGCTCTATGTCGGCCGGCTCAGCCAGCGCAAGGGCATCAAATATCTGCTCGAGGCGGTCAAGCGCCTGGGGCTGCCCGAGATCGAGCTCACCCTCATCGGCGCCGTCGCGGGCAGCGGCCGCGGCTTGCAGAACTACGCGGGCCTCTACCACCACATCCCCTACGTGCCGCACAAGGAAATCCAGCGCCATTTTCAGGAGGCGGACCTGTTCGTTTTCCCGAGCCTCCACGAAGGATCGGCCCTTGTCGTCTTCGAAGCACTCGCGAGCGGGCTGCCCGTGATCACGACACCCAACGCCGGCTCGGTCGTCCGCGACGGGGTCGACGGATTCATCGTCCCGATCCGCGACGTCGAGGCGCTCGCTGCGAAGATAGCGCTCCTCTATAACGACCGGACCCGTCTTTCCGGCATGCGGCAGAACGCGCGCGCGCGCGCGGAGGAGCACAGCTGGCGGCACTATCATGAGCGGCTCGCCGGCTGGCTCGCCGGGCTCTGAGTGCCGCGATCGATCCGAGGGAAGAGAGGCGATGGCTCATTATCTCGTTACCGGCGGCTGCGGCTTCATCGGCTCCCATCTCGCCGATGCCCTCGTGGCCGCCGGGCACCGGGTCCGCATCCTCGACGACCTCTCCTCGGGCAAGCGCGAGAATGCGCCGGCGGCGAGCGAGCTTCTCGTCGGCGACGTCGCGGACCGCGGCACCGTCTCGGCGGCGATGCGCGGCATCGAGGGCTGCTTCCACCTCGCCGCCATCGCGTCGGTCGAGCGCTGCAACGACGACTGGGCCGGAACCAACCGGGTCAATCTCGGCGGCACCATCCATATCCTCGACGCCGCGCGCGCTGCGGGCGGTAGCGGGCCGGTGCCGGTCGTCTACGCCTCCTCCGCGGCGGTCTATGGCGACAACCCGAACGTCCCTTTGGCGGAGACGGAGCCGCTCCGCCCGCTCTCGGCCTACGGCGCCGACAAGGCGGGTTCCGAGCTCCATGCGCGCGTCGCCGCCCAGGTCCATGGCGTGGCGACCCTCGGCTTGCGCCTTTTCAACGTCTACGGCCCACGCCAGGATCCGAGCTCACCCTACTCGGGCGTCATCTCGATCTTCGCGCAGCGCCTCATCGCGAAGGCCCCGATCGTCATCTTCGGCGACGGCGGGCAAACCCGCGACTTCGTCTATGTGCGCGACGCGGTCGGCGCCTTCGCGGCCGCGATGGCGGCCCTCGCCAAGGCGAGTGCGGCGGACGCGCGCGTCTACAACGTAGCTACCGGAGAGGCGACCAGCATCAGGAAGCTCGCCGAGCTCCTCGGCGAGCTCAATCGCACTCCGCCGCAGCTGAGCTTCGCCCCGCCCCGCAAGGGCGACATCCGAGTCTCGATCGGCAACGGTGCCGCTGCCGCGGCGGCCCTCGGAGTGCGCGCCGGGACGGGATTGCGGGAGGGCCTTCGGCTCACCCTTGCCTCGCTGGGGAGCAGGCGATAGAGCACCGAAGGCCGGGTGCCTCTGCTAGCCTCGCATGCGTAGAATATGTTAGGCTCCGCGCATGCGTCGGCAGCTGAGAGCGGCATGATTCTCGTCTTCGCCATTGGCGCCGTGGCGACCCTCGGCCTCTGGCTCGTCGCCGTCCTGGATTGGCGGCGCATGGTCTATGGCCTCCTGCTCCTGACACCCTTCACGGGCATTCCCATCCTGCTCTCCGGGCACAATCCGCTGGCCCTCCTCCTCAAGGACATCCTCTTCGTCGTCCCGCTCTACGTCTCGCTCTTCCTGCTCCACTCGAAGGAAGTCAAAGCGGCACGGGTACCGGGAGTCCTGATCCTGGCGCTGGGCTTTCTCACGGCGCTCGTGCTGCTGCAGACCCTCAACCCCGGCGTCACCGTCATGCTGGCGGCGGCGATCGGGGCCAAGGTATGGCTGTTCTATCTGCCGCTCGTCTTCGTCATGGGGGCCATGATCCGCCGCCCGGCCGATCATGTCCGCCTGCTGCGGCTGATGACGGTGCTGGCCTTGATCCCGAGCACGATCGGGCTCTTGCAGTGGTTCCTCTCGCTCGGCTTCGGCTATCGCGAGACCATGCAGATGTTCTACGGTGCCGCGGCGAGGGATGCCACGCAAGGCTACGGCGAGTTCGATTACGGCGGCCGCTTCTACCGCATTCCGGCGACGTTCTCCTTCGTGTCGCAGTACTACGGCTTTCTCCTCTCGATGACGGCGATCACCTATCTCACGCGCAGGGTCGATCCCTCGCGCAAGTGGCGGCGCTTCGCCGGCCTGGTGTTCTACACCGTCGTCGTCGCTTCCTTCCTCACCGGCAGCCGACAGGCCTATCTCTTCACGCCGGCGATGGTGGTGGCACTCTATCTGCTCGACGGGCGGCTCAAGGGAGTCATGGCTGCGGTCGTGGTCGTCCCGATCCTCGTCTATGGCGCCCTCGATCTCGGCGGCGTCGATCCGCTCCAGGTGCTCGGCGTCACCGGCCAGCTCACCGGAAGCTACGGCGAGGAATTCATCCTCAAGAGCCCGCTCCGCGCCTTGGAGGAGGTCCCCTTCGGCATGGGCACGGGTGCCGACACGGGACCCGCGCGTTATGCCTTCCCGAAGCAATATCTTCCGGTCTTCAACCTGCCCCTCAACAACGAGAGCTACTACACCAAGGCGATCGTGGAGCTGGGCTTCCCCGGGATCATCGCGATCTTCGGCATCTTCGGCACGCTGATCGTGGTCGGCCTCAGGGCGCGCCGGGTGGTGAGGACGCCCGAGCTCAAGGCCTCGGCCGCGGCCTATACCGCCTTCGTCGCCATCATGGCGGTGCAAAGCATCAAGGGCTGGTCGATGGATATCGACCCCATCAATACCTATTTCTGGCTGTTCGCGGGCATCCTGTGCAAGCTGCCCCAGCTCGAGGTGCTGCAGGCTCCGGTGCGGCAGGCAGCACCGCTGCGCGGCGTCGCCTTCCGGCCGCGCCTGGCGAGCCGCTCGGTGCTCGTGCGCCGGCCGCTCCCCGGGCGGCAGCGCTAGTGGTGCCAACCCGGCGGCGCGCGCGCGCGCGGGGTGTGCCGTGAGTGCGGACGCGTCGCGGCACTCGCCTTTTCTCAGGAAATTGAGGAAGGGCGTGCGGCTTCTCGGCCAGCGGAAATATCGCCATGGTCTCTATCGCGGCGTGGCGGCCACCATCGAGCATTCCGGCGCGCTCCGCAGCCTCGAGCTGCGCACGGTCGTCGACGTCGGCGCGAACCTCGGACAATTCTCGCTCCTCGCCTGGCAGCTTTTTCCGGGCGCGAAAATCCATGCCTTCGAGCCGCAGCGGGGACCGGCCGAGGTCTTTCTCAAGCTCTTTCCGCCCTCCTCGCCGGCAAGACTGTACCGTGCCGCGATCGGCACGCACTCCGGCGAGATCGAGATGCATATCTCCCGCCGGCACGACAGCTCGTCGCTCTTGCCGATATCGCAAGCCATGACCACGGTATTTCCCGGCACCGAGGAGGTCGGACGCGAGCGCGTGTCGGTCGCCCCCCTTGCATCGTTTCTCTCGGCCGAGGACATCGCGGCCCCCGCCCTTCTGAAAATCGACGTTCAAGGAGCCGAGCTCGATGTGCTGCAGGGCTGCGGCGAGCTGCTCGAACGCTTCCGCTACGTCTATGTCGAGCTCTCCTTCGTCGTCCTTTACGTCGGGCAGGCGCTGTGCGGCGAGGTCATCGCCTATCTCGCCGGCCGCGGATTCCGCCTGCGCGGCGTGCACAATCTCAGCGAGGACCGCCAAGGCCAGGCGATCCAGGCCGATTTTCTCTTCGTCCGCGATGGCGCCCCGGCACCCTCTTGAGCCCTCGGCCGGCGGGGGTGGGCGGTGAGGGTCGCGGTCTCGACCCTCTCGCAGAACATCCACTCGCCCTCCGGCCTCTTGAGCTGGTTCTCGCAGCTCGCCCAATTCCTGCCCGAGGTCGACCCGGCGACGGAATATCATTTCGTGCTCAGCGAGGGCACACGCGCGTTCATCATGGGCCGGGCGCCGAAGGCGCATGCGGACTTGCTCGGCTGGGACAGCACCCATCAGCCGCTCCGCCTCCTCTCGGAGCATCTTCTCCTCGGGCGCTGGCTCGCGCGGCAGCGCATCGATGTGTTGCTCATGGCCAACGCCGGCACGCGCCCGCTCTATCTCCCGGCATCGGTCAAGCTCGTGCAAGGCATCTTCGGTTTCCATCATCTGAATGCCGCCGACCTCAAGCCCTGGATCAAGCTCTACCGCAAGGCGCTCTTCGCGATGACGGTCCGGCGCGCGGACCGCATCGTGGTGAACTCGCTCTATTCGAAGACGCTCCTCGCAGGCGTAGCACCCGCGGCACTGGCAAAGACCCGAGTGGTACCGCACGGACGCAACGAATCGCTGTTTCACCCCGGCGCGCTCAGCGGCGAGGAGCGTGCCGCCCTTGCGGACCTGCCGCTCGAGAGGCCCTATTTCGCGTTCGTCTCCCAGATATATCCCTACAAGAACGTGCATACGGCGGTCGAGGGCTTCTGCCGCTTCGTGGCCTCGTCCGGGCGGCCGCATCAATTCGCGATCGTGGGCAAATTCAGCTCCCAGTGGGGCGAGGGCGAGCTCTATCGGCGCCGGCTCGTGGACATTGCGCACGGGTACGGGCTGGACGGCCGCCTCGTCTTCCTCGAGGGTCTCCCCGTGACAGCACTCCGCGCGCTCTATGCGTCTTCCGAGGCCTATATCCAGCCCTCGCTTTCCGAGACCTTCGGCCGTACCAGCCTCGAGGCCATGGCATGCGGCTGCCCCGTCGTGGCCGCGCGCGCCGGTGCCACGCCCGAGATCGTCGACGATGCGGGTCTCTATTTCGAGAGCGAGAATGCCGAGGCGTGCGCCGATTGCCTGGAGCGCCTGACCGCGGATGGGGCCCTGCGCGCCGAATGCGTGCGCCGCGGCATCGCGCGCGCCCAGCGCTACTCCATCGTCGCGGAGGCGCGGCAACTGGCGCAAGTCTTCGCCGAGGTCTGTGCCGAGGAGGGACAGAGCGGAATGTGACCAAGTTCAATTCGTCATGCCCGCGAACGCAGGCATCCATGGAGCCCCGCTTCCGCGGGGGTGACGAAAGGGAACGCGCTTTCGCTTGATCGGATCGCGCTCCAAGTCTCGCCGTCCTCGGCGGCCGCCCGAGAGCTCAGCTCTGGGCACTCGTCTGCAGGAAGCGCCGCTCGCTGCCCTCGAGCACGAGGCAGGTGAGCACGCCCGTGGCATAAGCCCCCGTATCGATGCCGATACGGTTCGGGCGCAGCTCGGGCTCGGGCGTGATCGTGTGGCCGTGCACCACCATCTTGCCGTGGTCGCTCTGATCGTCGAGGAAGGGCTCGCGAATCCAGAGGATGTCCTCGTCGCGCTGCTCCTCGAGCGGCACGCCCGGGCGGATGCCGGCATGGACGAAATAGTAATCGCCCTCGATGTGCCAGCGCTTGAGCCGGGTGAGGAAGGCAAGGTGCCGCTCGGGCAGATTGCCGCGCAGCTGCTCGCCGAGATGGTTGATGCGCGTGAGGTCGGTGCCGCGCGCCGGCATGCGCACGCCGTAGCTATAGAGCGTCGCCCCGCCGCCGTTCATGAACCAGCCGGGCCCCGCCTTCGGCTCATCGAGGAAGCGAAGCATGAATTCCTCGTGGTTCCCCATGAGGTGCACGCTCTCGAAGCCCTCGAGCGGGGCGTCGAGCAAGAGGTCGATCACCTCGCGCGACTGCAGGCCGCGGTCGACGTAATCGCCGAGATAGACGACGCAGCGGCGCTCGACGCTACCCTGGCGGGCGTCGTCCTTGAGCTTGCCGTGGAGGTCGGCCAAGAGGTCGGCGCGGCCGTGGATGTCGCCGATCGCATAGACGCGGCTGCCCGGGGGCACGCTGGTGACCCGCTCGGTCGCTTGCGGACGCGGCCGCGATGCGAAGAGGCGCTTGAGCATGCTGCTCCTCGTTGACCCGGCGGCCGTCTCGCCCCTCCCGGGCCGGGAGACGCGGGCGGCCGCCAAGCTCCGCCTTTAAGTGGGGCGGGAGACCCGGGATTTCAAAGCGCGCGCCGCGCTAATCCGCCGGCTCAGCTCCGCGGCAGGTTGGCGAACTCGGCCCAGGCGCTGCGGCCTCCCTTGTTGTCGAGGTAATTGATGAGGGCCGCCACCACGCCGCGGTCGAAGCGCGTGCCCATGCCGCGGACGAGCGCCTCGACGACGGCATTCGTGTCGAGGCCGGGGCGGTTGAGGCGCGGGCTCACCATGGCGACGAAGGCATTGGCGACGGCCACCACGCGCGCGGTCGGCAGGATCGCCTCGCCCGCAAGGCCGCGCGGCCGGCCCGAGCCGTCCCAATTCTCGCGGGATTGGCGCAGGGTCTCGACCACCGGCCCGTCGAACTCGATGCCCTCGAGGAAGTCGGCGGTGGCATCGAGGCTGTCGCGCACGTGTTCGATCTCCTCCTCGCTCAGCCGGCCCTCCTTGGTGAGGATGTCGGCCGGCACCAGGATCTTGCCGAGATTCATGAGATTGCCGGCGATCTCGGCACTCTCGACGAGAGCCGGTTCGAGCCCCATTTCGGTCGCAACCGCGTGCGCCACGGTGGCCACGCGCGCGGAATGGTCCGCGGCATAGCGGTCCCGCCGGTCGACCAGGCTGACCAGGCTCTTGACCAGCTTGGCGAGCGTGCGCTCGCGCCGCTCGCGCTCGCTGACCGCGACCGTCACGTCCTGCTCGACGACGAGCACGCCGCGCGGCACGATGTCCGGCATGGTGGTGAGCGGGATATGCTCGCTTTGCAGCACGCGAAGCGAACGTCCCGAGCCCGTGCGGTGGAGGGCCGAGATCATCTTCTCGTCCTCGAGGGCCGTGCGGTTGAGCCGCTCGAAGCGCCTGGCGACATCGGGCCCGAGCACGGCCGCGAGCGTCTTGCCCATCATGTCCGCGGAAGAGATTCCGGCCTCCTCGGCGGCCTTGCGGTTGGCGAAGCGATAGGTCGAGGCCTCGTCGGCGATGAAGATCACGTTGGGCTGGCTGTCCGTCACCAGGCGCAGGAAGTTGCCCTGATGCTCGAAGCGCAAGGCAAGCTCACGGTAGCGCCGGGCCGATTCGGACGCCCGCTGGGAGGCGCCGTGGCGCCAGATGGCGATGATGGCGGCGGTGAGCAGCAGGATCGCGAGCAGGAAGACCGTCAGCAGGTCCCGCGCGCGCCGGTCGCTCGGGCCGAGCGCCGTCTCGCGGTCGACCGTGTAGAGCAGCACCCACGGCGCACCCGCGATCTTGCGGCTGATGAACAGCACGGGGACGTTGCGGTAGTCGCGCTTGATGTCGAAGCCGCCGGGGGCGGCGATGGCACTTGCGGCGTCGAGCTCGGGCGTATTGGTCGCCAATGCCAAAGAGAGCAGGGGCCGGCCGCCCTGCAGCGGGGAGAGATAGCGGATGACCGCACCCTCCTGGCGCACCAGCACGGCCTCGGCCGTGGCGATGTCGCCCGGCTGCTTCAGCGCGGGATAAAGCTCGCTGCCGACCTCCTTGACGCCGTAGACCCAGCCGACCTGCTGGTCCGCCACCGCTTCGCCTTGCACCGCATAGATGGGGACGAGGAAGCCCATGGCCGACTGCTTGGCGGGGTCGAGGAAGATGTCGCGCTCCACGCGCCGGGCCTTGGCGGCACCGGCAATAAATTGGCGCGTGGTCAAGTCGATGGCCGGCATGTTGCGGGTCGTCACCAGCACCTTGCCGTCCACATCGAGGATCTCCATGCCGGCAAGGCCGATGCGCTGGATGTCGGCGGGCACCTCGGGGCCGAGCGCGGGAGCCTTGAAGCCGCCGCCGTCGGCGCGCACGATGAGCATGTTCTGGAGGTACTCGGCCTGGGCCTCGCCGTCCTGGACCTTGCTCACATCGCCGCCCGCGAGCTTGACCTGGGTCAGGAAGAGGCGCACCGAATCGCTGTCGGCGACGTCCTCCAGGTTCTGCCATTGCTGGCCGAGCCAGGCTTCGACGGCGGCCTTGCGGCTGTCGGCGACGAGGCCGAGGCGGTCCTGCCAGGTGCGCAGATCGCGCTCCCGCAAGGCATCGACGAAGCGGAAGACCTCGAATACCCCGATCGCGGCGACGAGAAGGATGGCCGCCGCCGTGAGGGCGACGCCGGCGCTGACGCGCCAGCGCTTTCCTTTCGGCTCGGAATTCAGTAAATCCGACATGAGAGCCTCGGACGCTGTCTCGACCTGCCCCAGGCATGGGCAGCCCGGGCTTGTGATTGTATGATCGGGCCGCTTCCGGCGGGCGGAGATTTCGCCCGTCGGCAGGATGGCCCAGGTTTAACACAAGTTTTCGGCCGCGGGAATCGCCCTCGGCCACGGAGTGGAGCGGTCAATGTTCCTATTCGGCCCACGGACGACGGCAGCTTGCGGCGGCCGGAGGCCAGGCTTGGCCCTAGCTGCCGCGGCCCTCGCCCTCGGCCTCCTGCTCCCGCCACCGGCCCTTGCGCTCGAAAGCGAGAGCCTCTTCGGCAGCACCGGCGTTCGCATGGAGGGGACCAACCTGCGCATGCTGCTGCCGCAATGGGCCTCCGTCATCGACCGCATGAACCAGACCAAGGAGCCCTTCGACCCCAATTGCGAGGATCCCAGGCTCAGCTTCTGTGCCTTGCAGAAATGGACCCCGTTCCTCTCCAGCCTCAAGGGCCTGGACGAGCTGACGCAGCTCAAGCGCGTCAACGACTTCATGAACAGCGTCCCCTATCTCGTGGACGCCGTCTGGGAAACCCCGCTCGAGTTCATGCGCCGCTTCGGCATGTGCCGCGATTACGCGGTCGCCAAATACTGGTCGCTGCGCTACCTCGGCTGGCCCTCCGAGCGCCTGCGCATCGTGGTGCTCGACATCCTCGACATGCCGGACGGCCATACCGGGCGGCCGACCAGCCACGCCGTCCTCGTCGTGCACATGCCGTCCCAGGACCTCGTGCTCGACAACCTGCACAAAGGCTTTCTCGTCGATGCCAAGAGCATCGTCGACTACCGCCCCGTCTACGCGGTGACGGAGCACGCCTTCTGGCTCTTCCGGCGAGGCTAGTCCTGCCCCCCGCTACCGGCCCTGCCGTCATCGTCTTTTCGTTATCATCTTTTAATTTTCGGCACCTATGGATGGGCAGAGGGCACTCGCCCAAAGGCGCGGGTGCGGCCTCGTTGTGCGTCGGCGGCGGCCCCGGAGAAAGGGGCAGGGTGACGCGGATTTTGCTCGCTTGACGCCCGTGCGGGGGCGCGGGCAAGGTCCGCTCGACCGGCCAGGCGCGCGGGTGCTCCGGCGGGGGCAAGGGTGGGTCATGCTCGGCTTCCAGGCGGCGATCGGGACGGCGGCAGCGAAACGCCTATGCTGCACTGCAGCATACAGCATCGCGGTCGCCCTCGCCCTCGCGGCGGCATGGCCCACGGCCGCCCGCGCGGTCGATTATCCCCAGCTTTTCGGCATGACCGAGACCCTCGTCAACAATGCCGACCTGCCCAAGATGCTGCCGCAATGGGGCGGCGTGATCGCGCGGATGAATCAGACCCCGGAGCCGATGGCCGACGTCTGCGAGAATGCCGCCCTCAACATGTGCGAGCTCAAGCGCTGGACGCCGTTCCTGCAGGGCATCAAGACCACCGACAAGATGAGCCAGCTCAAGCAGGTCAACGACTTCATGAACAACGTCCCCTATCTCACGGACGCCATCTGGGAGACCCCGCTCGAGTTCCTCCACAAGCGCGGCATGTGCCGGGATTACGCGGTCGCGAAGTACTGGTCGCTGCGCTTTCTCGGCTGGCCGGTCGAACAGCTGCGCATCGTCGTGCTCAAGGATCTCAACCTCAGGGTCGATCACGCCATTCTCGTCGTCTATGTCGACGGCCAGGCGCTCGTGCTCGACAACCAGATCAAGAACCAGGTCGTGAACGCCAAGAGCATCGTGCACTACCGCCCCACCTACTCGATCAACGAGCGGAACTTGTGGATCCATCGCGGCTAGTGCTTTGGTCTTGTTAATGCTAGACTTTTCGACACTTGGCGTGGGCCAGGGCAGCGGCCGGCCGCAACTGAGCAGGCGGGTGACGGAGGCCCCGGCCCGGGGCCATGGCATTCCAGAAGGAGAGCTGGCGTGAGCGCGCGCGGAATGGCGATGGCGTCGGACGCGCCGACCTTCCTCACGGGTGCGTTGCGCGTGGCCGACGTGGTCCTCGTCATCGCGACAGGTGCCATCAGCTACTGGCTGCGCCACGATTCGTGGAGTACGCCCGGCAACTACATCGTCGCCATCCTGGCCGGCGGCATCCTCACCCTCAACGTCATGAACCTTGGCCGGGTCTATACCCTCGCCAACCTCCAACAGATCGGCTTTCAGATCGGCCAGCTGCTCGCCTGCTGGATCGGTGTGGTGCTGTCGCTCATCGTGCTCGCCTATTTCACCAAGAGCTCGGACGAATTCTCGCGCGTCTGGCTGGCGCTCTGGGTGGTCATGGCGTTCCTTGCCATGGCGCTCGAGCGCGTCGCCGTCTACTGGCAGTTCGCCCGCTGGCGCCGGCGCGGCCTCTTGCGCGTCAAGATCGCGATCGTGGGCGCCACCCCGCTCGCCACGCGCCTGCGCCGCCGATTGCACGCCCGCAAGGACGAGCAATACGAGTTCGTGGGCATCTACGACGACGATCCGCCCAAAGCAGCTCCGGGCGAGGAGGAGGTGAGGGTAACGGGCACCATCGCCGACCTGCTCGCGCGCTTTCGCCGGGATCCGGTCGACGAGGTGGTGATTGCACTGCCCTGGCACGAGAGCGAGCGCATCGCCGCCCTCCTCAAAGAGCTCAAGACGCTGCCGGCCAACGTGCGGCTGTGCCCCGAGGCGGTCGGCTTCGACGTGCCGACGCGCGGCTTCATGACGCTTGGCGGCATCCCGATGTTGGGGGTCTATGAGCGGCCGCTGCACGGCTGGAACATCGTTCTCAAGTCGCTCGAGGACAGGCTCATCGCGAGCGTGATTCTGTTCCTCACGCTGCCGTTCATGGCGCTCATCGCGATCGCGATCAAGCTCGACAGCCCGGGGCCGGTGCTGTTCGGGCAGAAGCGTTACGGCTTCAACAACAACGAGTTCACCGTCTACAAATTCCGCACCATGGTCGCGGCTGCGGCGGCAGAAGCCGACGTGCGCCAGGCGACCCGCGACGATCCGCGCATCACCCGGCTGGGCGCGTTCCTGCGGCGCACCAGCCTCGACGAGCTGCCCCAGCTCTTCAACGTGCTCAACGGCGACATGTCCTTGGTCGGCCCCCGCCCGCATGCAGTCCAGCACAACGAGGAGTTCGCGAAGACCATCGACGACTACCTCGGCCGCCACCGGGTCAAGCCCGGCATCACCGGCTGGGCGCAGGTCAACGGCCTCAGGGGCGAAACGGACTCCTTGCGCAAGATGCAGCTCCGCGTGCAATGCGACCTCTACTACATCGACCATTGGTCGCTCTTCCTCGACCTCAAGATCCTTTTCCTCACGGTCTTCGTGGGCTTCGTGCACGAGAACGCCTACTGACGATATCGCGGGTGCCGGCCAGGTGCTGTGGCCTCACCCGCAAGCCGAGCAGGAGTAAGATGCATGGTCAAAGACGAGCCGCGCGATCCCTTCCTCGAGAAGTTCTTCAGCCGCATCCATCCCACGGTCGCGCAGAGCTTCACCCCCGCCCAGATCGCGGCGATCAAGCTGGCCTTCGGCGCGCGCACCTGGGGCTCGCACAAGATCGACATCCGCTTGTCGTTTCCCCTCTTCTGGCGGCGCTACTACATCGTCTGGCTGGCCGGCCGCGAGCAGCGCCCGCCCGAGCGCCGTGCCAAGGAAGGCGGGCGCCATCCCTTCGCCAGCCTGGGCAACGCGGCCATCACCGTGATTTTTTGTCTGGTAGTGGGAATCCCAATTCTGCTATCGCTATACCTGCTGCAGGCCGCCCTCAGCATGGGCAATGAAGGCTCGGGTTCCTTCCTCGCACAACTCATGGAGCAACTGAGCCAACTCTTCAAATAGATGCCCGCCTTCTTGAGGCCATCCGGTCCGCTTATGGCAAAACTCCTGTTCTGGGCTCTCCTCCTCACCGTCGGCCTGGCGCCCCTTCCCCTTGCCAGCAACCGGCCCTGGGCCTGGGGCCTGCTCGGCGCAGCGGTCGGCCTAGAGCTCGTCGTCTTTGCCGTGGGCTCCCTCTTCGACAAAGGGCTCCTTCAGCTCGAATGGCGCCGCTATCGCGTCCCCTTGCTGGCCTTCGCCGTGGTCATCCTGTGGGCCTTCGTGCAGCTCGGCAGCTGGACGCCCGAAGCCTGGCATAATCCTCTTTGGCGCGAGGCGAGCGGGGTGCTCGGCGTCCCGCTCAAAAGCGCAATCGCCGTCGACCCGGGGGCTGCGCGCGAGACGATCCTCCGCCTCCTGAGCTACGCCGGGGTCTTTTTTCTCGCCGTGCAGCTCTGCCGCACGCGCGAGCGCGCGGAGCTCGCACTCTGGTCGCTCGCGGTTGCCGGGATGGTCTATGCGGTCTACGGGCTCGTCATGGAGCTCGGCCACTTCGAAATGGTGCTGTGGTACGAGAAGTGGGCCTATCGCGATTCGCTGACCTCGACCTTCGTCAACCGCAACAACTTTGCCGCCTATTGCGGCCTCACGCTGGTCGCCACCGTGGCACTGCTCTACCACGTGTCGGACAAGAGCCTGCGCTACGGCATCTTCAACCGTTTCGGCTTGCTGCATTTCGTCGAGACCGCGACCCTCGGCCCCTACGTGCTGCTCGTCTCCGCCGTCGTCATCGCGACGGCCCTGCTCTTTACCCAGTCGCGCGGCGGTTTCGTGGTGACGCTCGTCGGCCTCGTGACGCTGGCTTACGCGATGCGTCTCACGCGGCGCCAGCGCCAGATGGCCGGCCGCGTGCCGATCGCCGTATTGGCGCTCGTGATCGTGGCGGTGGTATTGCTGAGCTTCAGCGGCAGCGGCCTCACCGGCCGCATGAGCGACTACGCGGGCAACGAGACGGGACGCGGGGTCATCTACACCCTCACCTTGCAGGCGATCCGGGATCATCCGCTCCTCGGCGTCGGGCTCGGCGGCTTCCACGATATCTTCCAGATGTACCGCGACAACCGGCTCGATTACGACGTCGCGACCTTCGACCGCGCGCACAACACCTATCTCGAGCTGGCCCTCGAGATCGGCCTGCCCGCCTTCCTCGTCATGCTCGCCATCCTGGTCGGGATCGTGGCCGTGTGCGTGCGCGGGCTGCTCACGCGCCAGCGCGACGTCGTCTACCCCGCCGCCGGCATCGCCGCCTCGGCCCTCTTAGCGCTGCATTCCGCGGTCGATTTCAGCCTGCAGATACCGGCGATCTCGGTCGCCTACGCGCTCCTCATGGGGGCCGCCTACGCCCAATCCTTCTCCAGCCGCCGAAACGGCGAGCGCGAGGCGGCGGGGCCGGGGCGAGGGTCGTTGCTGAGCCGCTTGGCCTCCGGCACCCTGGGCCGGCGCCTGCAAGCCCCGTCAAGCGCCCGGCCGCGCGTCACGGACCGCTCGGCGCGGGCAAATTGAGCCCAACCCTCGCCCGAGCCCCGGGCTAGGGGTAGAGGCGCGAATATATGTCGTCGAAGCGCCACTTGAGGTAGCGGCTGGCACCCAGCATGTCGCGGACTTGCCCGAGCATATAGCGGCGATGGGTGAGCTCGGCCAGGCGGATGGGACTGTCGTAGGCCGCGATCAGGACCTGATCCTGCATGGCCACCCGGAGCTGCGGATCGAGCAGGCGCCAGTAAAAGAGCGCTACATCGAGACGCGGGAAGGAAAGTCCGGGCTCGCGCGGCCCGGTGCGGAGCGACATGCGGAGGAGGGGAAAGAGCTGCTGCGGCTGCGCCTGGTCCGCGAAGAGATCGAAGGCCAGCATGGCCCAGGCGCGCGCATTGGCCGGGCCGAGGGTTATCGCCTTGCGATAGGCCGCCCCGGCCTGGCCCACGAGCCGGCGGCGCTCCGCCTCCGACTTGCCCGGGACCGCGGCGGCGGCGAGCAGGATGTCGCCGTTGCTGGCCCAGGTATCGCTGTCGTCGATGAGGGGGGCTGCCTCGCTCCAGCGCGCGGCCGCGTAGGCGATCTCGGCAGGCGAAAGCTTCCGCGTATAGTTGCCGCCCCCGAGATCGTCGAGCGTGCGCTCCTGCGCTATGAGCTTGACCCCGCCCATGACTTGCGGGAGTGCGAGGGCCAAGAGCAGCGCGCCGCCGGCGAGCGTCAGCGCGGCCGATGCCAGGTGGGTTGCTTGCGGCACGAGCGCCCTCGGGACCCGGGCTATTCGATGTAGTAGTTCTTGTAGCTGCTCGAGTAGTAGTAGCCGGAGTCGGAATAATCATAGGTCGCGTGCTTGCGCACGTCCACCTGGGTAAGGGCGATGCCCGCGATGTTGGCGCCCGCATCGACCAGGAGCTTCAATCCGGAAAGGGCGGTCTCGCGCTTGGTCTTCTCCCAGCGAATGAGATAGACCACCTTGTCGACATTGCGCACCAGGACCATCGCATCCGAGACCGGCAGGATCGGCGGCGAATCGATCACGACGAGGTCGTAGAGCGAGGCCAGCCGGGCCAGCAGCTTCTTCATCTCCTGCGAGCCCAGAAGATCGACCGGATTGGGCGCGCGCGAGCCGGCGGTGATGAAGTGCACGCCCGAGTGCGGATCGATCTCGACCACGTCCTCCAGGCTCGCCTGGCCGGCGAGGTAGTCCGTGAGCCCGATCTTGTTCGGGCATCCGAGATAGTTGTGCAGGCTCGAGTGCCGCAGGTCGCAATCGATGATGATCGCCTTCTGCGTCGAGCGCGCGGCCGCACAGGCGAGCGAGAGGGCGACCGACGACTTGCCCTCGCCGGGCACGGAGGAGCACACCATGACGGTGCGGGGCGGGTGATCGAGGTGGCTCAGGAGCAGCCCGGTCCGAATCGTCCTGATCGCCTCGCCGTAGCTCGAGTTCGGGCGTTCGACCGCGATCTGGTGCGGCCGCCCGTTCTCGCCGTCCGCGTCCTTGAGCTTGGGTACCAGTGCCAGGGTCGGCATCCCGGTCAGGCTCTCGACCTGCGAGAGGCTGCGGAAGCCCGAGTCGAGGTACTCGATGACGAGGGCCAAGGCCATGCCGAAGGCGGCGGAGACGACGAGGGCCGCCATGATCATCAGGTCGCGGCGCGGATAGAACGGCAGGTTCGGCACCGTCGCGCGCGAGATGATGCGGGCGTCGGCCTGCTGCATGGAGGCGTCCTGCTGGACGTTGGTCTCCTTGAGGCGGGCGTTCAGCGTGTCGTAGAGCGTCTTGTTCGCCTTCACCTCGCTCTCGAGCGAGCGCAAGGTCACCTCGGACTCGTTTTGCTGCCCCACCTTTTTCTGCAGCTCGTTCACCTGGGCTGCGAGGTTGCCGGTGCGCACGCGCGCGATGCTGAGCTCGTTATTGAGGTTGGCCGTGATCTTCTGCACCTCGTTCGCGATCTTGCCCTTGATGTCGTCGAGCTCGTGCTCGGTCAGCTTCACGTCGGGATGGGTCTCCTTGAGCTGGGTCCG